>JBKPSZ010000187.1:0-5786 GCA_046735265.1 Acidobacteriota bacterium | reverse complement strand
GAATCCAGCATGGCGGCGAAGACCTCCTTGGCGGACGCTGCGGAGATCTCACCGCGTTCGAGCGGACCGAGCAGACCGGCGAGGCGCTCCGGCGTGACCGAGAAAGACAGGGCTTCTTCGGAGGAATGGCGGCGCTCTTTCATCCAGCGCAGGACTTCTCCGGTCACCCAGTTCGCCGCGACTCTCGCCGGAGCGCCGGCGGCGACGAGGCGCTCGTAGTAGTCGGCGAGCTCCCGCGTGGAAACGAGCGTCTCCGCGTCCCCCGCCGAGACCCCGTTCGACACGAACCGCGCCTTCTTCGCGCGCGACAGCTCCGGCAGGTCGCGTGTGGCTTCGGTGATCCATGCCTCGTCTACGAGAAGCGCGCCCAGATCCGGCTCCGGAAAGTACCGGTAGTCGTGCGCCTCTTCCTTGCTGCGCATCGCGACCGTGCGTCCCGCGGCCGCGTCCCAGAGCCGGGTTTCGAGCTCGATCCGCTCGCCGCGTTCGATCGCTTCGGCCTGGCGCTCGATCTCGTGTTCGAGCGCCTTGGCCACGAAGCGGATCGAGTTCAGGTTCTTGATCTCGACGCGGGTGCCCAGGGGCGCCGTCTCGGAAGCGCGCACGGACACGTTCGCGTCACAACGCAGGTTCCCTTTCTCCATGTCGCCGTCGGAAACCCCGGTGTAGCGCAGCAGGCGGCGGAGCTCCGTCAGGTACGACGCCGCTTCCTCGGGGGTGCGGATGTCCGGCTCGCCGACGATCTCGACGAGCGGAACCCCCGCGCGGTTCCAGTCCACCAGCGTCTCGTTCGGGGGAACTCGGGCGTCCGGAGTCTCGTGGAGGAGCTTGCCCGCATCCTCTTCGAGATGGATGCGGACGAGACGGATCGCGCGAGGGCCGGACGGCGTGTCGATCTCGATCGCGCCGCCGGTCGAGAAGGGGCGGTCGTACTGGGTGATCTGGTAGCCCTTCGGAAGATCCGGGTAGAAGTAGTGCTTGCGCGCGAAACGGGAGTCGGCGTGAATGGTCGCTCCGACGGCCTGCGCGAGCCGCAACCCGAGCGTGACGGCGTGGCGGTTCAGAACGGGAAGCGTTCCCGGAAAGCCGAGACAGACCGGGCACGTGGCCTCGTTCGCGGGGGCTCCGACCGTGACCGGACACGGGCAGAAGATCTTCGATCGCGTCTGGAGTTGAGCGTGGACCTCGAGCCCGATGACGGGGAAAACCCGCGTCTTTTCAGGCGTTTCGACCGGAGACACCGCGAAATTCTAACACGGAGGGAGAGGTGCAGGCCTCGTACAATGAGCCCGTGAGCGCGTGGCGAGAGGAGAACTTCGGCGGTGTCGCCGTCTTCCGTCCGGCCGAGGCGCCGAGCGACCTCCTCGTCGCTTTTTCGGGCCGCGCCGCGGCTCCGGCCGGCGAGCGATCCCCGACGGCGTTTCTCGCGAGCCGCCTCGCCCGCGCGCTGTCGCTCGACGGCACTCCGATCGTCCGGGCGACGCAAGTCCACGGCAACCGCGCCGTGCTCGTGCGTGAGGCCCCTCCGAAGGGGGATGTCCGCGACGCCGGAGAATGCGACGCGCTCGCGACCGACCGGCCGGGCGTCGCGCTCGTGGTCCAGACCGCGGATTGCGTGCCGATCCTTCTCGCCTCGGAGACGGTGGTCGCGACGGCGCACGCGGGGTGGCGCGGGACGGCGGCCGGCGCGGCGGCGGCGGCGGTGCGGGCGATGCGGGATCTGGGCGCTCCCCCGGGCTCGATCCGCGCGTGGCTCGGGCCGTCGATCGGAATCTGCTGCTACGAGGTCGGGGGCGAGGTCGCGGCGCAGTTCGCCGGCGAGTTCCTCCGTTCCTCGTGCGACGGGAGGTTCCGGCTCGATCTCACCGCGGTCAATCGGGCGCAGCTTTCCGAAGCGGGTGTCGCGCCCGAGAACATCACTGTCCATCCGGCGTGCACCCGGTGCGGCGGAGAGAAGTACGCGAGCTATCGCCGGGACGGAGCGGCCGCGGGGCGGATGATCGGGATCGTGATGAGACGGACGCGGGACCAGGGACCAGGGACCAGGGACTGACGTCGAGTCACGCCGGCCGCAGATCCGCGTACCGCGCGACGAACTTCTTCTTTCCGGCGCGATCGAAATACACCGTCAGGCGGGTGTCGTCTCCCGAGCCCTCCTGCGACAGGATCGTGCCGTATCCGTATCGGGGGTGGCGCACGCGAAGTCCCCGCCGCAGCGTCGCCTCGTCCGAGTCCGGCTCCGCGTCGTACTCCGCCTCGCGCGACCGCCCGCGGTCGAAGAGCGTCGGCCGGAACGATCGAGCGGCGCGCGCCGGCCCCCGCTCTTCGAGCGCTCCTCCCGGCAGCTCGCCGACGAAGCGCGAGGGCTCCCGGTACTGCACCCGGCCGTAAACGAGCCGCCGGTCGGCGAGGGTCAGGGTCAGCTCGTCCTTCGCCCGCGTCATGCCGACATAGAGAAGGCGGCGCTCCTCTTCGAGCTCCTCCGGCTCTTCCGCCGAGTTGCCGTGCGGAAGGTACCCTTCCTCGAGCCCGACCACGTACACGGCCGGGAACTCGAGGCCCTTGGCCGCATGCAGCGTCGAGAGCGTCACCGACTCGGCGCGTGTCTCGGCGTCGGCGTCGGTCGCGAGCGAAACGGCGTCGAGATAGTCGGCGATCGTCGCCCCTTCTTCGTTGGACCGCTCGAACTCCCGCGCGGCGGAAATCAGCTCCTCCAGATTTTCCCGCCGTGCGACGTCCTCCGGCTCCTCCGAGCGCTCGTAGAGCGCGGCGTATCCGCTCGCGGAGAGGAGGTGCTCGAGGAGGGCCGACGGCGTCCAGTCCGCCGCCTTCGCGTTGAGGTCCGTCACGATCGCCCGGAACCGGGAAAGCGCCACGCGCGCGCGCTCCGTCAGGCCGGGCAGCGGATCCGCCGAAACCTCCCACCAGGATCGGCCCCCCTCGCGGGCCGCTTCCGCGATCCGGTCGAGCGTGGCGCCGCCGATGCCCCGCGCGGGGACGTTGACGACGCGCCGGAAGGCGAGATCGTCCTCGGGCCGGACGGCCAGGCGCAGATAGGCGAGCGCGTCCTTGACCTCCGCGCGCTCGTAGAACTTCATGCCTCCGTAGACGACGTAGGGGATCCGGCGCCGCAGGAACTCCTCTTCGAACGCGCGCGACTGTGCGTTGGTCCGGTAAAGCACCGCGACTTCCGACGGGGGCCTTCCCCCGTCCGCCACGGCCCGGGCGATCTCTTCGGCTTCCTGGCGGTCCTCCTCGAAGCGCCAGAGCCGGACGCGGGATCCCGCTCCGCGGTCGGAGCGCAGGCGCTTCTCGCGCCGGCGGCGATTGTGAGAGACGAGCGCGGCCGCGGCGTCGAGGATCTCCGACGTCGATCGGTAGTTGCGCTCGAGAGCGACGACCCGCGCCCCGGGGAAGTCCTGATCGAAGCGAAGGATGTGCTCGACCTCCGCGCCGCGCCAGCGGTAGATCGCCTGGTCCTCGTCGCCGACGGCGCAGAGCGAGTCGGCCGCCTCGCCCAGCAGCTTCACGAGCGCGTCCTGGGCGCCGTTGGTGTCCTGATACTCGTCGATCAGGAGATGGCGCGTCCGGCGACGCTCCGCCGCGAGCAGGGGCGCTTCCTCGCGCAGGAGGCGCACGGGGCGCACGATGAGATCGTCGAAGTCGAGAGCGCCGGATGCGGCGAGTCGCTTCTCGTAGAGGCGATAGACGCGGGCGATCCGCTCGCCCGCGAAGTCGGTCTGCGCGGATTCGAATCGCTCCGGCGTCTGGAGCGCGTTCTTCGCCTGCGAGATTCGGGCGCGTACGGACCCGGGCGGCAGGATCTGCTCGGAGATCTCGGCCTCCGCCATCGCCTGCTTGACGAGGGCGAGCTGATCCGCGCTGTCGGCGATCGAGAAGCGCGGGTCGAGGCGCGCCACGCCGGCGTTGCGGCGAAGGAAACGCAGGCCCCAGGAATGGAAAGTGCCCACGAACGCGCCCGCGGCGACCCCTCCGATCAGCCGGATGGCGCGCTCGCGCATCTCCCGAGCCGCCTTGTTGGTGAACGTGACGGCCACGATCGTGCGCGGATCGACTCGCGTCTCGACCAGCCGCGCGAGCCGGTGCGCGATGACCCGGGTCTTCCCCGAACCCGCGCCCGCCAGGACGAGCAGGGGGCCCTTCTCGTGGAGGACCGCCTCGAGCTGTTCGGGGTTGAGGCCCTGGTGAGATCGGGGGATCGGGGGATCGGGAGATCCGGTCATCGGAGGGGCGATTCTACGCGTCGCCCGCGATCCTCCGATGATCCGATCTTCGATGATCCGATTCTTTCCCTACTCGACCGTCACGCTCTTCGCCAGATTCCTCGGCTGATCCACGTCGCAGCCGCGCCGCAGCGCCACGTGATAAGCGAGCAGCTGCAGCGGGATGACCGAGAGGATCGGCTGCAGCTCCGGAATCGTCTCGGGGATGACGAGGACGTGATCGGCGATCGCCGCCACGTCCGCGTCGTCGCGCGTGGTGACGACGATCGCGATGCCGTCGCGGGACTTCACTTCCTGGAGATTCGACAGCGTCTTCTCGCGCCATCCGTCGTGCGGCGCGAGCACCACGACCGGCAGGCTCTCGTCGACGAGCGCGATCGGGCCGTGCTTCATCTCGCCGGCGGGATATCCCTCGGCGTGAATGTACGAGATCTCCTTCAATTTCAACGCCCCTTCGAGCGCGACCGGATAGTGGAGGCCGCGCCCGAGAAAGAGGAAGTCGCTCGCGTGCTGGTAGCGCTTGGCGAGGTCCTCGAGCATCGGCTCCGCCGCGATCGCGCGCCCGGCCGCCGACGGGAGCTGCGCGAGCGCGTTTCGCTCCGCTTCGGTCAGGCCGCGGCCGAGACCGCGCGACTCGCGCAGCTTCGCGGCGATCAGGAAGAGGACGGCGAGCTGCGTCGTGAAGGCCTTGGTCGAGGCCACGCCGATCTCCGGGCCGGCGTGCGTGGGAAAGACCGCGTCCGCCATGCGCGCGATCTGACTGCCCGGGACGTTCACGATCGCGGCGATGGGCGAGCCTTCGCGGCGAGCCTCCGAAAGCGCGGCCACCGTGTCCGCCGTCTCGCCCGACTGCGAGATGCCGAGCGTCAGGGTCCGGTCGTTGACGACGGGGCGGCGATAGCGGAATTCGCTGCCGTAGTCGACTTCGACGGGCAGACGCGCCATCCCCTCGATCAGGAACTTGCCGATCAAGGCCGAATGCCACGACGTGCCGCAGGCGAGCAGGAGGACCCGGTCGAACCGCGCGACCTTTTCGGGTGAAAGGAGCGGATCGGAAAGCAGGATCTCTCCGGTCCCGAGCGAGACCTTCCCTCCGAGCGTCTCCGCGACCGCCGTGGGCTGCTCGTGGATCTCCTTCGCCATGAAGTGCCGGTAGCCCCCCTTCTCGGCGGCCACGGCGTCCCACAGGATCCGATGCCTCTGGCGATCGGGGCTGCCGCCCTTCGCATCCACGATGCGCACGCCCGCGGCGTCCACCCGCGCGAGGTCCCCGTCCTCCAGGAAGATGACGTCCCGAGTCCAGGGGACGAGCGCGACGGGATCCGAAGCGACGAAGTTCTCCCCCTGGCCGATCCCGAGAACGATCGGAGGTCCCGAGCGCGCCGCGACGAGCACGCCCGGTTCGTCGCTCGAGGAGACGACGACGGCGTAGGCCCCGCGCAGGAGCGAGGCGGCGTGCCGCACGGCCTCGAAGAGGTCTCCGCGGAAGGCCTCCTCGACTTCGTGCGCGAAAACTTCCGTGTCGGTCTCGCTGGTGAACCG
>JBKPSZ010000186.1:0-14047 GCA_046735265.1 Acidobacteriota bacterium | reverse complement strand
CCTCAAGCGCGATCTGCCCCGCGTGCGCGAGGTTTACAACGCCGCCTGGGAGCGGAACTGGGGTTTCGTACCGATGACCCCGGAGGAAATGGATTTCATGGCGGCGCGCCTGAAGCCGCTCCTCGTCCCCGACTACGCATTGATCGGAGAGTTCGCACAGCCCGACGGGAGCACCGAGCCGGTCGCCTTCATGATGACGCTCCCGGACTACAACGCGGCGATCGCCCCTCTCGGGGGACGCCTCCTACCGTTCGGGTGGCTGAAATTCCTCCTCGGCATTCGGAAGATCCGCACGGTCCGCGTGCTGACGCTCGGCGTCAAGAAGGAGTACCGCTCGCGAGGGCTCCAGTCGCTCCTCTTCGAGCAGAGCCTGCGGACTTCACTCGAGAAGGGGTACACCGGCTGCGAAGTGTCCTGGATCCTCGAGGACAACGACATGATGATCCGGGGCCTCGAGATCTGGGGCGGCCGACCCTACAAGACGTACCGGATGTACGAAAAGTCCCTCTGAAGCCCAGCGCGGCCGCAGGGCCGCCGCCGGCTCCCGATGGGTCAGGCCGGAGAGGCGGCGTCCGGCTCCTTCACGATTCGGTCGTAGAGCCGGTCCGCGATCGGGACGACGGCGAAGGCGAGGGCGAGCCCAGCCAGAACGTCCACCACGTAGTGGTAGCGGCAGTAGACGGTCGAGACGATCAGACCGACCCCTACGGGAAAGAGCGCCCAGAACGCGCGCCGCTCGCGTTTCCAGGCGACGAGCAGGACCGCCGCGGCGATCATCGTGTGGCCCGAGGGGAAGACGTCGAATTTCGTTCGCTCGAGCTGGTTGATCGTCACGGAGATCGCCCGCGACAGGGGAGTGGCCTCGAGCGGCAGCGTCTGCAGCGAGGCGAGGGCGAAACGGGGGCCGAGCGCCGGGACGAGGAAGTAGCCGACGTACGAAACGAAGTAGCAGACGGAGAGCGTGAAGATGTAGCGCCGCGCCGCCGCCGGGCTCTTCCGCCAGAGGACCGCGCCGAGAGTCAGAGCGAAGAAGTAGTAACTCGCATAGCAGAGGTAGAGGAGGTCCGTGAGCCCGGGGCGGACGAACCGCTCGAGCCAGACCGTCACGTCCACGCCGAACAGCCAGCGGTCTGCGGCGATCAGCCAGCCGTCCCGGGCACTCCCCCGGGCCGCCGCGATCAGCGGCCCGAGGCTTTCGAATACGAAAGGGATGAAAGCGGCCGGATAGAAGTCCACGGCGACGCGAATGGCCGGTGGGAGTCTCTCCGAGCGGCGCGCCAGGAAGACGATCAATGCGAGAAAGGCTCCCATCAGGGCGAATCGCAGGAGGATCTCGCCCGGGTCCGGCAGACTTCCGTAGAGAAGCAGAGTGACGAGCGAGAGCGCGAGAATGGCGCCGAGGTTCAAGACCTCGAGAGGCCGGATCCGCACGGCGCCAAGTTTAAGCGCCCGGACGCTGCGATAAGATCGAGATCTTGACCGAAAGGCTCGCCGTTTCTCCGAGTCGGGGGATCGCGGTTCTCCTGCTCGCGGCGTGCGCCCTCGCGGCCGCCCCGGAGTCGTCGGCGCCCCGCGTGCTCGTCGGAAAGATCGAGACGCCCGTCCACCCGGCGGCGGCGGTCTATCTCGAGAAGCTCCTTCGCGAGGCGGAGAAGGAGGGAGCGAGTCTCGTGGTCGTGGGGCTCTCGACCCCGGGAGGGCTCCTCACCTCGACGCGGGAGATGACCTCCGCGATTCTCCGGTCGAAAGTCCCCGTGGCGACTTTCGTCGAACCTTCCGGCGCCCAGGCGGCGTCGGCCGGCTTCTTTCTGCTGCTCGCGGGCGACGTGGCGGCGATGGCGCCCGGGACGAACGCGGGAGCGGCACATCCCGTCGCCGGGGAAGGACAGGAGCTCCCGAAGACCCTGAGCGAGAAGGCGGAGCAGGACGCCCGCGCCTTCATCCGCACCCTCGCGGAAAAGCGCGGCCGGAACGTCGAGAAGGCAGAGGCGGCCGTTTCGAAGAGCGTCTCCTACACGGAGACCGAGGCCAAGGAGGCGGGGCTGATCGAGATCGTCGCCCGGGACGTCCCCGATCTCGTCCGGCAGCTCGACGGACGTTCGGTGCGCCGGGTCGGCAAGGAGGCGGAGACGCTCCGCCTCGCGGGGGCGCGCGTCGAGACGCGGGAGATGGGGAGCGTCGATAAGCTCCTCGGGGTCGTGTCGCACCCGAACGTGGCCTACGTGCTCTTCCTGCTCGGCCTCGTGGGGCTCTACTTCGAGCTCTCCTCGCCCGGAGCGATCCTCCCGGGCATCGTCGGCGGAATCTCGCTCCTTCTCGCGCTCTACGCGTTCTCCGTCCTGCCGGTCAACCTGGCGGGGATCTTCCTGATCCTCTTCGGAATCGCCCTCTTCGTCGCGGAAGTGAAAGTCGCGAGCCACGGGCTGCTGGCCGCCGGAGGCGCCGCCGCGCTCGTGGCCGGGTCGCTCCTGCTCTTTACCGGCCGAGGCGAAGAAACGACCTACCGCGTCGACCTCGGGATTCTCGTTCCCTCGCTCCTCCTCGCTCTGACGATCGTCGCGCTCCTGACGTTTCGAACGATTCAGCTTCGGCGCCTTCCCGCGACGACCGGCACCGCGGGGATGGTCGGAGAGACGGCGCGCGTCGTCGAAGCCTTCGGCGGCGGCGCCGGGAAGGTCCACGTGTTCGGGGAGTACTGGGACGCCCACGGCCCGGCGGATCTCGCGCCCGGAGACACCGTGAGGATCGTCCGGGTGGACGGCCTCACCCTGAAGGTCGAACGGAGGACGTGATGCGCTCGACGTTTCCCGGAATCCTGATCGCGGGTTTCATCGGTCTGATCCTGCTCTTCAAGTGGATCAACGTCCTCCGGGAGTACGAGCGCGCGGTCACGTTCTGGCTGGGGCGCCTCTCGCGGGAGGCCAAGGGCCCCGGGCTCGTGCTCATCTTCTGGCCCTTCGAGACGATGGTCCGCATCTCCATGCGGACGGTCGTCCACGACGTCCCGACGCAGGACATCATCACGAAAGACAACGTCTCCGTGAAGGTGAACGCGGTTGTCTATTTCCGCGTCGTCGATCCGAACAAGGCGGTGGTGCAGGTCGAGAACTATCTCTATGCGACCTCGCAGCTGGCGCAGACCACGCTCCGGAGCGTGCTGGGACAGGCGCTTCTCGACGAGCTCCTCTCCGAGCGCGAGAAGCTGAACCTCGCGCTTCAAAAGGTCATCGACGAGCACACGAGCCCGTGGGGCGTCAAAGTCTCGCTCGTCGAGGTCAAGCAGGTGGACCTGCCCCCCGAGATGCAGCGCGCGATGGCCAAGCAGGCCGAGGCGGAGCGGGAGAAGCGAGCGAAGATCATCCACGCGGAAGGGGAGTACCAGGCGGCGAGCAAGCTCTCCGAAGCGGCCGAGATCATCGGACGGCAGCCGGCGACTCTCCAGCTGCGGTACCTGCAGACCCTGACCGAGATCGCCAACGAGAAAAATTCCACGATCGTCTTTCCGCTGCCGATCGAACTGCTCAAGAACTTCATCACGAAGTAGCCGGCCGGCCCGGAGCCACGATGCCTTGAAAACTCTCTTCGGGGCCGCGCCGCGATTTTGGTGACGAAGTGCGATTGACCTGGCGCGGCCCCGCTTCAAGAGTCTTTCCCCTGCCGATCGAGCTGCTCAAGAACTTCATCACGAAGTAACGCTCTCAGACGCCGCCCGGTCTTCAAGACTCTTTTCGGAGCCACGCCGCGGCTTCGGCGGCGAGCCGCGTGGATCGGGCGCGGCCTCGCTCGGGAACCCCTAGTAAACTCGGGTCGTGCCGGAACCTCGGACGCACTACCAGCTGTCGTTCACGTCGAGGCAGGCGTTGGCCTTCTTCGTCATCTGCCTTCTTGCGCTCGGCCTCTCCTACTTCTTCGGACTGATGACCGGGCTGTCGTCGCACCGGGCGCCAAAAACGGCGGCGATCCCGGAAGTGACGACGCCGGCCCCGCCGACCGAGCCGGCGACGACGCCGGCGCGCACGGAATCCCCCGGGAGCGTGCCCTCGCTGACGCGGATCGCGGAGGAGGGAGGCGACGCCGCCTTCGCGCCGACAGCGCCTCCGGTTCTGCAGGCCTTCGAGGATCGGGGAGTGGAGGAGCCGACACCCGGGCCCACCGCGGCCGCCGCGCGTCCTCCGGCTCCGGGCGCGCAGGGAATCTGGATTCAGGTGGCGTCCCTGACCGGGCGCCGGGAAGCGGACGCGCTCGTCGCCCGGCTCTCCCGCCGGGGGTACCACGCCCAGATCGCGCCGACGCCGGGCCCGAAGGGTCAGCTCTACCGGGTCCGCGTGGGTCCCTACCGAAGCGAGGAAGACGCCCGCCGGGGCGCCGACAAGCTCCGCCGCACGGAGAAGATCGGCGAGCCCTGGATCGTGCGCGACGGCCATTGAGCGCGAGCCTCCCCGTCCGGGCACCGGACTGGATCCGGGAGAAGCGGCTGCGCCTCTCGGACCTCCATCCGGTGAAGAACCTGATGCGCTCGCAGTCCCTCTCGACGGTTTGCGAGGAAGCGCGCTGTCCGAACCGGGGCGAGTGCTTCGCCCGAGGCACGGCGACGTTCCTCCTCCTCGGCGACGTCTGCACGCGCGCTTGCGGGTTCTGCGACATCCGGACGGGCCGGCCGAGGCCGGTCGACGCCGGGGAGCCCGAGCGCGTCGCCAGGGCTTCCGCCCGAATGGGTCTCTCCCACGTCGTGCTCACTTCGGTCGACCGCGACGATCTGCCCGACGGCGGCGCAGACCACTTCGTGGCGACGATCGCCGCCCTCCGGCGGCTCGACCCCGCGCCCGGGGTGGAAGTCCTGACGCCCGACTTCCGCGGACGCTTCGATTCGCTTCGGGTCGTCGTCGACGCGCGCCCGGACGTCTTCAACCACAACGTCGAGACGGTCCCACGTCTGTACGCGACGGTTCGGCGCGGAGCGATCCTCGCGCGGTCGCTCGGGCTCCTGTCCGCCGCGAAGATCCTGGATCCCGGGCTCACGACGAAGTCGGGCCTGATGCTCGGGCTGGGCGAACGGCCCGACGAGGTCCGGGATCTCCTCGCGATGCTGCGAGACGCCGGCGTCGACATCGTGACGATCGGTCAGTATCTGCGCCCGTCGCGCGAGAACCTGCCCGTGGTCGAGTACGTCCGCCCCGAGCGATTCGAGGAGTGGCGGCTCGCCGGGGAGCGCCTCGGCTTCCGGCACGTTTTCGCCGGGCCGTTCGTGCGTTCCTCTTACCGCGCCGAGGAAGCCCTCGAGGCGGCGAGCCGGAGCTCGCGGTGACTGCCGCGCTCCCGCCGGGAGACGCGTGCCGGGCCCTCTCGGCGCCCGCTTGAGCCTGGAGGAGACGCGCGTTTCGAGGCTCGCCGCCTGGAGGCGGCGAGCCGGATGCCCGGCGGCCGGCGTCCTGTCGGGTCTCCTCTTTGCGCTCGCCTTTCCTCCCAGGGGGTGGACGGTCCTGCTGCCGCTCGCCCTCGTCCCCTGGCTCGTCGCGCTCGCGCGCGAAGAGAGCCGGGCCCGGGCACTCCTCTCCGGCTTTCTCTTCGGCCTCGCGTACTGGTGCGCCTCGATTCCCTGGATCGTGTTCGTCGTGACGCACTTCGGAGGCCAGGGCGGCGCGATGGGGGTCCTCTGTCTCGTCCTCCTCGCGGGGATCCTGGCCGAGTGGCCGGCCGTCGTCGCGTGGGGCGCCGTGGCCTCGGGTCCGCCGGGCTCGGCCCGGCGACTCGCCCTCTTCCCTCTTCTCTGGATGGCCTCCGAGCACGCGCGATCGTTCGTGTACGGCGGCTTCCCCTGGAACCTGACCGCGAACGCGCTTTTCGAGCATCCCGTGTGGCTCCAGAGTGCCTCGGTCTGGGGGGCGTTCGGCGTCGGCGCGCTCGTCGTCGCGGTCTCGAGCCTGATCGCCTCGGCGGTCGTGTATCGGCGCGCCGCCCCGTTGCTCGCCGCGATGCTCCTCGTCGCCGGCGCGGGGATCGCCGGCGCGACGAGGCTGGCACACCCGGCACCGTCGGAGGCTCTTCCCCCGATCTCCGTCGCCCTGATCCAGCCGAACGTGTCGCAGGAGACGCGTCTGGCCGGCGGCGACGTCGCCGCGTACCGGACGGTCATCGAGATGGCGCGCGAGGCGGCGGATTCCAGGCCCTCCCTGATCGTGCTCCCGGAGTCCGCGCTTCCGGCCTACTGGGACTCGAGCCCGACGCTGCGGCGAGACCTCTCGGAGGTGGCCCGGAGGTCCAAGGTCCTCTTCAACGACGTCGTGTCCGAGCCGGACGGCCGATACTTCAACGCCGCCCGCCTCCTCGGGGAGAGCGGTCCGATCGGTCCGCCCTATCGGAAGGTTCATCTCGTTCCCTTCGGCGAGTACGTCCCTCTGCCGAAGCTCTTCTTCTTCGTGCGCCAGGTGTCGACCGAGATCGGCGAGTTCTCGGCGGCCTCGGAGCCGACGACGCTGGGGAAGCCGGGAGAGCGGCTGGGCGTCGGCGTCTGCTACGAGATCCTCTACCCGAGTCTCGTCCGGGACGAAGTCCGTCGCGGAGCCAACCTCCTCGTCACGATCTCCAACGACTCCTGGTACGGACGCGCGGGCGCGCAGGAACAGCATTTCGCGGGAGCCGTCCTGCGATCGGTCGAGACGAGCCGCGACCTCCTGCGCGCCGCGATCACGGGAATCTCGGGGATCGTGGACGCCCGCGGGAGGATCCGGCAGATCCTCGGGCGGGACCGCGCCGGCGTCGTGCGTGGAACGGCGCGCTTTCGGGACGCGACGACGCCGTGGACGGCCTGGGGGTTCTGGCTTCCGCGGCTCGCGGACATCGCCGCCCTCGCCGTGCTAGTCTTCGGCCTCGCGCGGTGGCGAGCCGGCGCCCGGGACCCGGGCCGCCGGGACCGCCGCGCCGGAGACCCGAAGCCCGCGACACCATGACTGAGCGCGACGATCTCATCTCGCATCTCGGAAACGCCTCGGAGCGCCTCGCCTCGCTCCGCGGCTATCTTTGATCCGGCGGCCGCGCGGAGCGCGCTCGAAGGTCTCCGGGAGAAGGCGTCCGCCCCGGATTTCTGGTCCCGGCCGCCCGAGGCACAGGCAGTGCTTCGACAGACCCGAGCCGAGGAGAAGAAGCTCGAGACGGTCAGTCGGATAGACGAGTTGCGCGGGGAGCTCGACACGTTCGCCGAGCTCCTGCGGGAGGGAGAGGAGGCGGACGCGGACGCGCGCGAATCGCTCGCCGCGGCGTCCGCCTTCGCCGACGAGCTCGAGCTCGCCGTCAAGATGAGCGCTCCCGAGGACGCGAGCAACGCCTGGCTGATGATCCATGCGGGCGCAGGCGGAACGGAGTCGCAGGACTGGGCCGAAATGCTCCTCCGGATGTACCTGCGGTTCGCCGAGTCGCGGGGATGGAAGGCCGAGCTGATCGACCGTCAGGACGGCGAGGAAGCCGGCGTCAAGAGCGCCACGCTCCACGTCGTGGGGGACCACGCGTACGGCTACTTGAAGAGCGAGATGGGAGTGCACCGGCTCGTCCGGATCTCGCCGTTCGACGCCGCGAAGCGGCGCCACACCTCCTTCGCATCGATCTACGTTTCCCCGGAGGTCGACGAGGACATCGAAATCGAGATCGCGGACAAGGACCTTCGGGTGGACACCTACCGGTCGAGCGGCGCCGGAGGCCAGCACGTCAACGTGACCGATTCCGCGGTCCGCATCACGCACCTGCCGACCGGAATCGTCGTGACCTGCCAGAACGAGCGGAGCCAGGGACGCAACCGCGACATGGCGATGAAGGTTCTGCGGGCCCGCCTCTACCAGAAGGCTCTCGACGAGAGGCGGGCCGAGGAGGAGAAGCGCGTCGGCGACAAGAAGGCGATCGAGTGGGGGAGTCAGATCCGCTCGTACGTCCTGCACCCCTACCGGATGGTCAAGGACCATCGCACGGGGCAGGAGACCGGAGACACGGACCGGGTGCTCGACGGCGAGTTGACCCCGTTCATCGAGGCGTTCCTTCGAGCTTCGGCGGAAGCGAGTCGAACGGCGGCGAGTTGACGCCGCCGGAGACCCCGGAACGCGAGCCCCTCTCCGGCTGGATGGCCGAAGTGCGGGACCGGCTCGCGCGCCGCGACCGGCGCGCCGTTGCGGCCGATCCCGGGTATCGCCGGGCGGGCGTCCTCGTGCCGCTCTTCGTCCGCGATGCGGGGCTCTGGCTCCTCGTGACGCGGCGCACCGACTCGGTCGAGCACCATCGCGGGCAGATCTCCTTTCCGGGAGGCGCCGCGGAGCCGGGCGACCGCACGCTCTGGCACACGGCGCTCCGCGAGAGCGAGGAGGAGCTCGGGATCCGGCCGGAGGACGTGCGCGCGCTCGGGCGGCTCTCTCCAATCGTCACCGTGACCAACTTCTACGTCGAACCGTTCGTGGCCGCGATCCCGCAGCCTTACACTTTTCGCCCCGCCGAAGCGGAGATCGCGGAAGTCCTCGAGATTCCGGTCGCGGCACTCCTCGACCCCGCGGCGCTCGAGGAACGCCTCTTTCCCGGCCGCGACGAACCGGTTCTCTTCTACCGCTACGGGGAGACGGTGGTCTGGGGAGCGACCGCGCGGATCGCCTGGGAGCTGCTGGAGGCTTTGAAGTAGCGTCCGCGAGCGGGCGGCTCAGTGTCCCGCGTACCTCTTCTCTCCCGCCGGGATCTCGATCGGGAGCTTGTTCTGAGGCGGCGGAAGCGGGCAGGTCGCATAGGGAGTGAAGACGCAGGGCGGGTTGTAGGCCTTGTTGAAGTCGAGAACGGTCTTTCCGTCGACCGGAGGCGGCGCGTAGAGGAAGCGCCCGGCGCCGTAGGTCTCGCGACCGTTGGTCCGGTCGCCGAAGATCACGAAGAGGTCGGTCTCGCCCGTCTCGATCACCGGATCCAGACGGTAGGTCTTCCCGTCGAGCTCGAAGACGAGGGCGCCGGGCGAGTCGGTGAGCTCTTCGACGCCGAGGACGTTCGGCACCGGGATGTTCTTCACGGGTTTGTACGCTTCGAAGCGCGCCTCGAGCCTCCAGCGGGCGTCGATCGGGTAGCTCTCGATCCCGTGGAAGTCGCGCCGGGCGTCGCTCTGACTGTCCTTGACGCGCACGCCCAGACGATCTCCCCGCTGGATCGTGTAGAAGCTCACCGGTCCGATCGACAGAACCGTCGGCTCTCCGGTGACGTCCGAACGCAGGGCAACAGTCGTGACGGGCCGCCCGTCCGAGACGACCCCGGAACCGGGAGCGGCGTGGAACATGGCGGCGCCACCCGAGAGCTCGAGGGCCCCGGCGTAGGACGGCGTCTTTCCCGCCGGCAGGACGACGCGGTTCCCCGGAGCGCTCCCGACGGCGTTCTTTCCCGGCTCGAGCCAGAAGAGGCCGACCACCGTCAGCCAGCCGGTGTCCGAGCGAAGGCGCTCGATCCGCTTGGCGCGCCACGTCTCGATCTCGGCGCGGTAGGCGTCGGCCGTGGGCGGCGAGGGCCGCGCCGCGCTTCCCATCAAGAAAGCCGCGATGGGAATCGAGACGGCGCGGCGAGCCAAGGCATGCGGCACGTCGTCCCTCTCAGCCGCCCGCCTTTTCGATCGCGGCGAGCTGCTCGGCACGCTCGAGGTTCGCTTTGGCCGACGGGAACGAAGCGTTGATCGAGAGGGCCTTCTGAAAGGCGGTGATGGCGTCTCCATAAGCGCCTTTCCGCACGCGCAGGACGCCGAGGTTGTTCCAAAGCGTCGCCGAGGCGGGTCGGGCCTCGATCGCCTTCTGCAGCGCCGCCTCCGCCTCGGGCAGCTTGCCCGACTCCGCGAGAGAGGCGGCGAGTCCGGTGGCGGCTTCCTCGCTCTCCGGATCGATGTGAAAAGCCGCCGCGTAGGCATTCGCCGCGTCCTCCGGCTTCTTCAACTTGCGACGGAGGTCTCCCAGCGTCGTCCAGACGGCGGTCTCGTTGGGAGAAAGGCGAGCGGCTTCCGCGATCTCGCGCTCCGCTTCCTTGTACATCCCTTTCTTGCGATAAACGCGTCCGAGGTTCTCGTGGTAGACGGGGCGCTGCGGCGCCAGACGAACTGCCTGGACGAGCTCTTCGATCGAACGATCGAGCTCTCCCGACCGGCAGAGGAAGACGCCAAAGTCGTTGCGCGCTTCCGCGGAGGCCGGATCGATCTCGATGGCGCGCCCGTAAGCCAGTCGAGCCGCCGAGCCGTCCTTCAACTCCTCCATCGAACGGCCGAGCCCGAGCGCCGCAGACACGTTGTTCGGCGAGAGATCGAGGACGCGGCGG
Organism: Acidobacteriota bacterium; assembly: GCA_046735265.1. Taxonomy (GTDB): domain Bacteria; phylum Acidobacteriota; class Thermoanaerobaculia; order UBA5066; family Gp7-AA6; genus DATBFU01. The sequence goes on along the minus strand of JBKPSZ010000186.1, from coordinate 3,748 downwards.
TAAAGGCTCCCGGCGGTGTTCCACTTCCCCTGGCGTTCGGCGATCGACGCGAGGCCGAACTGCGATCGCACGTTCGAGGCGTCCGCTCCGACCGCGGCGGTGAACTCCCGCTCGGCGTCCGCTTCCTTACCGGAGGCGAGGAGCAGGTCCCCCAAAAGGCCGTGCGCGTCGGCGTTGCGCGGATCCGCCTCGGTCGCGCGCCGCGCGGCTGCCTCCGCGCCGCGGGCGTCTCCGGCGCGAAGCAGGTTTTCGGCCGACTGGAGCCAAGCGGTCGCGGCGACCGGCCCCGTCACGCCCGCCGAGCCGGGTGGCGGGGGCCCGCCGAGATTGGTCGTCGTGATGAGGCCGCGATCGATGTCGGAGGCCCGGCGGCGCTCGGCATCCGCTTCGGCGGGCCGCCCGAGCCGGTCGTAAGCCTCGCCGAGCAGCCGGTGGAGCTCCGGGTCGTTCGCCGCGGCGCCCCGCTTCAGGCTCGCCGCAGCTTCTTCCGCCTTTCCCTGCTGCAGCTTCTCGCGCCCGTCGCGCTTGATCTCCGAGACGTCGAGAGAGGCGTCCGTCGAGCCGGTGACCTCCGTCCGAACCGTCTGCGCGAGGCGAGCGAAGTCGGGGCTGTAGAGATCCCCGGCGACGCCGAGAGTCGGCTGGGCGCGGAACGCCGAAGTCAGCGACTCGCGCGCCTTCTTGCTGCCACCCCCGATGTAGAAGGACCAGGCCGCTTTCAGATACAGGTCGGCCTGTTGCTCGTTCGAGAGCCCGGCGGCCTGCGCGGCGCGCGTGTATTTGTCCCCCGCTTCCGAAAAGAGGCCCGAATCGAAGGCGCGCTTGGCCTCGGTCTCGAGCTTCGACGGCTCCTGGGCGGCGATTCCCGCGGCCGCAAGCAAGGCGGCCACGAGAAGGATCCGGACTCGCATGGCTTCTCCTTATCCGCTTATCCGCCCGCGTCCAGAGGAACCGCGGGCCCGGGGGACCAGTTCACGTCGGCCCCCTTTTCGATCGTGATCTCGCGGTTGGCCGGATGGAAACCTTCCCGGAGAACGATAACGCGGTGGAGGCCGGGCGGCAGGCGCACGCGCTCGGTCCCCGACTGGACGGTCGCCTTGTACTTCCCGTCCACGATGATCGAGGCACCGATCCAGCTCGTGTCGGTCTGGAGCACGAGCGACCCGATCGGGAATTGATACGCGATGGGAGCGACGCCGTTCGGGCCGACCCGGAGGGTCTGTTCGTGCGTCGGCAGGCCCGAGGCTTCGAAACGATAGCGATGCGTCCCTTCTTCGAGCTCGACGCGCTGCGCCGGAACGGAAGGCCCAATCAGCCGGCCGTCCACGTAGAGGGTCGAGGGCGGGATCGACGAAAACTGAACCGTGAAGCGGCGAGGCGGCGGCGGCTTCGTCGGCTCCGTCGCCGGCGCGGCCGTCGGTACGGAGGTCGGCGGTGCGGGGACGGCCGTCGGCTGCTTGGCGTCCACGCCGATCTCGGGCGTGGGCAGGTCCGCGGGCGCCGTCGCGGGCGCGGCGGTCCGGGGGGCCGGCAGCGCGGGAAGCACGCGAACCGTCGGCTTCTGCTGCGTCGCGAACCAGATGCCCGCACCCGCGAGGGCCAGGGCGGCAACCGACAAGATCATCATCGTGCGGCGCCGGCTCGTGTCCGCCGGGGCGGTCAGCCGGCTTCCGACCGGCGGGGCGGTCGCGCGGCCTCCTGGGGGAACCGTCTCCGATGGGTCGCGGAAGTTTATGAGCTCGAGGCCTCCTGCGGCGGTCGGAGGAGCGGGCTTCGGGGGCGGAGGCGGGGGAGACGGGGGCGTGGGTCGGGGCGCCTGCGGCACCGGGACTCGGGCGAGCGCCCCGGAGGGGGGCGTGATGTGGAGCGTGTTCATCCCGTGAGAGGGAGTCGCGACGGTCGCATCGAGGTCGGCCGCGTCGGACGTCAGCCGTGCGATGTTGGAATACCGCGCGGAGGCGCCGGTCAGCTCCCGGTAGAGCGCATGCAGGTCCCTCAAGAAGTCCTGCATCGACGCGTACCGCTTGTCCGCGGACTTCTCCATGGCTCGGCGCACGACGGCGGCGAGCGCCGGCGGCACGTCGGCGGCGATCGATTCGACCGGTTCCGGCTGCTCGTTCAGGATCCGATAGAGGACGGTCGAGAGATGCTCCCCCCGAAAAGGCTTCCGAAACGTCAGGAGCTCGTAGGACAGCACTCCGAGGGCGAAGATGTCGGTGCGGCGGTCCACGGCCTCTCCGCGGATCTGCTCCGGAGCGAGGTAGGCCGACGTGCCGAGGGTGATTCCGGTCTGCGTCAGATTCGACTCGGTCTGGAGCGACTTCGCGATGCCGAAGTCCATGATCTTGACGGTGCCGTCGTCGGTGACGCGGACGTTGGCGGGCTTGATGTCGCGATGGATGATCTGCCCCTCGTGCGCGTAGTTGAGCCCGTCGGCAATCGACATGAGGATCTCGACCTTCCGGACCACGGGGATGGGCTCGGCCCGCTTGATCTTCTTGTCGAGGTCCTCGCCGGTCAGGAACTCCTGGACGATGTAGGGGATGTCGTTCTCGACTCCGAAGTCGTAGATCGTCGTGATATTCCGGTGGTGGAGATTTCCGGCCAGCTCCGCTTCACGGAAGAAGCGGCTCTTGATCTCGTCGTCGTTGACGGAGCAGGTCTTGACTGCGACGGACCGCTTGATGTACGGGTCGCGTCCCCGGTAGACGGCGCCGAAACCGCCGACGCCGATCTGCTCGACGATCTCGTACTTTCCGATCTTTTCCAGCATCCCGCGTCAGTTTAAACGATCGGGCTCGGCGCGGGACGCCGATCGGCCGGCGTCGACCGGCGGCAACCCGTTCGACCTCCGCGGCTTGCGGCGGTCGGGCCGTTCGGCGTCCGAGGCGGGAAAGCTAAACTTGCCGCGTGTCGGGAAAGTGGCTCCGCGCGGTGCTGGCGATCGTTCTTCTCCTGCCGTCTTGCCGACGATCGGGGAAGTCCGAGACGGCGCCCTCTCCGGCGAAGAAGTCTCTCTCGTCCGCCGGTCTTCTTCCGGCGACGCGGTTCCAGCCTCCGGCCGACGGCCTCCTGACGGACCAGCAAGTCGAGAACTTCCTGCGTGTGCGGCGCGGGGCGAAGGGACGCACGGACGACGAATCGGCGCGGGCGCTCGGGATCCCCACCGACGAGTTCGCCTGGACGCGTGCCCGCATCGTCGAAGCCCTCGTGGCGCTCGACGACCGCCGCGTGAGAGACGCTTCGGCCGAAACGTACGCGAAGGCGATCGCCGCGCTCCGCCAGGCCCGGCAGAGCACCCGAGATTCGGCCCGCGCCCGTACTCTCGACGAGCAGATCGCGACTCTGGAGCGGGAGCGCGCCGGAATCCGGCGCGGCGAGACGCCGGCGCCGGCCGCCGCCGAGAACATGCGGCGCGTGGCGCGGCGCCGTGCCGAGATCGAAGCGCTGGCGCCGTGACGCCGCTTTCGGACTGGCTCGAGGAAGAGCTCGCTCGCCGCTCCTTTCCCGGTGCCTCGGCGCTCGTCGGGACCTCGAGCACGGTGGTCGACGCTGCCTGGGGCGGCGACGCGGCGATCGAGCCGGAACGGGAATCCCTTCGCCCCGGGACCCTTTTCGATCTCGCGAGCCTGACCAAGCCTCTGTCGACGGCGGCTCTCGTGCGGCTCGCGCGGGAGCGGGGTATCTCGCTCGGCGATTCTCCCGGCCGCTTCCTCTCCGAGTGGAAGAGGACGCGGTACGACGGAAT
>JBKPSZ010000185.1:0-15009 GCA_046735265.1 Acidobacteriota bacterium | reverse complement strand
GGTGATGGTCGAGGAGATGCGGGAAGGCGCGGCGACCCTCGATCGCACGGGCACGATCCTCTACGCCAACGCGCAGCTCAGCCGTCTCCTCGGGCGTCCCACCGAGACTCTGCGTGGAAGCTTCCTGCGCGAGTTCCTCGCGCCGGAGGAGGCGAAGCTCTTCGAAGATCTCCTCGCGAAGGGAGGGGGCCGGGCCGAGCTCGGCTTCTGCAGCGACCGGGGCCAGTCTTTCCCGGCTCAGGTCGCGATGAGCCCCGTCTCCGACGAGGGAGTCTCCGCGTACTGTCTGATCGTCACGGATCTCACCGAGCAAAAGAGACAGACCGCCACCGCCGCGGCGGAGGAGACCTGGAGAGAGGCCAACCGACGCAAGGACGAGTTCCTGGCGATCCTGAGCCACGAATTGCGCAACCCCCTCGCGGCCATCGGCAACGCGAACGCGATGCTGCAGCGCCTGGCTTCGGATGATCCGCGCGTTCGGCGCGCATCCGAGCTCATCGACCGGCAGGTGCACCATCTCGGCCGGATGGTGGACGACCTGCTCGACGTCTCCCGGGTTGCGCAGGGAAAGATCGAACTCCGAAAGGAGGTCTTCGACCTCGCGGCCCTCGTTTCCCGCCTGGTGGAGTCGCAACGGCTCCGCGGCCATCGGCCGCGCTCGATCCGGCTGTCTCTGCCGGAGGAGCCCTTCCTCGTCTTCGGCGACACGACGCGCCTTTCGCAAGTCGTGACCAATCTCCTGAACAACGCCGAGAAGTTCACGCGGGAGAACGGGCGCATCGACGTCGAGCTCGCTCGGCAGGGACCGGACGCCGCTCTGGTCGTGTCCGATGACGGGATCGGAATTTCTCCCGAGAATCTCGAGCGCATCTTCGATCTCTACGCCCAGGGCGAGCGACCCACGGCGCCGATGGAAGGCGGTCTCGGCATCGGCTTGACGATCGTTCGCAATCTGGTCGAGCTTCACGGCGGAGAGGTTCGCGCTGTGAGCGAAGGCGTCGGCCGGGGGAGCCGTTTCCTCGTCTCGCTGCCGATCCTCGCGGACGCGCAGACTCGATCTTCGACGTCGGGTGGGGCGCCCGCCTCGGAAAGCGTTTCCGCGAGCCGGGTGCTCGTCGTCGAGGACCACGCGGATTCCGCCGAGGGCCTTGCCGCCCTCCTTCGAATCTCGGGGCTCGAGGTCGAGATCGCCACGGACGGCCCTTCGGCTCTCGCTCGCTGCCGGGACTTCCGTCCCGATCTCGTGCTGCTCGACATCGGACTTCCCGGAATGGACGGCTACGAGGTTGGCCGCCGGCTCCGCGAGCTCCTCGGATCGGACGCGAGAATCGTCGCCCTGACGGGATACGGCCACGACGAGGATCGGCGCCTCGCCTCGGAAGCGGGAATCGATGAGCATGTCTTGAAGCCCATCCGACCCGAGGCGATCGAGACCCTCCTGCGTCGGACGAAGCGGGACGGCTAGCGAGCCGGCCCTTCCGCTCCGGGGACGAGGACGGCAGCGCCGCGCACGTCTCCCCTCTTGACGCGGAGCAGGACCTCGCCCGCCTGCTCCAGGCGGAAGATCTCGGTCTGCGCCCGCACCGGGATTCTCGCAGCGAGATCGAGGAACTCCTCGGCGTCCCGTCGCGTGTAATTCATGACGCTTCGAATCGACCGCTCGCCGTAGAGCTTCTCGTAGGGGAACGTCGGGATCGGGGTCATGTGGATCGCATTGACCGCGACGATCCCTCCCCGGCCCAGACGCGAAAGCGCGGCGACGACGACTTCCCCGGCCGGCGCGAAAGTGACCGCGGCGTCGAGCTCCACTCCCGGATCGTCGTCCGTGTCGCCCGCCCAGGCCGCGCCCATCGCTTTCGCGAGCTCGCGGTGCGGCGCCTCCCTCGAAAAGGCGTAGACCTCGCAGCCCCAGTGCCGGGCGACCTGAATCGCGAGGTGCGCCGACGCGCCGAAGCCGAAGAGGCCGAGGCGCCCCCCGGGAGCGATCCCCGAGACCCGCAGGGAGCGGTAGCCGATGATGCCCGCGCAGAGGAGAGGCGCCGCCTGGGAGGAGGAGAATCCCCCGGGCAGGAGATAGACCCACCGCGCGTCGGCGGCCATGGCTTCCGCGTAGCCGCCGTCGCGGTCCCGGCCCGTGGATTTCGCGGAGAGGCAGAGGTTCTCGCGGCCGGAGCGGCAGAACCGGCATACGCCGCACGTCCAGGCCATCCAGCCGACGCCGACCCGGTCCCCGATCTCGAAGCCCTGCACCCCCTCTCCCACCGCGGAGACTAGGCCGGCCGCCTGGTGGCCGGGAACGATCGGGAGCTGCGCCGGGACCTCGCCCTCGAGGATGTGAAGGTCGGTCCGGCAGACGCCGCAGGCTTCGACCGTCAGCGCCACCTCGCCTCGGCCAGCACGCGGCTCGGGCGCCTCGATCGGACGAAGCGGAAGGCGCTCGGCCGGACCGGGCGCCGCGAGCGACATCGCCTTCATGGCGAGTCGATTCTGGCTTATTCTGGAAGCCCCCGAGAATGAGCCGTCTCGACACGCTGCTCTCCGGTTACGCGGCTCACCACCGCACGCGCGGAAATCTGATCTGCCACGCGATCGGCGTGACGCTGATCCTCTACGGCGTCGTCGCTTTCCTGCGGGAGATTCCGCTCCCCGTCGCCCCCTGGACCGCGGCGGAAGTCGGAATCGTCGCGGTCGTTTTCTTCTATCTGCGCCTGAACGCGGCGCTCGCTCTCACGATGCTCGCCGAGCTCGTTCTTTTCGATCTCCTGTCCCGCGCCGTGGACGACTGGCGCATCGGCGCGGCGGCCTTCCTCGCGGGCTGGATCTTCCAGGCGGTCGGGCACGCGCGCTTCGAGAAGAACAAGCCCGCGTTCTTCGCGAGCCTGATTCATCTGCTCGTAGGCCCGATCTTCCTCTGGAACGAGCTCCTTCGCGTGCGACCGACCTTCCCGCCGATCCGGCCGGGCGGCTAGCCGGAGCGGCTACCTCCCGGCGCTCCGGAGGATCTCCCGGAGCCGGTCGATCGGGATCGCTTCGAGAGTCTTCCCGTTCCCCCGGACCGTCGTCGCTCGGGTCAGCGAGTTGTAGACCGCTTCCTCGACCGATTCGACGACCGCGAGAAAGAGGGGATCGAGGAGGTCGTTGCGCAGCTCGACGACCGAGCGGGTTCGGCTCTCGGACTCGTACGCCTCCGGGTTGCGCGTCGAGAACGCGATCACGAAGTCGCCTGAGCCGTTCGCCATGTAGGAGCCGGCGCGGGCGAGGCCGAGCGGGGCGCGCCGGGCGAGGCGCTCGAGGTTGCGCTCCGAGAGCGGCGCGTCGGTCGCGAGCACGATCATGCAGGAACCGCTGTCGGGAGGCTCCGCGCGCCTCCCGATCTCCTCCGCGAAGTCGAAGCGGCCGAAGCGCTCTCCGACGCGCACGCCGTCGATCGTCAGGACTCCGCCGAAGTTGGACTGGACGAGTGCGCCGACGGTGAAGCCGCCGAGGCGCTCCGGAAGGAGGCGAGACGCGGTTCCGATCCCGCCCTTCCAGCCGAGCGCCGCGGTGCCGGTCCCGGCGCCCACGCTTCCTTCCGCGACCGCGCCGGTCGAGGCCGACTCGATCGCGGCGACGACGTCCTCCGGCCGGATCCGACGGGCGCGGATGTCGTTGACCGCCCACCCGTCGTTCGTTTCGCCGACGACGGCGTTGACGGAGCGCACGCGCTCGTTCCCGGGTCGCGAGAGCGTCCAGGCGACGACCGCATCCACCGCGACGCCGACGGCGAGGGTGTTGGTCAGCACGATCGGCGTCTCGAGGTTCCCGAGCTCCCGCACCTGCAGAAAGCCCGCGGCCTTCCCGAAGGCGTTGGCCGCATAGACGGCCGCCGGGACCTTCTCCTGAAAGAGGTTTCCGGCGTGCGGCAGAATCGCCGTCACGCCCGTCCGGATCGTGTCGCCCTCGATCAGCGTCCGGTGCCCGACGCGGACTCCCGCAACGTCGGTGATGGCGTTTCCCGGGCCCGGCGGCAGGATGCCGGGGCGCACGCCGAGGTCGCGGATGCGAGGACGTTCTTCCGCGGACGCGACACCGGCGGCGGCCGCCGCGAGGAGCAGGAGCGGGAGGAGGCCTCGGGCCCTCAGCAAAAGGTCGTCATGACGGCGTTCGGGTGCTCGAGCCGGTAGCCGTCCCCTGCGGGGTCCGGATCCAGATCGAGGACCGCGCCTTCGAGCTTCCGGAAGGACTCCTCGTCCATGACGACCGGGATGCCCGACGCCGAGAAACGACGCCCGTCTTCCGGAGGGTTCTCTTCGACCGAGATCCGAAACCCGGTTCCGCCGCAGCCGAGCAGATGCCGCACGGTCAAGGCGGAGCTCGAAAAGTCCGACTCGCGCTTCAGGCGCTCGGCCGCCGCCGCGGTGATCGTGAGCGGACCGTCCGCCATAGGATCCCATTGTATGGCGCGCCGTCTCCGCCGCCCGACCGTGCTCTCGATCGCGGGCTCCGACTCGGGCGGGGGCGCCGGGATCCAGGCGGACCTGAAGACGTTCGCCGCGCACGGCGTGCACGGGGCGACCGCGATCGTCGCCCTGACCGCGCAGAACACGCGCCGCGTCTCCGCGGTCGAGCCGGTGTCCCCGCGCTTTCTCGCACGGCAGCTCGACGCCGTCTTCTCCGACCTCCGGCCGAAGGCCGTCAAGATCGGGATGCTCCTCGACGCTCGACGGATCCGGACGGTGGCGGCGGCCCTGCGGCGGTGGAAGGCGCCGAACGTGGTGATCGATCCGGTGATGGTCTCCAAGTCCGGCGCGCGCCTGCTCTCCCGCGCCGCCGTCGAGAGCCTTCGGTCGGAGCTCCTTCCGCTGGCGGACCTCGTGACCCCGAACCTCCCGGAGGCCGAAGCGCTCGCCGCGATCCGGATTCGGACCGAAGAGGACGGTCGCCTCGCGGCGGGGATTCTCGCCGACTTCGGCGCTCGGGCGGTCCTGATCAAGGACGGCCACGGCCGGGGCGCCGAGGTGCGCGACCTCTTCTTCGACGGCGCCTTCTTCACGGTGTTCGCCGCGCCGCGGATCAAGACGCGCGCGACGCACGGCACCGGATGCACCCTGTCTTCCGCGGTCGCTGCGAACCTGGCGCTCGGACGGCCGCTCGCCGAATCCGTCGAGCGCGCGATCTCCTACCTGCGGGCCGGCCTCGAGCAGGGGTTCTTTCCGGGCGGCGGCTACGGGATCCCGGAGCACTTCCCGAAGAGGAAAGCCGCGCGCTGACGCCTCGCGCCCCTTTTAGCCTCCGTCGGACGACGGCGAGGGCGGCGCTTCCTCGAAGATTCCGAGCGACCGGTTCTTCCGCGCGCGCTCGGCCGGCAGGCAGAGCCCGTTCATCGCGATGTAGACGCCGGGCGGCAGGACCTGGGCGAAGGAGAGGGCGCTCCCGAGGTTGAAGAGCCCGTCGGAGCTGCCGAAGGCGTACGGCACCATGGCTCCGGTGAGCACGATCGTCTTGCCCGTATTCCCCGCGGCGAGAACCCGCGCGGTCTCGACCATCGTGTCGGTGCCGTGCGTGACGACGAGGCGGCTCTCGGGAGCCTGCCGGCAGTTGGCGAGAATGACCTGGCGGTCCGCGTCGGTCATCTCGAGGCTGTCGACCATCATCACGGTCCGCACCGCGACTTCGAGGCGGCAGCGCCCGAGCCGGAGCATCTCGTGGACGTGGGTGTCCTTGAAGAAGAGGCTCCCCGCGACCTCGTCGTACTCCTTGTCGAACGTCCCCCCGGTGATCAGGATCCGGATCGCCATGGCGTCTCGTCAGACCCACCAGTCGTGCGGGTAAGACCGGTGCTCGTACACCGTTTCGGCGACGGCGGATGTGTCCCCGTCCTCGTTGCGGTCCATCTCCTTCAGCGCCCCCACCATCCGCCGCCGGGCGGCGCGGACGAAGAGCCGGGCGAGGCGAATCTCGCGAGCGGCCCGATCCCCGCCGGCCGCGGCCGCCGCCGTCGCGCGCGAGAGGACGGCGAGTGACGCGTAGAGATCGGTCGCGACGTTGGCGAGCCTTTCCTGGTGGTACTCCTTGCCGAGAACGCCCTTGCCGTACTTGCGGACCAGGATTTCGACGGCCGAGGAAGCGGCCGCGGCATACTTGCAGACGAGCGCCCCCTCCTCCTGCAGCTCCGCGGTCACACGTTCGAGCCGGCGCGGCGCGACGTAGCCCCGGATCTTGCGGGACGCGTAGTCCGAGAGGACCCCGAAGGAGTGGAGCGGCGCCTTCAAGGCCCGGGCGACTTCCTGGAGGTCCTCGCCGGCGTCCCGCATCCCCGAGAGCGCCACCAGCGCCCGGAGAATCTCGTTCGTCCCCTCGAAGATCATGTTGATCCGGGAGTCCCGCAGCGCCCGCTCGAACGGATAGTCCTCCATGAAGCCGTTGCCGCCGGCGATCTGAAGCGCGTCGTTGATCGTCTGCCACGCGGTCTCGGTGCCGAAGATCTTGCAGCAGGCGCCCTCGAGCGAGTAGTCGGGCAGGCCGCGGTCGATCAGCCCCGCGGTCAGATACACCATCGCTTCGAGCGCGTACGTGTTCGCGGCCATGCGCGCGAACTTGCCGCGAATCATCTCGAACTCCGCGATCGGCGAGCCGAACTGCCGGCGCTCGGTCGCGTGCGCCGCCGCCGCGCGGATCATCGCCTTGCAGCCTCCGATGCATCCCGCTCCGAGTGACGTCCGGCCGGTGTTCAGGATCTCGACCGCGATCTTGAAGCCGTGGCCCCGCTTCCCGAGCACGTGGGAGGCGGGGACCCGGACGTTCGTCAGCGTGATCGGCACCGTCGAGGATCCCTTGAGCCCGAGCTTCTGTTCCTCCGGCCCCGGCTCGACGCCTCCCAGGTCCTTCGTGACGACGAAGGCCGTGATCCCGCGGTGCGCGTCGGCCGCCTGGAGCTTCGTGTCTCGCGCGAAGACGGTGAAGAATTTCGCGAAACCTCCGTTGGAGATCCAGTGCTTGGTTCCGTTCAAGACGAAGGTGTCCGAGGCCTCGTCGTAGTCGGCCGTCGTCTTGAGCGACGCCGCGTCGGAGCCGGCCTCCGGCTCGGTCAAGGCGAAGGCCGCGATCATGTCGCCCGACGCCAGGGCGGGCAGCCACTTGCGCTTCTGCTCCTCGGTGCCGAAGAGAACGAGGCCTTTCATTCCGATCGATTGATGCCCGCCGATGAGAATTCCGAGGGACGCGTCGATCGTGCCGACCTCTTCCATCACGCGGCAGTACGCGGAGGTCGAGAATCGGTATCCGCCGTACTCCTCCGGCACCGTCATGCCGAAAGCGCCGAGCTGCGCGAGACCGGAAACGACCTCCTCGGAGATCTTCTGCTCCCGCTCGATCTTCCGGGAGTCGACGCGATTCTTCGCGAAGGTCCGCAGAGATTCGAGAAATGCGGACACGGTCTCGCGCTCCTCGGCGGAGACTTCCGGGAAGGGAAAGACGAGGTCTTCGGGCACCCGGCCCGTGAAGAGAGAGCGGATCGGCGATTGGAGGAGGACTTCCGGTTCGCGGCCGGTCAGAACGTCTCCGGGCGGTCGGTGTAGAAGCGGCCGCCGGCCTGGGCCATTTCGAGAAGCGATTCCGCCGGCGAGAATCGCGCGCCGTATCTCTCGGCGAGCTCCTTCAGCCAGGCGACGACGTGATCGAGCCCGACCGCGTCGGCGTGCCGCAGGAGTCCCCCCCGGAACGGCGGGAATCCCGTTCCGAACACCATCGCGACGTCGAGCTTCGCGGGGGACGCCACGACGCCCTCCTCGAGACAGAACACCGCCTCGTTGATCATGGGAAGGACGAGCCGCGACTCCATGGCGTCGCGCTTGACCGGCGGCTCGTCGGCCGGCTCGACGCCCAGGGCGCGGTACGCATCCTTCGAGGGGCTTCCGCGCTTCCCGCCGTCGTAATCGTAGAAACCCTTGCCCGACTTGCGCCCGAGGCGCCCCGCCGCGACGAGAGCCTCGTCGCCTCCCGCCTTCATCCGCTCGGGGAAGGCCGCCTGCAGCGTCTCTCCCGCCTTGACCGCAACGTCCAAACCGACGTCGTCCAAGAGTGCGATCGGGCCGACCGGCATGCCGAAGTCGGTCATGACGCGGTCCACGTCCTCGATCCGGCAACCTTCCCGGACGAGCCGGACCGCTTCGGAGAGATAGGGAGCGAGCACGCGGTTGACGAGGAAGCCGGGCGAGTCCTTGACGACCACGGGGGTCTTTCCGAGCTTCCGGGCGAGGTCGAACACGGTCGCGACGGTCTCGTCGGACGTCCGCTCGCCGCGGATCACCTCGACGAGCGGCATGCGGTGGACCGGGTTGAAGAAATGCATACCGGCGATCCGCTCCGCCTCGACCGCGCCCGCCGCGATCTCCCGGATCGGCAGCGTCGAGGTGTTGGACGCGAAGATCTCGTCCCGGGGCACGACCGCTTCCCACTCCTTCAGTACTGCCCGCTTGACCGCGAGCTTCTCGACCACTGCCTCGATCGTCACGTCGCACTGCGCGAAGCCGGAGAAGTCGAGGGTGCCGGAGAGAAGGGCCATCTTCCCGTCCATCTCGCGGGGCTTCAGGCGGCGCCGGGCGATCGCCTCCTTCCAGACCTTCGCGGCCGCGGCGAAGCCCCCCGCGAGCGCTTTCGCATCGATGTCCTTCATCCGCGCGGGGATGCCGCGGTCGGCGGCGAGCTGCGCGATCCCTCCGCCCATCACCCCCGCGCCGAGGACGCCGATGCGGCGCACCGTCCTGGGCCGCGCGCCCGAGGCGGCGCCCGTCTCCTTCTTGATCTCCTCGGTCTGGAAAAAGAGCCACAGGAGATTGCGCTGGACGGGGCCGCCGAAGACGTGGCCGATCCGCCGGGCTTCCGCCGCGAGGCCGGCCTCGACCGGCTTGCCGTAAGACTCCTCGATGACGGCGAGCGCTTCGAGGGGCGCCGGGTAGTGGCCGCCGGTCTCCTTCCAGAGGGCCTCGCGAGCGCGAGAGAAGACGAGCTTGCGGCCGACCGGGTTGCTTTCGAGCGCGAGGCTCGCGAGGTCCCGGTGCGGCCGGCGACCGCGCGGCTTGCCTCCGCCGAGCTTGGAGCCGGCGAAGCGCCGGGCGAAGTCTTCGAAGATCGCGGCGGGCACGGCCTCATCCACGAGGCCGAGCTTCTGCGCCCGCCGGGCGTCGAGCTGTTTTCCGGTCAGGATCAGATCGAGCGCGGCCTGGAGGCCGATCAATTTCGGCAGTCGCGTCGACCCTCCCCAGGCGGGAAAGATGCCGAGGCGGACCTCGGGCAGTCCGATGCGCGCTTTCGGCGCGTCCGACATGAGCCGGTAGTCGCAGGCGAGGGCGAGCTCGGTCCCGCCTCCCAGGCAGACGCCGTTGATGGCGGCGATCGTCGGCACGGGCAGGTTCGCGAGCTGCTCGAAGATGGCCTGGCCGCGCTCGGCGAGCTTGCCGATCTCGTTTTCTCCGACCTGCGTGAACTCCTTGATGTCCGCGCCGGCGACGAAGATGTCCGGCTTTCCGCTGCGAAGAAGAAGCCCTCGCAGGCGCGGCTCGCGCTGGAGACGCACGAGAAGCTCGGAGAGCTCGGCGAAGACCTCGCGCGAGAGCATGTTGACCTTTTCTCCGGGCAGGTCGAAGGTCGCCACCCCGAGGCCGTCCTCCCGGATCTCGAGAGCGAAGGCGGTCATGGCCGTTCCTCCCGGCGGGCGCGGCCGGTCAAGCCGCCTCCAGGACGATCGCGCCCCCCTGCCCGCCGCCGATGCACATCGTGGCGAGACCGAGCTCCGTGCCCCGGCGGCGCATCTCGCGGGCGAGCGTCAGGACGAGCCGATTCGCCGACGAGCCGACCGGGTGGCCGAGGGCGATCGCGCCTCCGTTGACGTTGGTCTTCTCCCAGTCGATCTCGCCGATCGGCCCCTTCGTTCCGTAGCGGGCGTGCCAGGCCGCGGACGGGAAGACGCGGGCGTTGGCCAGGACCTGCGCCGCGAACGCTTCGTTGAACTCGACGAGACCGATGTCCTTCCAGGCCACGCCGGCGCGCTCGAGCGCGATCGGCACGGCGAGGGCCGGGCCGAGACCCATCCGCTCCGGCTCGAGCGCCGCGAAGGCGAACCCGCGGATCTTGGCGAGAGGCGGGTAGCCCCGGGATTTCGCCGCCGCCGCGGAGAGAAGCAGCGTCGCCGCCCCTCCGTCGGTGATCTGCGACGAGTTGCCGGCCGTGACCGTGCCGAAGCGCTTGTCGAAATAGGGACGGAGCTTCGCCAGGGCCTCGAGCGTCTGGTTCTCGCGAACGCCATTGTCCTGCGCCGCCATGTCCCGGTAGTCCGGGGGAATCGGGACCGGCACGATCTCCTCGGCCAGACGCGCCCGCGCCGCGGTCGCGCGCTGATGCGAGCGCAGAGCGAAAGCATCCTGCTCCTCCCGCGAGATGCCGAACTCCTTCGCGAGGACTTCGGCCGTCTCCCCCATGTTCAGGCCGCAGACGGCGTCCGTGAGGCCGAGCTCGAGGCCGACTTCCGGCGCGAAGTGCTTCGGCCGGAGCTTCGTCGCGGCGGCGACGCGGGCGGGCAGCTTGCGCGCCAGCCGGACCTCGGCGAGCGCGTCCTTCGCTTCCTTCGAATAGAGGAGCGGGATGTTCGACATCGACTCGACGCCGCCGGCCACGATCGCTTCGGCGTCCCCCGCCCCGATCCGGTACGCCGCGTCCACGATGGACTCGAGCCCCGAGCCGCAGAGGCGGTTGACCGTGTAGGCGGGCACGCGGTCCGGAACGCCGGCCCGGAGTGCCGCGACGCGCGTCACGTTGACCGCGTCGGCAGGCTCGGCGATGTTCCCGAAGATGACCTGGTCGAGCCCGGCGGGATCGAATCCGGTACGCGCGAGGAGCTCGACGATCGTGATTCGCGCCAGGTCCTGCGCGGGGACGTCTTTCAGGACCGTGCCGGCGCGGGTGTAGGGGGTTCGGAGTCCGTCGACGAGAACCACCTCACGCGACATGCGATCTTTCGGCCGCCTCGTACATCGCGCCGATGAGAGCCTGGTAGCGGTCCTGGAGGATCCTCCGCTTCACTTTCAGCGTCGGGGTGATAGAACCGTCCTCGATGGTCAGGTCCTGCGGCAGCAGCGCGAACGCCCGGATCTGCTCGTGGTGCGGCTTGTCCGCGTTGTAGAGGTTGATCTCGTGCTGGAACATCGCGCGGATTTCCGGGTTCGAGTCGATCGCCTCGGGCCGGTACTCGACGCCGTTCTCCGCCGCCCAATCCTTCAACCGGTCGAAGTTCGGCACGAGTAGCGCCGCGAGGAACTTCTGCCGATCCCCGATGACGATCGGCATTCCGATGAGCGGCGACTTCTTGAGCTCGTTCTCGATCGGCTGGGGTGCCGCCTTCTTCCCCCCCGCGAGCACGATCAGGTCCTTCTTCCGGTCGGTGATCGACAGGAAGCCATCCTCGTCGAGCCGGCCGATGTCTCCGGTGTGGAACCAGCCGTCGGCGTCGATCGCTTCCGCCGTCGCCGCCGGGCGCTGGTAGTAGCCCTTCATGATGTGCGGCCCGCGCGTCAGGATCTCGCCGTCGGGCGCGATCCGTACCTCGACCCCCGGGATCGGCCGGCCGACGGTGCCGAGGCGCCAGGCTTTCGGGCCGTTGACGGCGATCACCGGGGAGGTCTCGGTCAGCCCGTATCCCTCGTAGATCGTCACGCCGGCTCCCAGGAAGAACTCGGCGATCTCGCGCGAGAGCGGCGCTCCTCCCGAGACCGCGAAACGGAATCGGTTGCCGAGGGCGTGGCGGATCTTCGAGAAGACGAGCCGGTCGGCGAGCTTCGCCTTGCGCGCGAGACCGCCCGGAACCGGCTCGCCCTTCTCTTCGTAGGAGAGCCGCTCGCGCCCCATGCGGAGAGCCCAGGCGAAGAGCTTCTTCTTGATCGCGCTCCCCTTCTCGACGCGTTCCAGGATCCGCCCGTGCACCTTCTCGTACACGCGCGGCACCGCGGCGAAACAGTGCGGGTTCACCTCGAGGAAGTTGTCCTTCAACTTGTCGATCGATTCGGCGTACGAGATCGTCGAATGCCGGTAGAGATACGCGTAGTCGATCATGCGCTCGAAGACGTGAGAGAGCGGGAGAAAGGAAAGGGAGGTCGTCTCCCCGCTGAAGGGAACGACCTGGCAGCAGGAGACGACGTTCGAGACGAAGTTCGCGTGAGTCAGCATCGCGCCCTTCGGCTCGCCCGTCGTTCCGGAGGTATAGATGATCGTCGCAACGTCGTCCGGCCGGACGCGCGCCGCGCGCTGCTCGAAAACGCCCGGGCTCATCTCGAGGGTCGAGCGGCCCCGGTCGACGACCTGATGCAGGGTGAGGGAACCGGGCTCCGAGGCCGTGGGACCTTCGAGAGAGATCACGTACTCGAGCGCCGGGCAGCCGGATCGAATGGCGCGGATCTTCGCGAGCTGCTCGGAGCTCGACACGAAGATCGCCCGGGCGGCGCAGTCCTTGAGCAAGCCCGTGATCTGCGCTCCCGGCAGCGTCGGATAGATCGGCACGGTCCAGGCTCCCGCGCACAGAATCGCGTAGTCGGCCATCGGCCACTCGGGTCGGTTCTCGGAGAGGATCGCGACCCGATCGCCCGGCTGGATCCCGAGCGAATTCAATCCGAGGGAGAGCGCGCGGACCGTGAAGCCGAAGTCGGACGCCGAGATCGGCCGCCAGGCCCCCCCGACCTTCGAGATCAGGAGATCCGGCTTGCCCGACGCCGCCGCCGACAGGAAGATGTCGCAGAGCGTTCGGATTTCGCTCGTCATCGTCGCCCCCGCGCTCGGGGGCGATTCTGTCTCTCGCCCCGGGCGGGGTCAAGAACGACCGGCGCTCCCGCGGCTCGAGTGCCGGCCGGCCGCGGATAACATCGCGCCGTGGCGATCGCTCTCCTGCTCACGACGGCGCTCTCCCTCGCCGGCTTCCTCGTCGCCTCGTTTCAGGGGTTCGCCCTGGCGGGGGGACTCCCGGCCGGCCTCGCGGCGAAGGCGCTCGTCACCCGGCACGTCGGTCTCGCGATTCCGGCCGTCCTCCTTTCTCTCTTCTCGCAGTCGATGGTCATCTTCTACTTCATCGGAACCGGCCGGCTCGTCAAGAACGAGACCGAGCGCTACCCCGAGCCGCAGCGCCGCACCATCCTGGCCGCCCTCTCGAACTTCAAGCGCCGGACGTCGCCTCCCGCGACACTGGCGCTCGCTTCGGCGATCGCCGTCTTCGTTCTCGGCGGCGCCGTGCACACGCGCTTTCTCCCGCCCTGGACCCATCTCGCGGCCGCCGTCGCCGCGGTCGCGCTCCACGCGTGGGCGTTCCTCGCGGAGTGGCGGGTGTTCGCGGAGAACACGGTGCTCATGAACGACCCGCGCGCTTACAAGACACGCGCGTCCGAGGCGGCGAAAGGCGCGGGCTCGCGGCCTGCCGCTACTTGAGGTCGATTCGCGTCGTCTGACCCTCGGTCACGGCGAAAGGTGTGCTCTTCTGGCCGGCGCCGTCCCCGGAGATCCACTGATAGGAGCCGGGCGCCAGGTGCTCCCACGCCGAGATCGGAGCCGCGGCGGTGAGCGTCCCGTCGAGCCTCCAGGGCGAGAGGAGGACGATGCCGCCGCCGGCGTCCAGGAGACGGCCGCTGACGGAGAACGGGGTTCGAACTTCGACGCGTCCGCCCGGAGTCATGGCGAGCAAGACCGGCGAAGAGGGAACGTTCACGGGCAGGGATCGGGCGGCGTAGCCGTCCGAGAAGACGTAGAGCGTATAGGCGCCGTCCGAAAGAGACGGCACTTCGCCCGTCCCGTCGGCACCGAGCGCGACTCTCCCCTGATAGGCCACGGTTCCGTCCGCGGCGAACGCGAGCGCCTGCACCCCCGCGAGCGGGATGCCGGTCTGTCCATCGGCGACGCGGATCGAGAGCCCCGTTCCCTTCTTCAACGTGAAGTCGAGCGAGGCCGGGTCGGAGCCGATCGTGGCCGGCTCCGTGTCGAGTCGGTATCCGGTCTTGCGCGCGGTGACGCGGTAGTTTCCGGGGTCCAGGTCCTCGATGGAATAAGTGCCGTTCGAATCGGTCACGCCCCGCTTGACCGAGAAGGCCTGGGTCTCCTGACCGGTCTCGGCCTGGACGTCGGCGCCGTCGATCGGCTGTCCGGATTCGTCGCGGACCGCGCCGGAGAGCGAGGTCCCCGGCAGAGCGATGTCCCCGTTCGAATCGCCTGAGACCTGGAAGCTCTTTCGGTATCCGACGCCCTGGCCCTGGACCGACACCTCGTAGGGCCCGTCGCTCAAGCCCTCGAGGTCGTACCGCCCGTCGCCGTCGGTCTGGCCGGAAGAGCGCCCGCCGCCGGCCGGAGGATCGGGCGTCGCCGAGACGAAGAGGCCGGAAAGCGGCCGGCCGCCGCGCGTGACCTGCCCGGAGAGACGCGAGGTCCCTTCGAAGACGATCTCGACCGGGAACTCGGGAACCCCGTCGGGGACCTCGACGGTCGTCTGCGCCGTGCGGCCCTGGACGAAGGAGGACGTCGAGGCCGTCACGTGGAGGACGCCCGACGGCACGTCGCGGATCGTGAAGCGGCCCTCCGCGTCGGTCGTCGCGCCGTCGGAATAGCTCGCCGACGAAGCGAAGATCCGCAGTCCGGCGAGAGCCGCCGCCGGTAGCCCGGAGACCGTGCCGCGCAGGAGCGTTCCCGTCGCCGTTTGGAGGACGACGCCGTCGGCACGCTGGTTGTCCGCCAGCACGACTTCTTTCGGCGCGGAGCTCCCGGCGTTTCCCTGAGCGACGAGCTGATAGCGCCCGGCCTGCAGGTGGTCGAAGAGAAAGGCGCCCGAGCCGTCGGCCGTCGTCGCCTCGTTTCCACCGAACCGCCCGCTCTCTCCCTGCGTGTCGAGAAGGACTTGCGCCCCCGCCGCCGGCATGCGGCCGTCCGATCCGACGACGGTGCCCGCGATCGACCCGCCGGTTCCGAGCGAGATCTCGACGGCGCTCTGCTTCCCCGGGTCCACCTCGAGCG
>JBKPSZ010000184.1:0-13102 GCA_046735265.1 Acidobacteriota bacterium | reverse complement strand
CAACAAGGGCTCGTCTCGAACGGAGTTTCGCGTGAAGCTCGATTCGGCCCGCCTTCGCTTGAAGGAAGGTCGGACGGAGATCCAGGACCGGCTTCGGGCGCGGGCCATCACCGGCGAGTGGCGGGACGGCAACCTCGAGATTCCCGACTCCCTCGCGCCCGGAGAAGTGACTCTCTACCGCATCTCGGTCGACCGAGCGCCCGCCGGGAGTCCCTCCGCACCGTCCTCTTCACCTTCGCGGTGAGTCCTTCGCCGCGCGAGTCGCAGGTCGGCGCGTCGGAGCGCGCCGGCTCCTAGCGCTTCGCGTCGAACGGCACGGCCAGCATCATCCAGGCGGCGGTCGCGGCGTTTCCTTTCCGGCCCGGCTCGAACGTCCACTTCCGCACCGCGGCCACGGCGGCCTCGTCGAGATCGGCGCGGACCCCTCTCGAGATCTCGACCCGCTGCGGCTCTCCCTTCTCGGAGACGAGGACGCGCAGGAGCACGACACCTCCGACCCTGTCGGCAAGCGCGCCCGCGGGATAGACGGGTCGCGTCGTGGTCTTCAACTGGGGCTGACGGTCCAGGTCCTCGGTGACCGCGATGCCGGCCACGCTCCCCGGGGCCGTCGGTGGACTGACCGGCTTCGCGGTCGGCGTCGGTGGCGGCGGAGCGGCGGCGACGCGCACCGCCGTCGGGACCGCCGTCGGAGGCGGCGCGGAGGCCACGCGGGCCGCGGTCGGAACGGGAGTCGGCGGAGGAGCGGCGGCGATGGGCATGGAGGTCGGGACCGGCGGTGCCGATGTCGGTGCGGCGGTCGGACGGACGACGGCCGGAGCGGGCCTCGCCGTCGGCGCGGGCCTCGCCGTCGGTGCGGCCGCTGCCATCCGCTCGGCCGCCGGCGAGGGATGGCGCTGCCGAACCAGAGACTCGAATTCCGCGCGCTGCCGCCCTTCGAGCCGCGCATCGCGGCACTCCGGGAACCGGCGCGCGACGTCGGAGTAGCGTGTCAACGCCTCCTCCGAGGCCACTTTCCGCCCCGCGGCCTGCTCGGCGAGAGCCAGATGCGCCAGAGCTTCGCAGAGGAGCGCGGGCTGCCGGAGGAGACCGAAGGCCGCGATTCGGAGATCGACCGCCGCCTCCGGGGCGTTGCCCGCCGAGAGGTTGGATTCGCCGGCTCTCAGTCGCCCTTCATAGTAATCCTGCGCCCGGAGGGACGCGCCGGATACGACGAGAAGGAAGGACACGGCAATTGCGATCGAACGAAGGTCGGGAGAGCGTCGGGTCCGGTCGAAGGGGAACGATGCCATCTTCGGTATCCTTCCAGAATGTCCCACGATTCCCCGCCGCTCGCAAATCTTCTCGACGGCGCGTCGGTAGCGGCGTCGATCCGCGAGGGAGTCCGCGCGGAGGCGGCGCAACTCGGGGGCGCGGGCCCGCGGCTGGTGGTTCTTCTCGTCGGCGAGAATCCCGCCTCCGAGACGTACGTCGCCGCCAAGACGAAGGCGGCTCGAGAGGCCGGGCTCCGCGCCGAGACGGTTCGATTGCGAGCGACCTCCTCGCAGGTCGAAGTCCTCTCGGCGCTCGAGCGGGCCAACCGGGACGCGGACGTCGACGGGATTCTCGTTCAGCTGCCTCTCCCCTCCGGCCTGGATGCTCACGAGGTGCTCGACTCGATCGATCCCGGCAAGGACGTCGACGGGTTCCATCCGGAGAACGTGGGTCTCCTCCATCAGGGCCGCCCCCGATTCGTGCCTTGCACTCCGGCCGGAATCCTGGCCCTGCTCGATACATGCCAGCTGCCGCTGTCCGGGCGCCGGGCGGTCGTCGTCGGCCGGAGCGACATCGTGGGCAAGCCCATGGCGGCTCTCCTGACGAGCCGCGACGCCACCGTGACGCTCGCACACTCGCGCACGCGCGATCTTCCCGCGATCTGCCGGGAGGCGGATCTGCTCGTCGTCGCCGTCGGAAAACCGGGTCTCGTGACCGCCGAGTGGGTGAGGCCTGGAGCCGTCGTCGTGGACGTCGGAATGAACCGCCTCTCCTCGCTGGACGATGCGCCCGAGAACCTGCGGCGTTGCGCCCGTGTGCGGCACGCGATCGAGACGCGTGGAAAGGTCCTCGTGGGAGACGTGGACTTCGAGAGCGTCGCTCCGGTGGCGGGCCGGATCACACCGGTTCCCGGAGGGGTCGGACCTCTCACCGTGGCCATGCTCTTGAAGAACACGGTGCAGGCGGCGCGCCTGAGAGCCGAGACCGGAAAGCCGCCGCGCCCGGTTCTGGGAGCCGTTCGGAATTGAACGGTATTTTCCCAATAAAATTAGGCAGTTATAGCCAATTTCGCCAGGACGTTCGGCTTGGCGAGCGCTTGCGGCCGAGCATCTGAAGGCCAACCACAAAGCGGGTCCGAGAGTAGAGCCCGAAAAGCTGTTCGCAACCGGACGGTTCCGTCCCGGAAGCGGGCAGTCTCCCTCGACACGCCGACCCGTTGTCCTTTTCCGGCAAAGGCTTACGACATCTCCCGCCTGGCACGCCTCTCGCCCTGAAAACCGCCGGACATGGACATCGTTCGCGAAGGAGTCGTCGAAGCCAAGCGCCGCCGCCGCCTGATCCTGATCGCATCCGGTGTCGCCGCAGCGTTGCTCCTGACGCTCGGTCTCTCGAGATTGAAGCCGGCGGCCCCGACCGTCGAGAAGAGCACGGTCTGGATCGAAGCGGTCAAGCGCGGCCCGATGCTGAGACAGGTGCGGGGGCCCGGATCGCTCGTTCCGATTCCCGAGGGGATCCGCCACATCACCACCGTGACCGACGGGCGCGTCGAGCGTCTCCTCGTGCAACCCGGCGCCGTGGTCAAGCCGGATACGATCTTGATGGAACTGTCGAACCCCGAGCTCGCCCGCGACGCGCTCGACACGGAGTGGCAGCTGAAGGCCGTCCAGGCCGAGGCCGCCAACGTCCGCGTGCGCCTTCAGCGCGAGCTGATGGATCAGCAGGCGGCCGCGGCGACGGTCGAGTCGGATTTCCACCAGGCGGAGCTGCAAGCGCAGACCAACGAGGACCTCTTCAAGCAGGGGCTCGTTGCCAACCTCACCCTGAAGATCTCGCAGGTGCGCGCTCAAGAGCTCGCCACCCGGAACGAGATCGAGAAGAAGAGACTGGCCGTGTACGCCGAGTCCGCGCGCGCGCAGAACGCCGTCCAGGAGGCGCACGTCGAGCAGCTTCGGGCCCTCGCGAGCCTGCGGCAGTCGCAGGTCGAGGCGCTGAAGGTTCGCGCAGGCATCTCCGGCGTGCTCCAGGAGCTGCCACTGCAGGTCGGACAGCGCGTCGCCGCCGGCGCGACCCTCGCGCGCGTCGTTCAGCCCGAGAAGTTGAAGGCGCAGCTGCGCATCGCCGAGACGCAGGCCAAGGACATCGAGATCGGCCAGATCGCCTCGATCGATACGCGCAACGGCATCGTGCCGGGGAAGGTCTCCCGGGTCGACCCGGCCGCGCAGAACGGCACCGTCACCGTCGACGTCGCGCTGGAAGGGAGCTTGCCGAAAGGCGCCCGCCCGGACCTGTCGGTCGACGGGACGGTCGAGCTCGACCGGCTCGCCGACGTCGTCTACGTCGGACGTCCGGCGTTCGGCCAGGAACAGAGTCAGGTCTCTCTCTTCCGAGTGAACTCCGACGGCGACGAGGCCGTCCGGGTGAAAGTGAAGCTCGGCAAGAGCTCGGTTTCGACGGTGGAAGTCGTCGAAGGTTTGAAGCCCGGTGAGCGCGTCATCCTCTCGGACATGAGCGCGTGGGACGCGTACGACCGAGTGCGTCTGAAGTAGAGAGTCCGGATTCGGGATTTCCGATTCAGGAGGAGAGATGAGTTCGAACGGACATCCGGTCATTCGTCTGGAGGAGGTCGCGAAGGTCTTCTATACCGACGAGGTCGAGACCCACGCCCTCGCCGGAGTTCACCTGGCGATCCAGAGCGGCGAATACGTCTCGATCGCCGGACCGTCGGGATGCGGCAAGTCCACGCTGCTCTCGATCCTGGGCCTGCTCGACACGCCGACCGGCGGCCGCTACTGGCTGAACGACAAGCCGGCGGAGTCGCTCACGCTGTCGGAGCGCGCGCGCATCCGGAATCGGGAGATCGGCTTCATCTTCCAGAGCTTCAATCTGATCGGCGACCTCTCGGTCTACGAGAACGTGGAGCTTCCGCTCACCTACCGCGGCATGCCCTCCTCCGAGAGGAAGAAGCGGGTCCAGGAGGCGCTGGAGAAAGTCGGCATGGCTCACCGGATGAAGCACTTCCCGTCGCAGCTCTCCGGAGGCCAGCAGCAGCGCGTGGCTGTCGCGCGCGCGATCGGAGGAAAGCCGCTCGTCCTCCTCGCCGACGAGCCCACCGGAAACCTCGACTCGGCCAACGGCGAGGCGGTCATGGGGCTGCTGCGCGAGTTGCACCGCGAGGGCTCGACGATCTGCATGGTCACGCACGATCCGCGATTCGCCCAGCACGCCGAGCGGACGATCCACCTCTTCGACGGGCGCGTCGTCGAGGACGAGAAGGGCGAGGAGCGCGCGCATTCCGAAGAAGAGCTCAAGGAGAGCGGTTACAAGGTGAGCTGATGCGAGCGCCGCGCCACCTCCGTCACGCGGCGCGCCCGCTCGCATGCCGTTTCGGCTTCGAGCGGATCGCCCTCCACGATCCAATGCCGCCGTCGCCGGTGGACTAGACCCGGAGCGGAGCGATGTCGACGTTTTTCCAGGACCTTCGATATTCGCTCCGATCGCTCGCCAAGAGCGGCGGATTCACCGCCGTGGCCGTCGCGACCCTGGCGCTCGGGATCGGCGCCAACACGGCGCTCTACGGCTGGGTCCGGGCGCTCCTGATCTCGCCGCTGCCGGGAGTCGATCGCGCCTCCGAGATCGTCGCGATCGAGACGAGGACCCCCGCCGGGAGCCGGATCGACTCCTCCTGGGCGGACTACGCGGACCTCTCCGCCCAGACCCGCTCCTTCTCCGGCGTCGTGGCGTTCCAGGTTCGCCACGTGACGCTGCAGGAGCGCGAAGGCGCGCGACGCCTCTACGGCCTCTTCGTCTCCGGCAATTACTTCGACGCGCTCGGCGTGCGGGCCGAGATCGGCCGGACCTTCGCGCCCGAAGAGTCCAGGATCTCCTCCGGCGCGGCCGTCGCCGTCATCGGGCACGGGTTCTGGCGCCGCCACTTCGCGTCGGACCAGGCCGCCGTGGGCAGCACGGTTCGGGTCAACGACCAGGAGCTCACGGTCGTCGGCGTCGCTCCCCCAGACTTCAAGGGAACGATCAACGGGTTGAACTTCGAAATCTACATCCCGCTCGCCGCCGCGAGCCGCCTCGGAGGTGAGGTCGGCGGCAGCCGGGCACTCCTCGAGGGGAATCGGACGACGCGCTGGCTTGCCATGATGGGTCGGCTCGCTTCCGGAGCGGATCTCCGGTCCGCGCAGTCCGAGGCCGACGCGATCGCGGCGCGCCTCGCTTCCTCCTATCCCGAGTCGAATCGCGGCATGGGCTTCGTCGTCGAGCCGGTCTGGAAGGCGACGTATGGGGCCTCCTCGCGATTCGGCATGGTCGTGGTCGCGCTCTTCGCGGCGGTCGGCCTGGGGCTGCTCGTGGCGTGCGGCAACGTCGCCGGTCTTCTCCTCGTGCGCGCGAATGCGCGACGCCGGGAGATCGCGCTGCGCATCGCGCTCGGCGCAACGCGCTCGCGCCTCGTGCGCCAGCTCGTCACCGAAAGCGCTGTCCTCGCGCTCGCGGGAGGAGCGTTCGGCCTCCTGCTGATCCCGCAGGTCAACGCGCTGATCGCCGGCATCCTGCCGCCCGGCATTCCGCTTCCGATCGACCTCGATCCGCCGCTTGACGGCAAAGTCTTCGCGTTCGCATTCGGTCTGTCGCTCTTCACCGGCGTCCTCTTCGGCCTGCTTCCAGCTCTCCAGGCTTCTCGCCCCGACGTCCAGGAGGAGATCCAGGAGGGAACGCCCGGGGCCGGCACGGGGCCGGGCCGGCAGCGCGTGCGCCGCGTGCTCGTCGTCGCGCAGCTCGCGCTCGCCGTCGTGCTCTTGAGCGCCACGGGACTTTTCCTCGTGAGCCTCCGCAACGCCGAACGGATCGACCCCGGCTTCGATCGCACGAACGTGCTGCTCGTCGGCTTCGACTTTCCGGCGGCGATCGACCGCGTGAGCTCGGTCCCCTTCTACCGAAGGGTTCTCGAGCACGTCGAGCGGATTCCGGGGGTCGTCGCCGCGAGCTACGGCAACCACCCGCCTCTCTGGATCGAGGGGGGTGACTGGGAAGAGGTCTCGGTGGACGGGTACAAGCCCGGCCCCGACGAGAACATGAAGATCGATGTCACCCTGACCTGGCCCGGCTATTTCGAGCTGATGCGCATGCCGATTGCCTCGGGGCGCGACTTCACCGAGCGGGACGACGCCCGTTCGGAGCCGGTCGCGATCGTCAACGAGGCGTTCGTCTCCCGGTTCCTCGCCGGCCGCGCGCCTCTCGGCGCGCGGGTTCGCATGGCGGGAGCCGAGCGCATCGTCGTCGGAGTCGTTCGCACGGCCAAGTACCGGAGTCTGACCGAGCCGCCGCGCCCCTTCGTGTATCTGCCGCAGCTCCAGATTCTCCCCTCCGGGACGGCCCTGCACGTGCGCGTCGTCCCGGGCACGTCGCCGGGTCCGACGCTCGAGCGGATTCGATCCGAGGTGCGTGCGATCGATCCGCGCGTCGCCACGCTCGGGGTCTCGCTGTCCGACGCCACCGAGACGGCGGTTCTGCCTCAGGCGCTCGGCGCGCGGTTCCTCGGCGCGCTCGGGGCGCTGGCGCTACTCATTTCGTCGCTCGGCATCTACGGCGTCACCGCCTATTCCGTGTCGCGGCGGCGCCGCGAGATCGGCATTCGCGTCGCCCTCGGAGCGCGCCCGGCGGAAGTGCGGCAGATGATTCTCAAAGAGGGAGCGTGGCTAGCAGCCGCGGGCCTCGCGGCCGGCCTCGCGGGGGCGCTTCTCTTGACGCGCCTTCTCGGAAGCCTCCTGATCGACGTCCGGCCCAACGACCCACTGGTGCTCGCCGCGGTGGCCCTCGTGCTCGGAAGCTGCGCGCTCGCCGCCTCATGGCTCCCGGCGCGCCGTGCCGCGCGGATCGACCCGGCCGAAGCTTTGAGGATCGAATAAACGATGAGAAACCTGCTGCACGATCTCCGCTATGCGGTCCGGAGCCTTTCGAAGAGCCCCGGCTTCACCGCCACCGCGGTCGCGACGCTCGCGCTGGCGATCGGCGCGAACACCGCCATCTTCAGCCTGATCCGCGGGGTGCTCCTTCGCCCGCTTCCGTTTCCGGAAGCCGAGCGCGTGATGGCAGTCGAAGAGCGAAACGAGGTCAAGGGAGACGTCTCGGTCTCTCCTCCGAACTTCTTCGACTGGCAGACCCAAAACCGCGTCTTCTCCGCGATGGGCGCCTACTTCACGACGGCGCTCGCGCTCGCGGAATCGTCCGAGCCCGAGCAGCTCCGGGCCACGGTCGCCACACCCGGGTTCTTCCCGGCCCTGGCCGTTGCTCCCGCTCTCGGGAGGACGTTCACCGAAGCCGAGGCCGCACGGGGCCGGGAGCACGTCGCCGTCCTGTCGCACGGTCTCTGGCAGCGCCGCCTTCGCTCCGATCCGGACGTCGTCGGCCGTCTCGTCCGTCTCGACGGCGAGAGCTACACGATCGTCGGCGTCATGCCCGCGGGCTTTCGCTATCCGGAAGAGGCGGCGGACCTCTGGATTCCGACCGCCTTCGGTCCGAATCTCGAGCGGCAGCGCGGCGCCCACTATCTCGAGGTCGTCGCGCGACTCGCCCCGGGGGTCTCCCGCGAGCGTGCCCGCGCCGAAATGGAGACGATCGCAGCGCGGCTCGCGGCCCAGTACCCGAACTCGAACACGGGGTACACGGCCTTCGTCCGACCTCTTCAGGAGAGACTCGTCGCGTCGGTGCGCCGGCCGCTCTGGATCCTCTTCGGAGCGGTGGCGCTCGTGGCGCTGATCGCCTGCGCCAACGTCGCCAATCTTCTCCTGGCGCGGGCGAGCCGGAGGCGGTCGGACCTGGCGGTCCGAACCGCGCGCGGCGCCCCGCGGGGGCGGCTGATCCGCGAGTCCCTGACCGAGAGCCTCGTGCTGGCCGGAGCCGGCGTCGCGCTCGCGCTGCCGCTCGCTGCGTGGGCCATCGAATTCGGAGTGCGCGCCGCGCCGAGCCTGCCGCTCCTCGCGCGCGTCTCGATAGATGGCGGCGTGCTCGCCTTCACCTCGGCCCTGACGCTTCTCGTCGGCTTCCTCTTCGGCCTCGTGCCCGCCCTCGCGGCGTCTCGGCTCTCTCCGGCCTCCGCGCTTTCGAGCGCCCGGTCCGGAGGATCGGACCGGCGCACCGCGGCCCTTCGACGCGCCTTCGTCGTCTGCGAAGTCGCGCTGGCGCTCCTTCTCCTGACCGGCGCGGGTCTGCTGCTCCGCAGCCTCCAGAGGCTGCGCGGAGTGGACCCGGGCTTCGATGCCGAGCGGGTCCTGACGTTCGATCTCTCGCTCCCGGCATCGCGCTACAAGGACGACGCCGCGATCACCGCCTTCGCAGACTCGCTCGTTCCGAGTCTTTCCGCCCTGCCGGGCGTGCGCTCCGCGAGCGTCGTCTTCGGACTCCCGCTGACGGACCTGTCGTTCAGCAGCAGCTTCCGCATCGAGGGACGGCCGGTGCCGGAGGCCCACGAGCCCTCGGCGCAGCTGCGCGTGGCCGGCCGGGGGTACTTCTCGACGCTCGCCATCCCGCTGCGGCGCGGCCGCCTCTTCGAGCCGACGGATCGCGCCGGCGCTCCGCAGGCGGTGATCGCCTCGGAATCCGCGGCCCGCAAGTTTTTCCCGGCCGGCGACGCCCTGGGACAGCGGATCCGCTTCGGAGCGCGGCCGGGAGACACTCGGATCGAAGGCGAGATCGTCGGAATCGTGGGCGACGTCCACGACGCCGGGCTCGACGCCGGTCCCACCCCCGAGTTCTACGGGTGCTTCGACCAGGCTCCCGTGTCCCAGTTCTCCGTCGTCCTCGCGAGCTCCGGAGATCCTCGAACGCTCGCCCGGTCGGCGCGGGAGCGCGTCTCGGCCCTGGATCCCGAGCTGCCCGTCACGGCGCTCGGCTCGCTCGAGGGGATCGTCTCGCGTTCGGTCGCGCGGCCCCGCTTCTTCCTGATGCTGCTCGCCGCGTTCGCCCTGCTGTCTCTGCTCCTCGCGAGCATCGGGCTTTACGGCGTGATGGCCTCGACCGTCGGACAGCGGACGCGCGAGATCGGGGTACGCGCCGCGCTCGGGGCGACGAGGGCCGCACTGATGCGAGACGTCCTCGAGGATGCGGGGCGGCTTCTCCTCGTCGGCGCGGCACTCGGTCTCGCGGCCTCGGTCGCGGCGACGCGCGTCCTGGCCGGCCTCCTCTTCGAGATCCGGCCGACGGATCTGGCGACCCTGTCGGTGGCGACTCTGGTGCTCTCGGCCGTCGGAATTCTGGCGGCGTACCTGCCCGCGCGCCGGGCCGCGAGGCTCGACCCGGTCCAGGCGCTGCGGGCCGATTGACCCGAAGGCGAAACGAAGTCGCGGAGATCGAAGTCATGAAGCAGGACATCCAATACGCGATTCGAACCCTGGCGCGCACGCCGGGCTTCACGGCGGTGGCGGTCGTGACGATGGCCCTCGGCATCGGCGCGACGACCGGCATCTTTTCCGTCGTCCACGCCGTGCTCTGGAACCCGCTCCCGTTCAGCGAACCGGGCCGGCTCGCGGTGATCTGGGAAACCGACGCGCACAACAAGAGTTTCGAGGAGGGGGCCTCGACTCCCGACTTCATCGACTTCCGCCGCGACGCGCGATCCTTCTCGGGCCTCGCCGCGGTGCAGGGCCGATGGCTCAACCTGACCGAGGAGCGCCGGGAACCGGAGCGGATCTCGGCGAACGCCGTCTCGGGAACTTACTTCGACGTCCTCGGGGTTCGAGCGGCGCTCGGGCGCACTCTCGGCGACGCCGACGATCGCCCCGGCGCGGCCGGCGTCGTCGTGCTCTCCGACGCGCTCTGGCGCTCCCGCTACGCCGCCTCTCGCAACGCTCTGGGCCGCGAGATCTCGCTCGACGGCGCTCCCTACACAGTCGTCGGGGTGATGCCGCCCGGCTTCGACTCGACCGACAACCAGGCCTGGATTCCGCTCGCGCCGTCGCTCGGCGCCTTCAAGGACCTGCGCGGCGTGCACAACCTGCTGGTGGTTGGACGACTCGCGCAACGGGTCTCCTTCGAGCAGGCCGGCGCGGAGATGGCGGCGATCGCCGCCCGGCTCGCTCGCCAGTATCCGGACGACAACGCCGGCCGATCGACTCGCGTCCTTCCCCTCGCCGAGGCCTATTCGGGGGGCGTGCGCCCCTCCCTCCTCGTGCTGCTCGGAGCCGTCGCCCTCGTGACGCTCATCTCATGCGCGAACGTCTCCGGGCTTCTTCTCGCCCGCGCCGCCGGGCGCACCCGGGAGATCGCGATCCGCCGGGCGCTCGGCGCCGAGCGCGGCCGGATCGCGCGGCAGCTCCTGACCGAGAGCGTTCTCGTGGCTCTCGTCGGATGCCTGGGCGGCCTGGCGCTCGCCGCGTGGGGACGAGACGCTCTCGTGGCCCTCTCGCCCCAGTCGCTCCCCCGCGTCTCGGAGGCGGGGCTGAACCTGCCGGTCCTCCTCTTCTCGCTCCTCCTCTCGGCGGCATGCGGGATCCTCGCGGGGCTCGCGCCGGCCGTGAGCGGCACACGGGAAATCGAGCGCTCGCTGCGGGCCGGCGATCACCGTGCGGCGGCGCGCGGCTCGGTCCGCGGAGTTCTCGTCGCCGCGCAGATCGTCCTCGCGTGCGTGCTCACGACCGGAGCGGGCCTTCTCCTGCGCAGCCTCCAGAACCTGCGGCGCGTGGACCCGGGCTTCCGCGCCGCGGGCCTCGTGACGGCGAGAATCCAGCTGCCGCGCTCGAAGTACCCCGAACCGCCGCGCGAAGACTTCTACAAGTGGCCCGAGGTCCTCCGCTTCTACGACGAGGTGCTCCCGCGCCTGCGGGCTCTGCCGGGTGTCTCCTCCGCGTCCCTCGCCGTCAACCATCCGCTTCGGGAGGGTTGGACGTCGCAGGTCGAAGTCGAGGGCCAGGTCCAGCGTCCCGGAGAGCGCGACGAGACGCGCATCCGGCCGATCTCGCCCGACTATTTCCGAACGACGGGGACGCCGGTGCTGCGCGGGCGGCCGCTCGACGAGCGCGATCGACAGGGGGCGCCCGGGGTGGTTCTCGTCAACGAGGCCTTCGCGCGCCGTTACTTCCCCGGCCGCGATCCCGTCGGCCGGACGCTCTCCTTCTGGGACCGCAAGCGCGAGATCGTCGGCGTCGTGCGCGACGTTCGCTTCCGCGGGCCCGCGCACGAGAGCGAGCCGGCCGTCTATCCGTCGCTCTTCCAGGTCCCCATCGCCGACGTCTTCCTGCTCGTGCGATCCTCCGCGGCCCCGGCCGTCGTGATCCCCGCGATGCGGACGGCCGTCCGCGCGGTCGAGCCGGACGTGGCGCTCTTCCAGATCCGGACGGCCGACGAGCTCGTGACGGAATCCCTCGGCTCGTCGCGCTTCGAGACGACGCTGCTCTCGCTCTTCGGCCTCGCGGCGCTCCTTCTCTCGGCTCTCGGACTCTACGGCCTGCTCGCGTACTCGGTGGCGCGGCGGACCCGCGAGATCGGCATTCGGCTGGCGCTCGGCGCGCGGCGCTCCGACCTGGCCGGAATGATCTTGCGGGAGGGGCTGGCGCGCTGTCTGGTCGGCCTCGCCCTCGGCGCGGTCGCGGCGCTCGCCTCGACCCGCCTTCTCTCGAGTCTCCTCTACGGCGTCCGGCCGTCGGATCCGCTCATCTTCGCGGGAGTCTTCGGGACCCTGATCGCCGTGGCGCTCGCCGCCTCGCTCCTGCCCGCGCGGCGCGCGGCGAGCGTCGACCCGTGGAAAGCGTTGAGAACCGATTGAAGGGAGCACCATGATCGAGCTTCGAAATCTGGAAAAGGCCTTCGAGACGCGCGCCGGGCAGACCTTCGTCCTTCGGCGCATCGATCTGAAGATCGAATCGGGAGAGTTCGTCACCATCATGGGTCCGTCCGGGGCGGGCAAGACGACGCTCCTTTCGATCCTGGGAATGCTCGACCACGCCTGGACCGGCGAGTTCCGGTTCCTCGAGCACGACGTGCACGCGATGAAGCCGCGCGAGCGAATCGATCTCAACAAGAAGCACATCGGCTTCGTTTTCCAGCAGTACCACCTCTTAGACGACCTCACCGTCGCCGAGAATCTCGACATCCCTCTCTCGTATCGGAACATCAAAGGCTCCGAGCGCGCCGCGCTCGTCGCGGACACGCTCGACCGCTTCCAGATCGTCGGCAAGAAGGACCTCTTTCCGAATCAGCTTTCGGGCGGCCAGCAGCAGCTCGTCGGCGTGGCGCGGGCCCTGATCGCCAACCCGAAGCTGCTCCTCGCCGACGAGCCCACCGGAAATCTCCATTCCGATCAGGGGCGCGAGATCATGCGTCTCTTCCAGAAACTGAACGACGAAGGCACGACGATCGTGCAGGTCACGCACTCGGAGGAGAACGCGCGTTACGGCCACCGGATCATCCGTCTGCGCGACGGCTGGATCCTCGGGGAGGAAACGGTGAAGGACCGGATCGGAACGACGACCGGAGCGGCGAGGTAGCGCCTTGCGGGACATCGGCGTCGCCGCGTTCGGGCACGACCTGCGGCAGGCACTGCGGAGCCTTCGCCGCGCGCCGGGGCTCGTTCTGGCCGTCGTCGCAACCGTCGCGGCGGGAGTCGCCGCCGCGACGACCATCTTCGCCTTCGTCGACGCACTCTTCTTTCGGCCCCTGTCCGGCATCGCCGAGCAGTCTGGACTCGTCAACGTTCACGCGACGGCTCCGAACGGATCGAGCTTCCACGCCGTCTCGACGCCGACTTGGCGCGAGCTCGGCGACGGCGGCGGCAGCTTCGAGAGCCTCGCCGCCTTCAGCTCGCGGCTCGTCAGCCTGACCGACGGCCGCAACGAGCCGAGGCTCGCCGTCCTGC
>JBKPSZ010000183.1:0-15134 GCA_046735265.1 Acidobacteriota bacterium | reverse complement strand
AAGTTGTCCCGGTCGATCTCGATCAGCTTGCGGTCCTTGACGCGCGGGAGCTGCTGAGCCGGGTGCCCGGAGAAGTCTCCGAGAACGCCGGCCACGAACGGCAACTCCTTCATCTCGATGGCTCCGCCGATCTCCACGTCGTAAGTGATCTGGACGCGCGGCGGCCGGACCCGCTTCAGCTTCTGTTGGATGCTCTCTTTCTTCGGCATATCTCCTTCTCCTCAGCCGGCGGTCGCGCCGACCGCGTCGCGCTTCATCCGGAAGTATTTCCCCCCTCGTTCGTCTTGAGACCCAGAGTCTCCTTGAGCGAATCGAGAAGACTGCTGTCCTTGATCACGTCTCCGAGCCACGCATCGAGCGGCATGTGCCCCCAGGCGATGGCGCGCTGGACGAGATATGAAACGGGGCTGTGAGGCTCGGTCCGTCGAAAGTAGTCGGCGACCTCGGCGAGGCGCCGAAGCGCTTCCTGACGGTTCTTGACCGGGCCCGACGAAACGCCGGGTGCGCCGCCCGCCTCCGCGGCGCCTTCCTCCCCGGCGCCGCCCGCCGACGCGTCCGGCTCCTCGATTCGCTTCTCCTTGACCGTCTTGTCGATCCATCCCTGAACCTTGTCGAGAGACTTCTGAAGCTCTCCCAACCCCGGAGTATCCCGCCCGAACTTCTCGTCCATCACGCGGTCGAGCGCCTGCATCTCCTGGCGACACTCCGAGAGCAGCGTCGCCGCTTCCTCGTAGAAAGCGCGGCGCGTGGAGTTTCTCGCCTTCGCGAAGCTCTCGGTGGTCACCCGTCCCTCCGAAGCCGCGCGTGCGCGCTCGTCGTTCAGAGCGGCGACCGCCTCGGGACTCATCGACGTGGCACTGGCCGGGAGGTCCAGCCGCTTGGCATCCTCCATCTGAATCATCGAGTACGCGGCGCCGGGAGCTTTCGTGACCGGGACCGCCTGGATCGCCGAGGCGGACTGGCGGTCGAGCCAGGAAATCGAGTTGGCGCGCGCCTCGAGATCGCCGTCCTCGACTTCCGGATAGAGCTTCTCCCAGAAGCGTTCGTGAAGCCCGCGCGCGAGCTTCAGGCCGTCGCGCAGCCCGGAGAAGCCGCGCAGCTGGATCATCGCTTCGGTGAACCAGGCCGCGACCTGGAGGTCCTTGGTCCGCTTGGAGAGGGCATCGGACGAGATCTCGACGACGCGATCCCAGTCTGCGCTCTTGACGTCCCGTTGCCAGTCCCCCTGGGAGAGGTTGTCCTCGGCCCGCCTCGCCTCCCGGATCTCGTCGTGCAGACCGGAATACTGGAGGTTCTCCCCCGCGGGGTTTTCCCCCGCGATGGGCTGCAGCAACGCCTCGATGTCGATCGTTGCGGGCGAGGACATCAAGATCCTCTCTTCGGAGACCGTCGAGACACTTTAACACCGCGTTCCGGACCGGCCGGGGCCGCGCCCGTGCCGATCACGGCGGAGGGTCGCAGAGGCAAGAGCACGTGGATTTCGTGCGCGAGGGCGGCGGAAGACTCGGCGTACTCCATCCGGGAAAATTTGATGGCGCGCTCTCCTCCGGTGAATCGAATTCAGGATAACTTTCTGAATCTAAAGAGTCAAGGTCCCCGGATCCCGCCGCCTTGCGGAAACGCGCATCGGCTCGCTCGCGCGCGCTCCTCCGCTAGACTGTCGGACCGATCGGAGGACTCCATGCCGACCGCCAAGGAACTTCTCGACCGGTCCGAGCTCGACGCGGCCATCGCCGCACAAACCCAGGAGGTGAAGGCGAACCCCGGGGATCCCGCTCGTCGGACGTTCCTCTTCGAATTGCTGTGCTTCACCGGGGACTGGGACCGCGCCGAGAAGCAGGTGGACGTCCTCGCATCAGCGAACGTCCAGGTCGGCCTGGCGGTCCAGGTCTACAAGGCGAATA
Source organism: Acidobacteriota bacterium (assembly GCA_046735265.1). Lineage (GTDB taxonomy): Bacteria > Acidobacteriota > Thermoanaerobaculia > UBA5066 > Gp7-AA6 > DATBFU01. Next base: position 13,230 of record JBKPSZ010000183.1, on the reverse strand, counting down.
TCGCCGCGGAGCGACAGCGCGATCGTCTCTTCGGAGAAGGCGTCGCCCCTCACTTCTTGAACGAGCCTCCCCCCTACGTGGATCTGCAGGTCGAGGGGATCCGGCTCCTCGCCTCGGGAGACGCAGCGGGGGCCCGCGAGCAATTCGACCGGGCGGAAGAGGCGCGGCCCGCGCTCGCCGGTCGGTGGAACGACGATGCCTTTCTCGACCTGCGCGACTACGACGATCGCGTCGCCGGGGTGCTCGAGCTCATCATCAAAGACAAGTACGCCTGGCTCCCCTTCGAGCAGATCCGCCGGATCGAGATGCGGCCGCCTTCGAAGCTCCGGGACCTGTTCTGGATCCCGACGCGGGTCGAGGCTCTCGACGGCACCGTCGGCGAGGTGTTCGTCCCCGCTCTGTACGGCGGAACGAGCCGGAGCGGGAACGACCAGTTGCGTCTGGGCCGCATGACCGACTGGAAAGAAGTGCGCGACGATCTCTTCGTCGGACTCGGGCAGCGCCTCCTGCTCGTGGACGAATCGGATCAGCCGATCCTCGAGACGCGAGCGATCGAGTTCGAGGAGAAGTCCGCGGCCGCCGCCAGTTGACGGTCGCGCGGCACCTCCGTCAGCCCGGCAGCGCTACTTGGCCGTCTTGAGGTCGTACGTCTCGGAGACCGTCCCCCCGAGCGTCCCGTCGGACTTCTGTTCCTTGTAGTTGACCGTCATCTTGCTGTAGGAGAGCGAGAAGACTTCGCCGGGGGTCGCCGCTTCCTCTCCGGCGGACCCCGAAACCGAGATCGACGTGACATAGACGTCCTCGAGGTCATAGGTCAGGAAGTCGAGCTGCTCCTTCCCCGCCTTGCGGACGACGAGCGTCGCCTTCGGGATCTTCTGGTTCTTCCAGAGGGCCCCGTAGAGCTTCGGGGTCGCCTTGTCCGCCGGCTTGGCGCAATTGAGCGGGCTCATCTGGGTGCGGCCGGTCCGCTGGTTGGTTGCGACGTCGCGGGCGCCGAAGGCCTGGAAGCCGTAGTTCTCGAGCTGGAGCCAGTCTTTCTTTTTGTCGTCCTTCGACTCCCCGGCGATGCCGTCGAGCTGCAGGTAGACATCTTGCTTGCCCATGATGCGGTCGCTCCTCCGCCCGGGGGGCGCAGACCGAGTGCCGACGGCGCTCGAGCGCGCCCGGAAGGAAAGAGCGGAGGAACCCTCCCCTCCGCTCTAGATTCCGGAGACGATTCCGACTCCCGCGTCTAGCCGAATTTGTTCGCGCGGAAGTCGTAGAACTTCTTGGTCGATCCGCCGAGCGTGCCGTCCTTTTTCTGCTCCTTGTACTCCATTTCGATCTTGGCGCAGTTGCACGAGATCTGGTCGGTCGGCATGATCTCGCCCGCGTTGCTCCCGCCGATCTGATAGGAGGAGATCAGGACGTCGGTCAGCGTGATCGTCAGGTATTCCTGCTGTCCCTTGCCGGCCTTGCGCGCGATGAAGGTCGCTTTCGGGACGTGCTCGCCGTTCCCGCAGGACTGAAAGAGGAGCGGGCTCGACTTCTGCGTCGCGCAGACGAAGTGGAAGTCCTGGGCCACGCTCTTCCCGACGCCCTGGCCTCCGCCGATCGCCGCGTTTCCGCTGTTGCTGACGCCCCAGGAGAAGGAGTACACGTCGATCTCCCCCTGGTGCTTGTCGTCCTGGCTTTCTCCCGGAACGTTTTCCATCTTGAGGAAAAAATCTACGGCTGCCACGTCGCGCTCCTCCTTTCGCGAGTCTTGTTGAGGGCGCCAAGTATAGGTCAAGCCGCGCCGGTGGGACCCTGCGAGAATGCGCGGTCGACGCTCCGCCGGCCGATTGCGATAAAGTCCGTGCCAAGTCCAGCGGACGACCCGGATTTCGTGAGGGGGGCGCCGGAATGGCGGAGACGCTGAATACTCACAAACTTCTGGAGCTTCGGAAGATCACTCGCCTGGTGGCCGACCTCCTGAAGGGCGAGCTGAAGCAGAACCTGACGACGCTGATGCCGCTCGTCCAGCCGCGAACTCTTCTCGGGCACTACGTCCAGGGCGCGCCCAAGGAATCGGCGCGCGGCGCCGACCGCGTATTCAAGGAGCTCGTCGCCGCCTACGACAGCGTCGCTTCCTCGCGCCCCTTCAACCTTCCGAGGGATTTGAAGCCGCCGCTGCCCGTGGACAGCAACGCCCTCGAGTTCGTGCCGCTCGAGTATCCGCATGCGGCCAAGGGAAGAAAGGCTTCGAAGACCATCACGATCACGTCGCCCCTGCGCTGGATCCTCTCCTACTCGGGATTCGCACCCTCGCGCCTCCAGGAAGCCCTCGCCTCGGGCGATGCGTCCGGCTCGACGCTGCAGGAACAGGTGCTCCACCACCTGGTCCTCCACGTGGCGATGCAGCAGAAGGGGGTGGCCGGTCTCTTCGAGGCGCTTCGCTTTCCGATCTCGGTCCACCACTTTCCCGACCTGGGAGGACTCCCGATCACGGTGATCTCTTCTGTCGTCCCGACCGTTCGCCCGCCCGACGAAACCTTGATCGAGTCGACGGAGGTCTCGGGCTCCGACGCCTTCGAGGAAGTGGTGGACGTGGAAGCGATCCAGCGGCTGAAAGATCCGCTCCAGGAGCGGCTCGGCGCGGCCCTGGAGGCGGGCCAGCGCGAGTAGCGCGGCGTGCTAGACGCCGCGGAGACGGCCCGAGGCTTTCTCCTCGCGGACGGCCTGCTCGATGTGCTCGCGGAGGATCTCACCGTACTTCGCCAGCTCGTCGGCGCGTTTCAGGACGTAGTCGTTGACGAAAGGCGCGAGCTCTCGCAGCGCAAGATCCGCTTCGACCGTGAGCGTGCCCTTGAGCTCGTAGTCCTTCGGATGTCTCGGGTTCATGCGTTCTCCGTCTTCGACGCGCGTCAGCTCTCGAGAAGCGACGAGAGGGGGCGATCCATGCCGTCGGAAGGCGCGCTCGCCGGGGCCGGGGCGGGCCCCGCGGGGACCTCCGACAAGTCCTCCGCGAACGGGTAGTCGACGCGGGTCGGGTGAAGCAGCAGGAAGTCCTCCGCACGCAGATCGCGGAAGAAGAGCGTCACCCGCGCCTCGGACCGATCCGCCGGAAAGAGCATGCCCGTCACGGGCCGGCGGCGGTTCGCGGCGGCGAGGAAGAGGATCCAGAACTGCAGCTCCCTGGAGCGGGGGAGCGACCCGGAGAGGCGGAGCCGCACAGCGCCTGTCGTCTCGTCCCCCTTGCCTTCGGTGAGCGCGCGCAGGCGGGCGAGAAGGGCCGGCCACGCGTCGGCGGATCGCTCCCCGAAGAGCGACGCGGCGAAGGTCGCGATCGGGATCCGCTCGAGGTCGGCCCGCGTCTCGCGGGTCACCCGCCGCGGCGGTCTCGCGGGAAGGTCCACCGCGGCGCCGCGGTAGGTCCGGTAGAACTGCGCGAGCGATCCGCCGGGTCCGAAGCCGGACACGATCCGGTCCGCCTGTCGGTCGAGCGTTTCCAGGTGCTCCGCGGCGGTCAGCGGCTCCGCCGCGGCGTGTCCCTCGGGGAGGCTTCCGAAGATCGTGAACGGAAAGCGGCGGAGCCCTCCTTCGTCCTCGCTCCCCCACAGGCAGCCGGTGACGAAGGTGCCCGACTCGGGAAGCCGCAGGAGAAGGAGGTGTCGAGGGATCGAAGTCTCCTTCAAGGCGTCATCGGAGGACCAGCGGTGAGAGAAACCCCGATCGATCCAGTTTCGGAACTCCCTCGCCCCGGGCTCGGTCAGGCCCGCCGAGATGAAGTCCTTGTAGATCGGAAGCTTCCCGTAGGCGTTCAAAGCCACGCCGACGGTGCGGACCGGCTCCGGGGGGCTCGCAGATCCGCCGAGGAGTCGCGAGAGGAGACCCGGGCGGCGCGTGGAGGTGTCCTGCATCGCCGCCCTAGCGCGGAATGACTCCGGGCAGCGGGTCGTCGAACTTGAGCTCGAAAGTCCCCTGGAGACGGGTGCCGGCGCGCTCGGCGTCCGGGATTTCGACTCGGATGTCCCAGACCCGCGGGTCCGCGCCCGGGCGTCGCTCGTCGCTCGCCCGTTGCACGAAGCCGTAGAGCTTGAGCGGCCCGCCCGTCACGAAGAGAGAGCCGGTCCAGCCTCCGCGGGCGTCTTCGTTTCTTCCGACGATCTCCAGGGGCGCGTCCGCCGTCTGCAGCCTCCAGACGAAGGGCGGAGGCGTCCGGCCGGTCTTCACGTCGGTCGAGGGACGCAGGATCGTGGCGCGATCGAAGAGGGCCACCTGGCCGACGCGATCGCCGAGGAAGACCGTCCCGGCAACCGGAGCCCGGTCGACCAGGCGGACTTCGATGTTGTGCGGCTTGGCGGTCGCGCCTGGCGCGGCGTTGGCGCCGAAAAGATAGACCTGCCAGCCGCGCGCGACCGCGAAGACCGGCCTCTCGGGCCCCACGAAATCGAATTCCCTCGCATCTCCCGTCAGGATCGGATCGATGGCGAACTCCGACGCGAGCGCCCCGAACTCCGCGAGCGGGCCCTGGATGTCCGCGACACCGATCGTCGGAATGTCGATCGTGTATCGGATCGCGCCGGCCGGACCGCCGCGGGAGTATCCCTGACCCGCCGCCATCTGCGAGCGCTCGTTCGCGAGCTCGACCTCGTTGACGAAGGGGAACTTTCCGAGGCAACAGGTCGAAAAACGCCCCGCGGCTGCTTCGGCGCGAGGAGCGAACTGCGGGCGAATCGCGTCGCGCAGCAGATGGGCGCCGTGGTCTTCGATCGCGCGCTTCAAGCGGGCGGCGGTCGGGTCGTTCTTCAGGCGCAGGTTTTCCGAGAAGGCCTTGTACTGCTTGAGCGTCGCGCCGTCCCCCGTCGAGAGCTGCTTCCACGCCTTGAGCGGCTGGTCCGAGATGGAGGTGACGGCGCCGCGGAAGCTCTCCGCCGCCGCGGTCAGCTCCGGGGCGACGCGCTCGGACTGGGCCTGGAGGCGTGGCCGGTCGATTCGCCGGACGAACTCCTCCCGCACCGGCGCGAGGTACTGGTTCGCCGCCGCGAAAGCCTCGAAGTCGGCGGCTGCGAGCTGCCCCGACGGGTCCGGGGAGACCGCTCCCCCGCCTCCGACCGGCTGCCAGGCCCCGATCGCCCGCTGGAAAGTCGGCCAGTTCCCGGCGCCGGCCGCGGCGTCCGGAAACGCGAACGCCGAGCCGCCGCCGGCGCGCCCCGCCATCTGATCGATGTAGCGGCGCAGGTAGGTGGCTTCCGTCTCCGCGAGCGTGCCGACCGAGCCGGAGACGCCTTCGAAGCTCCGGAGGGCGCCGACGTGCGCGGAAGCGGCCGAGACGACGCCGCTCGCCGACGGAATCATCGCCCGCGCGAACGCGGGCTGGAAGCAGTTGCCCGGCGGACACTGCGTGACGAGGGATTCCTCGAAGAACGGCTGCGCGACGGTCAGGGTCCGCAGGACGAGCGCGAGCTGCGCGGATTGATCCACCGAGGGGCGCCGCTCCGGCCAGAGGAATCGCACGTCGGGGGTCGCCGCCGCAAGCTCGGCGGATTTTCCGAGGATCCCCTTCGCGAGCGCGTCCTGCCGCTGGCGCCAGGCATCGAGGCGCTTGGGCTTCTCGGTCCACGCCGGCTCGCTCCGCAGCGTCTCGACGAGCTTTCCGTCTTCCGAGGCGGCGTACGCGGCGAGATCGGTATAGCTCGCGAGGTCGTTCAAGATCCCCCCGAGCGAAGCCGCCGTCGGCGCCCACTTGACCTTTCCCGCCGGATCCTTGTCGATGAGATAGGCGAGGTCCGCCTCGCGCTGGCGCAACGTCTGATGATCGGCTTCGAGGCGGGAGACGATCGCGCTCCGGCGCGACTCAGAGATCCAGCCCGGCGCGACCGGAGCCCACTTCGAGAGGCCCGTGTAATCCTCGGCGAAGAACTTCTTCCACGAGTCGAGAGTCGAGCCCGGAAATCCCTTCTCCCCGGGGCGGGGCGTTGCCATGTGGCGCGTCAGGCGCTCGTAGTTTTCCCGGAACTTCTTGCCGGCCGAAGCCACCTCGGCAAGATAGACCGGTGGAGCGGCTCGGGGCGCCGTCGTCATCTGGCCGTAGAGCTGCATGTAGGCGGCGAGCCCGTCCTGGAGCTTCGCGTCCCAGCGTGCCAGGTTCGTGACCGTCCAGAACTCCTCGTACTTGGCGATGGCCCGGGCCGGGTCTGGGATGACGAGGCCGAGCGCACCGGCGCGTCGCGTCCCTTCGAGAACCTGATCCGGGAGCGGATCGGCTTGCGCGAGCTTGCCGACCCAGGCGTCGATCTCCTCCGCCTTGTCGCTTCCTTTCATCCCTTTCGTCTTCCGCGCGAAGTCGATGAGCGGGAGAACGCGCAGGTCTTCGGCGCGCGCGATCGGGGTCTCGGGGGGCTTGCGGACGGCCAGCCAGTCGAGGTGGGACGCGAGCGCGTCCCGGAACGAGCGATAGTCGCCGAACGTCTCCCAGTCGAGCGCGGCCATGCGCCCTTCCGTCTCCGCGAGGAGCGGCGCGATCACGCCGCCCTGGTAGATCTTCTGCTGGATGCGGGCGAGGGTGTTGGTGAGCTCGTTCGAGCGGGTGCCGCGAAGGAAGAGCGCGAACATCCAGCGCCGCGAGAGCACGTTGCGGCGGTCCTCTTCCAGATTCCGCGCGATCTCCCAGGAGCGCTCGACCGAACACGGTGTCGCGGCGCACGCCTGGGCGTCCTTCACGTCGCGCCGGATCGGGTTCAGGACCTTCTTCAGGGAGCTGAACGCCGGGATCATCCCCCCGAGGAAGATCAGGAGCACGAGCGCGCCGAGTCCTCGAACGAGCCAGAGCGTGCGGCGCTGCTGCGCCTCGGCCGCGGCCGTCCGCGTGATGAGCCCCTGCTCCGGGAAGACCTTCTTCTCGTAGAAGTGGCGAATGAAAAAGGCGCGCGACTTCTTGAAGATGCTCTCCAGGCTCTCGATGACCCCTTCGGCCGCGCCGCCGGGCGCCTCGAGCAGGTCCCGCGTCGCCTGGGCGATCGGACGGCCCTGCTGGACGCCGCTCGAGACGTAAAAGCCGCGAAAAGCGAAGGGCTCGTCGAAGCGCGTCGACTGGAAGATCGTCTTCAAGTACGCCTTCAGCGGAGCCGCGAGCGCGCGGAACTCCTCGGGGAAGACGTAGAGCTTGTCGGCCTGCGAGGGGTTCTCCTCGTCGGCCAGAAGCTTCAATCGCAGCTTGTAGAGCCGGGAAACGATGCTTTCGTAGATTGCATCGAAAGATTCCGGATCCCAGGCCTTTCCCGGTCCCTCGGGGCTCGACCATCCGAAGAGCTGCTGCTGATCGACCGGATCGAGCTTCAGGAAGAACTCGGAGAAGCCGAGGATGCGGTCCGCCTTCGTGACCATGATGAAGACGGGGAAGCGGATCTGCAGCGCGCGCTGGACGTGGAGGAGCTTGTTGCGGATGTTGGTCGCCTTGCGCTGCTGCTCCTCGGGCGGGTCTTCGAGCAGCGACGTGCAGGGGATGACGACGATGACGCCGTTGATCGGACAGTACTTCCGATAGCGCCGCAGGAGCTTCAGGAACGAGCTCCACTCCTGCTGGTCCGGCGCCGACTCCTCCTGGAACGTGAAACGGCCCGCCGTGTCGAGGATCACCGCCTCGTTGGCGAACCACCAGTCGCAGTTGCGCGTGCCCCCCGCGCCGGAGAGGCCGTCCGTGCCGACCGGGAACTCGAGCCCCGAGTTCTTCAGGGTCGTGGACTTGCCCGACTGCGGCTCGCCAATGAGCAGGTACCACGGGAGCGAGTACACCGAGAGCCCGGCCTGCTTGAGCTGCTGGACCGATTCGGTCCATTTCGCCGACAGGTCGCCGAGCGCCTGACGCACCTCCTCGCGCGAGGCGCCGGCCTTCTGGGCGTCGCGCCGCAGCTCTCCTTCGAAGGCGTTGGCCTGCCGCTTCTCGCGCGCCCGGACCGCGGCATTGAAGAGCGCGAGCACGAGGATGATGACGAGCATCCCCAGGACGAAGACCCACCAGTACTTCTCGATCCCCAGCCAGCGGGTGACGACGTAGATGAGCGGAAGCGCCAGGAAGATCGCGGACAGGTATTTGATCGGGCGGGGCAGCCGGTTGAAGAGATCGAGGAGCTCGTGCATGGCTCTAGACGAGACCCATCGCCCGGGCCGCCTGCCGCAGCTCGCCCATGGCGGTTCCCCAGAGCACGAACGCGAGGATGTAGTAGAGGATGAGAACGCCGAAAGCGACGATCAGCACGCGATACAGGTTCAGGAGCGGCGACAGCTTGCGCGCCGGCTGGGGAAGGACCTGGTAGGCCTCGGGAGTCAGTTTCTCGCCGAGCGTCGCGATCCACTCGGCGTTCATCCGATAGAGCCGCTTGCGGGCCTCGCCGAGCTTCTCGGGACGCTCCCGGTACTTTCCGCCGAACCCGAGCGCGATCCCGGTCGAGAGGATCGCCGCGAGCTCGGTGTCGCGCGCCGGGTCGAGCTCGTTGGCCATCGAAAAGTATTTCTCGCCGCCGATGTTGGTCCCGAAGAACTTCTGCTCGAGCAACTGTCCCTCCCACTGGGGCGCGTGCTCCCAGCCGGAGTGGAGGAGGACCTCATCGGCCAGGACGACGAGCGGATAGCGCGCCTTCTCGTAGAGCGCCTCGAGGCGGGGGTCCTCCCGGGCCCGTCGCCCCTGTTCCGCGAAGATCTCGTCGAGCCGGTCACTGACGTCGCGCAACTCGACGCGCAGCCCTTTCCGGACGCGGCGCCGAAACGCCGTCAGGAAGAGGAAGAGCGGGGACGTCACCCGAAAGAGCTCGGCGGTGTCGTCTCGAGGCTTATCCACGGGCGCCTCCCGGCTTCAGGATGATGTACAGCGAGAACTTCATTTTCGGGTCGGTCGCGCCGGCGATCGCGATGACGCGGTCGCGCACGACGTTCGACCAGTAAGGCCCGTCCTTCTCGATCGAGAAGTAGAAGTAGTCCTCGCGCGCCGGCAGCCCGGAGGGCACGCGCTTCAACATCTCGACGTCGAGTCCGAAGAGGCGCCGCTGCTTCAAGAGCGGAATGTCGGAGATCGTGCCGAGCTTCATGACCTCGATGCGGCTCCGGATGTCCTTCTCCTCGTAGTCCGATTCGATCAGCAGGTACACCTCGGTCTCCGGAGCGAGCCACTCCGACGCGAGGTCGGCCACCAGCAGGTCTTCGCGGATCTTGAAGTCCACTTTGATGAACCGAGAGGCGACGATCTTCTCCGCCAGGACTTCCAGGATGTGGGTGATCTCGAAAAAGCAGGGCCCGAGGTTGTCGTGGTCGTAGAGAGGGACGCGCGGAAGCTGCCGCTCGCCCGAGAACATCGAGAGCTCGCCGACCAGTCGGCAGAACTCGGTGTACACGGTGAACGGGTGCACGCGGGGAATGCGTGTCAGCTGCTGGAAGAGGTAGAGGAAGGAGCCGAGGATCTGGATCTTCAGGATCGGCTGCCAGCCGGTCGTCCCCTCCGAGTCGACGGTGAGCTTGCCCTCCGCGATCTCTCCGGCGAGGAATCGGTGCTTGGCCTCGAGACGGTTCGTCACCGACTGGCAGAGGTTTTCGAGCCCGGGCCAGGCGCCGAGCTCGGTGACCGGCGGAATGAACTCGGCCGACAGAACCGGGGTGTTCTTCCCCTGCCCCGACCGCTCGACGAGCGCGATGGGCAGGCACTCGTAGCCCTCCCGGCTCTCCGCGCCGAAGAAGAATCGCCCGTTGGCGCGGCGCACGTCGATCGGCTGGGAATTGGTGCCCGTGTTTTCGTCGAGGACCTCGACCGTCTCGACGCTCCAGCGGCGGTCCTGCCCGCCCGCTTTCGACCCGGGATCGAAGGCGTTGGCCTCGAGCTCCCGCCACGAGGGGATGCCGAGCCAGACCGTCATCCGGCCCCCCGCCTGATCGAGCTCGGACTTGAAGCTGCGGGACGGCAGCGTCAGATTCGAGCCGAGGGAGAGCGAGGTGCCGTCCTTCAACTTCACCTCGGCGTCGCGGACCTCGAAGGTGAAGTTCTCGAGCTGATCCGACGCGATGTCGATGCGGAGGATTCCCCAGAAGAAGGGCTGGAGCCGGCGCACCTCCTGACGCAGCACTTCGCCGCGCTGGCGTTCGGCGATCTGGAGATGGTGGGGCCGGAGAAACATCCCCTCGGACCAGTGCACCTCCGGAGTCTTCGTCATGCCTGGCTCCTCGGCTGCGACGGGAAGGATGGAGAGGGCCGCGGGGTGGCGTCCATTCGGCGCGGCTACCGCGTGTTCACGGACAGCTCGCGGTCGTGAACCGCGATGTCGATCGTCTTCCCCTTCCAGCGGTCCCCGGAAAGCGAGACGAGCTGACGGCTCGCTTCGGGGCTCTGATACTTGTAGTCGGCGACGATGACCAGGTACTTGTCCTTCTTGTCGCCTTTCACTTCGAGACTCCGCGCGCAGGAGCCGGAGGAGTCCTTCGTCGGAAAGGTCACCGTGGTCGTGCGTTCGCGCAGGCTGTCCCGGAGCGGGTCGTAGAACCATTTTTCGCCGAGCGTTTCGATCTGCCGCGCCTGCGCCTCGGTCGCGCGGACGACGTCGACCGTCAACAGGAGTCCGCCGTTGATCGGGTTGTCGCACTTGAAGTGGAGCGAGGACGAGCTCGAGCAGCCCGCGGCGGCAATCAGAGCCGCGGCGAACAGGACGGCGAAGACCCGGGCGCGACGGCGGGGAGGGGCCTCTCTCATGATTGCCTCCGCTTCGACAACTTGTCGAATTCTTCCTGAGCGAGCCGGAACGTCGTCTGGAGCACCTGATCCTGCACCACGTCCGGCGTCAATCCCTTGACCGACTCCTTATAGCGGCTCCACCACTCGGCCGCCTCGCCGCGGATCTTCCAGCCGCCCCCCTTCTCCGTCGAGTTCTCGATCGCGCCAGGGCTGACGCGTTTCCAGTGCTTCTCGAACCAGAGCCGCGCCGACTCGTGGTGCGCCGCCAGGATCGCCACCTGCCAGCGTTCGAGCTCGCGCAGATAGTCCGACAGATTCTTCGTGTCCACCGGTTTTCCTTGCTCCAGGGCCGAAAGCAGCCCCTCCAGCGTATACCGCCGCCCCGGAAGCCGGAAGCTCATCGTCGAGTCGCCGGGCACCGTCACCGCCTGAACGAGACCGAGGAGGAACTTCTCCATGTGCCTCGCGAAGGAGACGAGAGCGCGCAGGGAGGAGAGATCCTGTCCCTCCTCCGGAGGAGGATCTCCGGACGGTTCTGTCAGCAGCGTCTTCCAGGGAACGTCGCCCGAGGCGCCCCGGTCCGGCGGCGGCGCCGGCTTTTCCGCCTTCGCGCGCTCGAGCCGGTGCTCGAGCTCCTGGACGCGGGCGATGAGTCGCGGCACCTCGTTCGCCTCGGCGGGCGGCGGCGCGCCCACGACCGGGAACTGAACGCGGATCTGCGAGAGGATGCGCGTTCGATTCTCCGGCGCGATCGCCGCGAGTGATCGATTCACGAGCGCCTTCATCACGCCGCGGCGGTCTTCGGGGGTCGAGAAGCGGTAGAGCGTCGCCGCCTCTTCGAGCTCGACCCCGATCTGCCGCGCGCGCTGATCGAGGACGACGTCGCCGGTTGTCGCAAAGACGGCCTCGGAACCGCGCGGCGGACCGGGTTCCTCGAGCGCGGCAGGGAGGGCGGTCTCTTCTTCGACCCGTTCCGCCGCGCGCGCGGCCGCCGCCTCTCGCCGCAGCCGCGTGGCCGCGACCGTGGCGTCGTCAACCTTGGCCGGCTTCGCCGGACGCGCAAGCGCCGGGCCGGACACGACCGTCTTTCGCCCGGCCGAGCGGCGCGGGGGCGAAGGCATTTCGGCGCGAACGGCGTTCTCCGCGAACCAGTTCCCGACGGCGCTGTCGTTTCTCGAGAGAATCGCCGCGAGCAAGGCGATCGGGGCGAGCGATTCGGCTTCGGAGGCGGAAAACGCGGCCAGCCGGCCCGCGGCCGCCGAAGCGCATTGCCGCACGCGCGGCGAAAAGACGGGGCCGCCCGCGGTTTCATGCGGCGCGACCGGCGTCGCGAGGAAGCGGGTGAGCCAGGCCGTCGCCCCTCGGTAGAGACCTCCCTTCCAGATCGCCGCGATCGCGTCTTCGCGGGAGACCTTCGCGCGCGAGAACGCTTTTTCGACCGCCGGATCCGCCCCCCGGAGGATCGCTTCGGCGAGGTGGCGCGTGTCGACGAAAGTCTCCCCTCGGCCGCGGGCCGCCACGGCCGCCTTGTCGAGGACGCGCGAGAGCGGAGGCGAACCCGTCAGCTCCTCGATCGACCGCTCGGGAATCGAGATCTGCGTGCGAGGCTCGGCCGCGAGGTCCGCCCGGATGGGAGTCGTCGAGAGAAGGAAGATCTCGCCCGACTCGATCGGGACCTCCCCGATCACCGGCTTGTTCCGGACGAAGCTTCCGTTGGTGCTCTTCAAATCCTTCAGGAAGATCTTTCCGCCCGAGCAGCGCAGCTCCGCGTGGAAGGAGGAGATCCCCTCCCCCTCCGAGAGAACGAACTGGTTCTCGAGGCCCCGCTTTTCGTCGGAGCGCCGCCGGCCGATCCGAACGATCGTGTCGCGGGCGGCGGGCACGGGCTCCAGGTGTCGTGCGCCTTCCATGGGCCCGAGCCAGACCTCGAGGCAGAGCACCGAGTCGGAGGCCCGGCTCAAGTTCTCGGGCATCGGTTCCTCGCGGCCGGGAGCCGCCTCAGAATTCCTCCGCTCGCGGTCGGCGCATACATTTCGGAAACCTCGGTCCGCGAGGGAAGGCGGCTGCCTCCGGCCGCGCTCGCGGAACGGCTCGGAGAATTATAGCGGGCGTCGAGCCGGCGCCCGGCCTCACGCGCTGCGCGATCTCGGCGCCGTGTCCCTCGGCGTGGGTGTCGAGTCGGTGAGCTTCTCCGTCAAGAGCTCGGAGAGCACCTGTTGGATTTCGAGGTTCATCCCCTGCCGGCCGAACAGGAGACCCCGCGCCTCGGCCGCGATCCGTCCGACTTCCTCGCAGAGGTGCTCGACCTTCTCGTTGGGATGCTTGTCGTCGTAATCCGCCGGACTCGAACAGACCGAGAAGTTGGGGATCCGCGTGCAGAGTCGCAGCGCCAGGAGGAGAGCCCGCTTCCAGAGCCCGTCGGGAAGGGCGTTCGGCCGCTCGTTCTCGCGGTCGAGCGCCTGATAGAAGACGTTCGCTTTCCGGAACGCGGAGGTGAGCTCCGCATCGCGCTCGAGGAGCGCCGCCGCGCCTGGCCCTGCCAGTACGTTGGCCAGGGT
>JBKPSZ010000182.1:0-9841 GCA_046735265.1 Acidobacteriota bacterium | reverse complement strand
GGACCCACGCTGGGGGCTGCGGTCCGCCGCCGAGAAATACCGGGGTCTGAACGACTCGGATTTCGTCTCGTCCGTCAATACGGCCACCGGGGCCTGGGTCATCCCCGCGGAAGGACACAGCGTCGAGACCGTCGCGGGATTCGAGGACTTCGGCTGGGGATTCATCGAAGGCGTCGGCGACATCGACTTCGGGAACGCCCACGGGATTTCGGTCGCCCATTACGTCGACGCATCCGGCTACTTTCGTTCCTTTCCCGGCGTCACCTCCCAGCCCTCCTATGACGTCCTCGTCGCCGCGCTCGAGTCGGATGCCGCCAACGGCGGCTCGCCTTTGAACGACAACGTCCCGCGGCAGGAGATGGCGCAGGCGACGATCAACAGCTCCCCTCACGATGCGAACGGCCGTTACCAGCTCTATGCCGACCCGTACTTCTGGTACGGCAATCGTCTCCAGATCTATCCCGTGTCTCCCGACCCCGACATCCCGGCGCCGAGCATGTGGAGCGTGGCCACCAAATACAGCGTCGAGGGCCGACTGAGGTGGGCGGCGAACCGGGGCGCGCACGTCGGCGGTATCTTTCTCGACGACGTTTCGGGAACCTTCGCGGGAGTCGAGAACTATCGGAAGGAGCTCTGGGCCTACAGCGACTCGCCGCTCACCTACTCGTGGGAGACGGGCAAAGTCGTTCTCTTGGACGGCTTCTCGATGGCGGAGTTCTGCGACGCCTTCCGTTCCTACGCGCACGACCGCGGCCTGTACCTGATGGGCAGCATGAATCCCGGCATGTACGCGTGGCTCGGCCGCTACTTCGACGTCCTGGGCGGCGAATCCCAGGGAGCCGAGTCGCTCGATCGCGCCTACATCCGACGTTTCCTCGGCAACGGCCGCCCCTGGAGCAACCTCTTCGTCCCTCTCGACAGACAGACGCCGGACGCCGACGAAGTGCTCGCCTACCTTCGCCAGGCCCTTCTCTTCGGTTATTTCCCCGGATTCAACGGCGCCTACTGGAACGTTCCGTCCGCGTACGAGCGGGACCGCGCGAACTTCCGCCGTTACATTCCCCTCATTCGGACGGTCGCGGCGGCGGGTTGGGAGCCGATCAACGGAACGACCACCGGAGACGCGGCGGTGCTGGTCGAGCGGTTCGACAGCCGGCGCGGCGGGGTCCTCTATCTGACGGCCCAGAACACGGGCTCGGCCTCGAAGGACGTTCACTTCTCGCTCGATGCGGCGACGCTCGCGATCGACGAGGGCGCCGTCACTGTCACGGAGCAGCTCCGTGGCAAGACGCTCTCCGCCTCGCGTTCGGGCGGCGCGATCCTCTTCTCCGACACGATCCCGGCGGGCGAGACGTTTCTCTATCGCGTGACGGCGCCCCGCTCCGCGCCCGATCGCGGCCGCACGCGATCCGTCGGGACCCGGCGGTAAACGAGACCCCGCCGCTTCCCGCGACCCTGCAGTAGGCTAGACGCCTCGGGGTTTCTTATCCGGAGGTGACTCGTGGCGACCGCTTCCCTCGTGTTCTGCGACCATTGCGGATCGGAGAAGGTGGACGTGGCGAGCATGCGCGAAGGGCGCGAGCGCGAATTCCGTTTCCGCTGTTACGACTGCGACGCGGAGGGAACGATCCGCGGCTTCTCGATCGGCCGGGCCGAGACGCCCGACGCGACGCTTCGAGAGGCCCGGGCGGGACGCGCGGGGCACCAGACGATCAAGCTTCCCCCTCTGGAGCCGTGAATCTGGCCGGGGACGGAGCCCGACTATATCAGTTCTGATATAGTCGTCGGATCGGGGATGCGGTCGGCTCCGGACTCTCACGGCGACGATCGCGCGGCGCTTCTCGCCGGCGACCGGTTGTGCCTCGCCTGCGCGGCGTCGAAAGGGTGGGCGCCGCGCCGGACGAAGACCGCGACCTCCCCGGAGCACCCGGGCACCGCGGTGTCCTGGGACGGCAGTGTCTTCGAGGTCCTCGAGGCGGCGGCGGATCCCTCGGGCGGCGTCGCCTACATCCTCGCCCCGTGGGAGGACCGCCACACGGTCCGCGTCCTCGAGCGATACGACGCGGAATCCGAGGCGCGCCGTCTGCTCGAGCGGCGGCGTCGCGAAGGCGCTCTGGTGCGGAGGCGTGCGAGCTTCTGGCTCGCTCCCCTCCTCGGCCACCTGCCGGCCTCGGTCCAGTCGCGCATGGAGGCGGAGTTCGGCGCGCCGGCGCGCGGCATGACGATCGCCTCCGCGCTTCCGCTTCTCGTCCTCGGCGCGCTCGGCCTGCTCGGCTTCCTGCTCGACTCGTTCGGCGGCGGCGCCGCGCTCCCCGGATGGCCGGTTCTGCCACTTCCCTGGAGCCTTTACCTCTTCATCGAGTCGGCGCTGCGCCTGAGCATCGCGTTCGCCCAGGGGGAGCCGGCGGGATCCCTCGCGGGATGGATC
Source organism: Acidobacteriota bacterium (assembly GCA_046735265.1). Taxonomy (GTDB): domain Bacteria; phylum Acidobacteriota; class Thermoanaerobaculia; order UBA5066; family Gp7-AA6; genus DATBFU01. The sequence goes on along the minus strand of JBKPSZ010000182.1, from coordinate 7,413 downwards.
GTCTACGGAGCCTGGCGCGCGCTCCGGCGCCATGCTCCCGGCCCGCCTCCCGGATATGCTTCCCGGCCGGCCCCGCCGGCGCGGGAACCGAAAGAGGAGGATCGATGAGAAGCTCCAAATGGATCGCGGCGGCGTTCGCGATTTCGTTTGCCGCGGCCGCCGCATCGTCTCAGGAACCGACGCCTGCTCCGGCCGGCGAAGCCCGGAAGATCAGCGTCACGGCGAAGAAGTACGAGTTCACCCCGTCGAAGATCGAGCTCAAGGTCGGAGAGCCTGTCGAGATCACCTTCGAAGCCCTGGACACGACGCACGGCTTCACCTGCAAGGAGCTCGGCATCGATAAGGTCGTCTTCGAGAAGGGGAAGACCGAGACCGTGAAGCTGACGCCCGAAAAGGCCGGCACCTACGAGTTCAAGTGCGCCAAGTTCTGCGGCTTCGGCCACAGCAAGATGAAGGGCGAGATCGTCGTCTCGGCGCCCTAGCCCTCTCCGGAATTGACGCCGCCGCTTTTCTGCTCTAGCATCACGCCGATGATTTCTGTCGGGCTTCGATACCGCGGCCTCCCCACCACTCCCGTGAGACAGCGGGGAGACCGGACCGTTCCGATGCCGTAGCGCCCGACACCAACGTACCGGCCCAACCGCCCGCCCTCTCGGGAGAGAGGGCGGGCTTTTTTTTGGGGAAAAGGAGTCAGCGATGTCCATCGACGGCCGTCTCCATGAACAGGTCCTCCAGCACGGTGCGGTGAACAACCGATATCTCGACCGGTTCTCCCGGGGGGACCTGGACGAGAGGGAGTTCGAGCGCTTCGCGGTGCAGTTCTTCGCGTTCGTAAAGAGCTTCCCGCGGATTCTCGCGACCCTCCTCGCCAATACGCCCGACGAGGAGGCGGCCGACGAGCTCGCCACGATTCTCGTCTCGGAGCTGGGAGACGGGAACCCGAAGCGCCGGCACGAGTACCTCTACCACCGGTTCCTCCGCTCGATCGGCCTCGATCCGGCGGAGGCGGGCCGACGAACCTGGCTCCCCTCGACGCGGAACTACATCGAGGGGCTGGCGTCGCTGTACGGCGATCGGAGCTACCCGAAGGCGCTCGGCGCCTCGTTCGGGCTCGAGCACATGGCCATCCCGATGTGGGACCAGTTGATCCCGGGGCTCGAGTCGCTCAAGAGCCGGCGGGCGGATCTCTCCGGGATGGACCTCTTCTACTGGACGTTTCACCGCGATCTCGAGCAGGGACACGAAGACGCGATGAGCCGCACGCTCTCCTCGCTCGGCGCCGATGAGGAGGCCGCGCTCGAAAGCGGCTGCAAGGCCGCACTCGACCTCCTCGAGGCGTTCTGGCTGGGACTCGAAGCGCCGCCGCGCAGAACGGAGCTCCTCTTCTGACGAGATCGAGGCCGGCGGCCCGGGAGCTCGCCCGGGCCGCCGGTCCGTCCCCGGCCGCGCGCCGGTTGGCCTTCACCTTCGGGCAACGCGAAAGGTTCGCCGGCCCTCCAACCCCGCGACATAGACTGTGGCCGGTTTCTGATCCCAAGGATGCAATTCTCTTCTCCCCTCGCGGTTCGGTCTCGCGCTCGCGATCCTCGGGTGCCGAGGCGCATCATGCGACCGAAGTTCGCGGTCCTCCTCCTGTGGGCCTTCGTCGCGGGGCCGATCGCCCCGCCGGCCGAGGCGCAATCGACACCCCGCGTGCTCTACGAACAGGACTTCGTCTCGAATCCCGCGCTCGCCGCGCTTTCCAAAGACGTCGTGCTGTTCGACCTCGAGCCGTCGCCGCGCGGGCAGACGACTCGCTTGCAGCTCGCTCGCTACGGCCTGGAAGCCGGGACGCACACGATCTGCCTGGACGCCGACGACCCCTTCCTCACAGAGGTCGTCCTCGAGGATGCGCGCGGAAAGAAGTTGCTTCGCCTTCATCGCCCGCACGGACCGAAGGGAAAAGGAGAGGGCCGGCAGAAGCCGCGGAAGCCGGAGTGCGCGCAGGTCATGCTCGCCGCGGATACGTACACGATCCGCGTGACGCACGACGGCGGGTCGATTGGCGAAGCGCATCGCGTCGCGTTCGCCCAGCCGATGTCCGCGAGTCCCCGCCTCGTGGATGGCTCGGGCGCGCCGCTCGGGGGTTTATGGGCGCTCCGCCCCGATCCCCTCCTCGATCCGCGGCGTCGTCTGGGCCGGGTGATCGCGCCGCCGCCGGACCAGAGCGTCCCCGACACGCCATTCACCGCCATTCGACCGCTCGTCGCGGACTTCACCGCGCGGCAGATCGACGACGCCGGCCTCTTCAACTTTTCCGACTCGAACGATCCCACCGTCGGCAGCACGCACCCGAGCAAGCTCAACCTCGCGAAGCTCGACGCGAGTGGCTTCTGGACCGGCTTCGCGGACGACGGCCAGACACAAAACGAGGCATTCTTCCAGACCGTCCCTCTCGTGGTGAACGACCTCGGGGGATATCGGTTCCAGCTCGGCGTCACCCGCAAGGACCAGAAGCCTGCCGACTTCTTCCTGCGCTCGACGACTTTTTCCGAAACGACGTTCTCGCTGAATTACGATCAACGGCAGCCCGACCCCGAGCCGCCCGCTGCGGTCGACGTTCTCTTCCGTTTCTATCCGGACGGGACGCAGATCGGAGAGCTCCAGGAGGGCGAGGTCGCCGTCTACCAGCAGTGCAACTACCAGGGGCGGGCGGCCGTCTTCGCGCTCGATACCCCCAACCTGAGCGAGCTCTCGAGCCCCGTCATCACGCTCGACGAGACCGCCGCCTCGGTTCGGCTCGGGAACAACACCGCCGCGATCCTGCACAGCGGGCTCCTCTACACCGGCACGCAACAGATCGTCGAGCTGGACGCACCGTGCCTGACCGGCACGCCGATCGGCAGCGGAACCACGTCCAGCCTGCAGATCCGGTCGCTCTTCCCGTTTCTCTTCGTCTCCTCGCGCCAATGCGAGAAGTGCCAGCTCCGAGGCGTGGACATGTCCGGTCTCGACCTCTCCGGAACCGATTCCGATTCCGGCGTGGACCTGAAGGGCGCGAACCTGACCGGGGCGATTCTCAACGGCACCAAACTCGCGTTTGCGAGCCTGGAGGGAGCAATCCTGGACGGCGTCACGGGCCCGTCCGTCAACTTGAGCAGCGCCTTCCTGACCGGCGCCAGCCTCCGCCACGCGAGCCTCGAAGGAGGCAAGCTGTACGGCGCGACGCTGATCGAGGCCGATCTCGAGGGTGCCGATCTCGGAGGAGCGTTTCTCTCCAACTGCACCGCGGCCAGCTGCTCGCCCCCGGTCGTGAGCGGCGCCTTCCTGAATAATGCCCACCTGAAGAACGTCAACCTCGCCTCGGCCGACGTCAGCGCCGCCGACTTCACGAGCGCCAGCTTCTACAGCAGCGCCCTCGTCGGATCCGGCAAGTGCAAATTCAGCGACGGAGACTGCGCGACGGCGGCCAGCGCGACCATGAACAACACGCACTTCGATGGCGCGTATCTTGCCGGCGTCGACTTCACAAGCGCGAAGGTCCAGGGCGTTCAGTTCGGCGACGCCGTCCTCATTGGAGCGAACTTCGGCGGCGCTACTCTCAGCGTCGACCCGAGCATCGGCACGAACTCCGGGTTTGCGAGCGCCTTCCTGCAGGGCACGCAGCTCGGCAACGCGAACCTGCAGGGAACTTCTCTGGCCAACGCCTTCCTCGACTTCCGCGCGGGAGGAAACGACATGTTCCTCAAGCTTTCGGATGATTTCGCCGCCTTCCCGAACTGGCACGCCCCGGGACAGCCGATCTGCGTCTTCGTCAACTACGCCGCGCCGACTACCGTGCCGATGAGCAACAGCACGCTCACCTGTCCCAATGGCACCCCGGGGGTGCCGAACGGATGCGGCCCGGCGACCGGCTCGAACACGAACTGGAACAGCACGTTCTCGATCGGCGCGAACAGCACTCCGCCCGCCTCGTATCTGCTGGACGCGACCTACACCCAGGCGGCGCCCGCCGTCTGTACTCCGATCGACACGGAATGGTGAACTCATGACCAAAGCGACCGGGTTTCCGTTTCCCCCATTCACGCGGCGGCGGTTTCTGACCGGAGCCCTGGCGACCGGGGCCCTGACCGGGCTGCCCGCGGGACTGCTCGCGGACCGGGGTGGTCGCGGCAAGCCGGTCAAACCTCGCTTCGAGCAGAGGGACTACTTCTTCAACTTCGCGCACGAAGCCGAGCACCAGACCGCGACCTACTACCTCGTCGCGGGCGGGACTCGCGTGAGGCTCAACCGGGTCCAGGACAACCCCGGCGTGGTGAAGCACCACCGGAAGAAGAACAAGTTCCTCCAAAACGTCCCCGACGATCAGCTCACGCACTTCGTGCAGAACGTCCGACTGTCGGCCGACTTCGTCACGATGAGTTACGTGATCCAGGGCGCCAATCCGAGCACGGGCACCTGGAACATGTCGGCGATGTATTTCCACCCCCCGCTGGGCGGAATCGCCGATGCCGCTGCGCGGATCGTCGAAAGCGCCGGCGGGAATCCCATCCCTCTGTCGGCCAAGCGGTCTCTTTACGGGCACCCCCCGGCCGTGACGGCGGAGGACCTGATCGAAGAAGCCATCCTGCTCGATCCGAGCGATCACGCCACGGCGATCATCGGCATGCATCCCGATCTCTTCAGCGTGATTGGCACGAGCGGGGGGATCGTTCACAACCAGTACATCCAGCCGAACGGCGCGACCAAGGGTCTCGCCGTCCTCCTTCAGGCTTTCGGCCCCGCCACGCCGCAAGAGACCTCGGGTGAGCCGAACGCGAACGGGTGGGCGACCCTCACCCCGATCCTCGACGACACCGGCCAGGCGTTTCGCAACCAGAACGGAAAGAACAAGGGGTTGATCCAGTACCACCCCGACTGGAACGACCCGATCCGCAACGTCGCGCAGGGGGGCACGACGAGCGTGCTTCCCCAGATCAAACGGGACGAGGATCTCGGCGCCGACGTCACCTCCGCCGATCCGGGCGTGCCGGGCCCGGCGGGCGCCCTCTGGAAGCGGCACGATGGGGTCACGTCGATCGACCAGAGTCAGGACCTGGGCTCGCCCCAGGATCCGCTGAAGTTCACGCTCGCCACGCAGAACACCGAGGGCGGCTTTTCCACGACCGGCTCCGCGGTCGAGGTCGACGGCACCGTGCAGGCGACACTGACTTTCACCAACTGGTTCGTGCGCTGGCTCGGCATCTACCTCCTGTTTCTCGACAGCGGCGGGGTTCCTCTGGACCCGTCCGGAGTCGAGATCCAGCTCCCCCCCGACTATGACTCCCCCGCGAGCGACCGCGCGCAACTCGACCAGTTCGCCGCCATGTTCGCTCTCATGCTGGGTCCGGAGTTCACGGTGCTGGGAATCCCGGTCGCCTCGTCCAAGGCCACCGTCGGATTCAACGTCCCCCCGAACACGTCGACGGTCCGGGTTTTCGCGAGCGGTCCGGCCCTGCTCATCCTCGGCGGCGTCGACCCCAACGATCCGACGACGTGGGGCGACTGGTTCCCCGGCGCCGCGTGCACTCTCATCTTCAACTACGGGGTCACCCTCATCCTCATGGTCGCCGGCGCCTGTGACGAGCTGTCGCTGATCCAGCAGGCCGCGATCCTCGTCGCGCCGGCCATCGCGAAGTCCTTGACCACGCTCTTGAGCGACGAGCTGCGAGACAAGGACTTCAGTACTCCCGACGTCTGGCGGGACGTTGCGGTCTCGATCGGCAGATCTCTCCTCCAGTCTCTGCTCAACAAGCGCTCGGCGCAGCTGCTCGCGCTCATCACCTCCGCCGTGGCGGAAGGGGTCGCCGAAGACTGCATTCCGATCGTGGGGCAAATCGCGCTCGGCATCTCGCTCGCGGCCGGCGCGGCCACGATCCTGGAGACCACGATCGAGATCGCGGCATCACCGGTCTCGTACGTCTACGACCTCACCCTGGCCCACGACATCCAGGTGAACATCCAGCACGACCCGAAGCACGATGCGTTCCCCGGCGTTGCGACGCATTACAAGGTGACGGCGCAGTTCGACCGCGGCGCGACGCCGTACACGCAGACGCTTCCCATGCCGTCCGGCACCGTGAAGTCGCTGCCGGCAGTCGCCTTCCAGAACGTCCCTTTCGGAGGGAACGTCACGTTGACAGTCGGCTTCTACTCGGACGACGACTTTCTCGCGGCCCAGGGCTCGACGGGGTCGGTGGCCAACGACGTGGGCAACCTCCCGGACATCGTGATCCAGGAGTACCCCGTGCCGATCCAGCCGAACACGATGTACGAGCACAAGCAGGTCACGGTCCTGACAGACGCCCAGGGGACGCATGGCTGGCTCGCGACGCCGACGGGGCCGTCGGCAAAAGCCGACACTCTCGTATGCGAACAGGACGCCGGCGATCTCTGCAGTCTTCGAAGCATCACGGTGCGACAGGGGACCGGCGCCGCTCCCGGGTTCGTCGGCTACGCGTTCCAGAGCTTCAGCTCCGGCGTCGCCGCTTGTGTCTCGGGCGGTCAGGGCCAGCTCGACCAGCTCGCCAACATGGGCGACGTCGATCCGGCCAGCGGATACGTCACGCCGGGCTGCGGGCTCCAGAGCGGAAGCAAGCTCACCTACAGTCTCTTTCCGGGCAATTCGAATGCCGGCGGAGGCCCGACGGCGGCCACGTCGGACTTCTACCTCGACACGACGAGCGGCGGTGTCGTGCGCCGCGTGCGGCTGGACCTGAACCCGCCGCAGTTCGATTCCCCGAGCAGCGATCGGGCGTGGGGCGTCTTGAACCTCCCGTCCGACGATCTCCTGATGCATCCCTCGGGACGGCTGGTGAGCATCAACAACGGTCTCCACAAGATCGAAATTCTTCGGTTGCCCGATGCCCCGGTGTCGGACGTCATCGCGAAGACGAAGCTGCTGGCGACGACCCATGCGGGATTCGGCATCGGAATGGGCGCGCTCCCGGGCCTCCTCGGAGGACCCGTCGCGGCGGCCGTCACGCCGGACGGCGTGATCCTGATCCTCGAGGCGCTGAACGACCGCCTTCAGGCTTTCGACGTCGGCGGCAATCCGGTCCAGCTCTTCCAGAAGCAGTCGCCCGCCTATTTCCTGCAGCTGACCGCGACCGCGGGAGGCGACACGGAGTATCTCGATCTCGCGGTGGAATACACGGGATACCTGTACGTCCTCTCGCGAAACCAGAGCACCAACCTGTACCGTCTCGACATCTACCACCCCGGTCAGGACGGAACCGCGCCGATCGCGAAAACGCAGAACATGAACGCGGCCAAACTGACGGTCGACTTCTGGCGCAACGTCTACACGCTCAACTACAGCGTGCTGCAGCTTCCGAACGACGGCGGATTTCCGGGGGTGACCGAGCCTTCGGTCAGCCTGTGGATACCTTCCAC
>JBKPSZ010000181.1:0-3266 GCA_046735265.1 Acidobacteriota bacterium | reverse complement strand
CCTTCACGTAGCGCGGGTCGAGGCGCCAGCCGTCGAAGGCGTAGGGGAGTACCAACCGCACCGCCGCCGCAGCGACCGCCAGGATCAGCGCACCCCGAACGAAGGCGCGCGCGAGCGAAGGACCGGGTCCCGAGTCCCCTTCGCGCCGGAGGCGGGGGAGCCGGACGAGAAGAGCGATCCCGACCGGCGCGAAGAGCGCCAGCGCCGTGACCTTGCAGGCGGCGGCGAGCCCGAGAGCCAGGCCCGTCGCGGCGTCACCCGCCAGGCCCGACTTGCCCTGCGCGAGCCGAACGCATCCGAGAAGCGTCGCCGTCGCGAGCGTCGCGAGGAAGGTGTCGACCGCCCAGAAGTGCGAGAGCTGGATTCCGAGCGGGCAGAACGCGAAGAGCGCCGCCGCGGCGAGCCCTGCTTGCCGCGATCCGAAGCGGCGCGCGATCCGGTAGACGAGAAAGACCGTGAGGAGGTCGAAGATCCCCGACAGAAACCGGCCCACCAGATACGTGCCGTCGTAGCCGCGCCGGCCGACGACCGCCGCCGCGCTTCGCGCGAGAAACATCGGGAGCGTGCCGTAGACGAACGAGCCGTAACCCCGGTTGTACGGATTGAGCGGCGAATTCTTCGAGTCGAAGTAGCCGGTGAGGCTTCCGGGAGAGCGGAGGTTGTCCTCCACCATCGAGATGAAACGCTCGTCCGGGTGGAGGTGGTGCCCCTCGTCCCAGTTGAGCTTCTGGAATCGGAAGAGCGCGCCCGCGGCGAGAATCGCGAGCAGAATCGCGCGGGCGGTCGATCGGCTCAGAAGAGAGTCTCCGGCGGGGAGCTCAGGCGGTGACCGGGATTCCCTTGCGGGTGAGGAAGGTCGCGATCTCCTTGCGGTTGGAGCCGATCCAGTCGAGCAGCTTTCCGACGCCTTCGCGCGGCGAGACGCGCGGCTGCCAGTCGAGCTCCCGGCGGGCCTTCCGGATGTCGCAGTAGAAGACACGTTGATCTCCGAGACGCGACTTCTCCCGGGCGACGGAAATCCGGCGCCCGATGCGCGACTCGAGGTCCCCGATCAGCTCCTGAAGCGACAGGCGAAATTCGGGGCCGCCGCCGACGTTGTAGGCGCGCCCGCTCACCTGCTCCTTGCGGGCGAGCGCGGCGAGGTAGGCGTCCACGAGGTCGTCCACCCAGAGCAGGTCCCGGACCTGGAGCCCGTCGCCGTAGATCGTGATCGGCAATTCGAACGCCGCCGCGAGCGCGAACCAGGCGACCCAGCCCTGGTCCTCTTCGCCGAACTGGCGCGTTCCGTAGATGCACGACTGCCGGAAGCACACGGTCGGCAGCCCGAAGCTGCGGTGGTAGTCCACGACGTACTGATCGGCGGCGCCCTTCGAGCATCCGTAGGGCGATTCGAAGGAGAGGGACTCCTCCTCGGAGACCCCGTCGGGACGCTCGGCGAGGTCCCAGCGGCCGTCCCGGAGCACCTCTCCCGTCGTGAGATGGCCGTAGACCTTGTTCGTCGAGGAGTAGAGGAGGAGGGGCGCCCGGCCCGGGTCCTTTCCATAGCGCGCGCGGAGCGCTTCGAGGAGGTGAAACGTGCCGAGGGCGTTCGCCTGCCAGTCCGCCACGGGGTCCAGGATCGACGTGGTCACCGCGACCTGGCCGGCCAGGTGCAGGACCGCGTCGAAGGGCTCGGCCAGGGCGGCGCGCAGGTCCTCCGGCTGGCGGACGTCCCCCTTCACGAACCGGATGCGGGGCTCGACTCTCTCGAGCCACTCCCGGTTGAACGGCGCCGCTGCCCGGGAGAAATTGTCGAAGACGACGACGTCGTGGGCCGCCTCCGAAAGCCGCCGGGCCGCGTTGCACCCGATGAAACCGGCGCCTCCGGTGATCAGAAATCGCATGAATTCTCTGTAGTTTATGGGATTTTCGCCGGCTTTGTCACGCCGGCGCGCCGCCGCGGCGCGCGGTCACGCCTTCTCGCAGAGAAACGCGATGCACGACCCCACCTCGGGCTCGGGCTCGTCGACGAAGCGCTCGTAGTGGCGGATCCAGAAGGCGTTGTCGGCGAGAGCGGGGAGGGGAACCCAGCGCCCCGTCAAGCGGCGCGCGAGGAGGTGCGGGAGGCTGACGTAGTGCGCGCGGTGGAAGACGCGCGCGGCCTCGGGCGAGACGTAGTAACGCCAGCGGCGCACCGAGAACCCCGCCGCCTCGAAGCGCGCCTTCCAGACCGCGGGGGAATCGAAGTGGAAGTGGATCGACTTGCGGTTGAACCAGTCGAGGTATTTCGCGCGGAGCCATCCGAGCTTGAGGCGCGCCCAGGCTCGCTCGTCCGTCAGGAGGCGGCTGAAGCTCTCGGAGATGAGCGTCACGGCGAAGACGCCCCGGGGACGCAGAACGCGGGCGATCTCGGAGATCGTCTTTTCGATTTCGGGAATGTGCTCGAAGACGCAGTTGGAGAAGACCGAAGCGAAAGCGCCGTCGGGAAAGGGCATCGCTCCCGAGTCGGCCCCGATGACCATCCGGTAGACGCCACGCCGCCGGGCTTCGCCGGCGTCGGGGAGCCCGGGGTCGAGTCCCACGTCCGTCCCTTCGGGAAAGAGGACCGAGGCAAAGTGGCCGTCTCCGCATCCGACGTCGAGAACCGGGCGCGGAAATCGAATCTCCGAGAGGATGCGCGCCTCGATCGAGCGCATGAGGACCCGGTGGAAAGGCATTTCGCGCAGGTGCGCGCGGAGGATCCTTTTCGAGGAGTTCGGCTCGGTCACGCCGCGATCCCGCTCGCCGCGCGGTAGATCTCCTCGTATCGGGAGACGGTCTGGTCCGGGTCGAACGTGCGCCGGATCACCTCGTGCGTCTTCCGGTACGAGCCGGGCGATTCCAGGACCCGGATCAGCTGCGCGGCGAGATCGCGGGCGTCGGCGATCGCGGCGATCTCTCCCATTCCGGTGAGAAGCACCGGCTGCCGGACTCCGGGGAGATTCGAGGCGACCGAAGGGACACCGCAGAGCATCGCTTCGACCTGGCAGAGACCGAACGATTCGGTCGAGTTGATCGACGGGAGTACGAGGACGTCGGCGACGGAAAAGAGCTCGGAGGTCGCTTCGGGCGGAACGAGACCGGTCGCGACGATGCCGGAGGCCGGGTCTTCGAGCAGGGGCGCGAGCCGCTCTCCCACCGTCTCCCCCGGCACGGTGTCCTTCTCGCCCGCCAGAACGAGCGCCGCCTCGGGAGACCGGCGGCGGACCGCGGCGAACGCGTCGATCAAGTGGGGCAGCCCCTTCTCC
>JBKPSZ010000180.1:0-10979 GCA_046735265.1 Acidobacteriota bacterium | reverse complement strand
TTCGAAGACGATCGGCCGGCCGGCCGCCCGGGTCAGGATCTGCGCGGTCGCGGGCATCGTCAGGGCGTCGCCCGCGATGTCGATGTCCCGGCCGTTCATCCGGTCCGGCTTCTCGAAGGCGAGGAGACCGTACTTGCCGATGTCCTCGACGGCGATCATCTGGAGGGCCGTCTTCGGATCGAGTCCGACCGCGAGCTTGCCCGCGTCGATGCCGGGCTTGAACCACGGCGACAGGAAGTTTTCCATGAAGAACACCGCGCGCAGGATCGTGTGGGAGGGGAACTTCAGGCGGCGAACCGTCTCCTCGACCCGCCACTTGTTGTCGAAGTGCGGAATCCCGGTCTTGCGATGCGCGGAGGCGACCGAGGTGTAGACGAAATGCTGCACTCCCGCCTTGCGGGCCTCCTCCGCGAAGCGATGGCCCTGCGCTTCTTCCCCTTCGACTCCCGCCTCCCATGTGTTCTGGACGGCGAAGGTCCCCCAGACGCCGGACAGGGCGCGGTCGAGGGACGCAGCGTCGTCCAGGTTGCCGGGAACGATCTCGGCGCCCTTGGATTTCAGTGCCTGGGCCGGAGCGCTCTCCGGCTTGCGGGTCATGGCGCGGACGCGATGCCCGCGGGCGAGCAGCTCGCGCGCCACGGCGCCCCCCTGCTGACCCGTCGCTCCGGTGACGAGGATGACTCTCTGCGACGAACTCAAGACGAACCTCCTTTCGAGCCCCGGAGGCTCGTCGGAGCCTTCGGACGAAACGGCCCGGGATTCTAACGCCCCGTCTGCGCGCGTCCGGCCGGCTCGCCGAGCGCCGCCAGACGATCGATCAGGTCCACGACCCGGTTCGAGTAGCCCCACTCGTTGTCGTACCAGGCGATCGCCTTGACGTACCCGTCTCCCGAAGCCCGGGTCGAGAGCGCGTCGAAGATCGAGGAGTGCGGATTTCCGATGATGTCGCTCGACACGAGGGGGGCCTCGCTGTACTCGACGATTCCCCGCATGCGGCCGGACGCCTCGTCGCGCACCGCGCCGTTGACCTCGCGGGCGTCGGCGGGGCGGCGGAGCCGGCAGGTCAGGTCCACGATGGATCCGTCGGGCACGGGGACGCGCATCGCGATTCCATCGAGCTTCCCCTCGAGCTGCGGAAGGATCTTTCCGACGGCGCGCGCCGCTCCCGTCGTCGTCGGGATGATGTTGGCGGCTGCGGCCCGGCTGCGGCGAAGGTCCTTGTGCGGCACGTCGGCCAGCCGCTGATCGTTCGTGTAAGCGTGGACCGTCGTCATGACGCCTTCTTCGATCCCGAATCGCTCGTCGAGAATCCGGGCGAGAGGCGCCAGGCAGTTCGTCGTGCACGACGCGTTCGACACGAGCCGATGCTCCGGACGCAGCCGGTCGTCGTTGACGCCGATGACGATCATGGCGTCGATCTCGCCCTTCGGAGGGACGGTGAGGATGACGCGCTTCGCCCCCGAGGCGAGGTGCCCTTCGAGCTTCACCCGGGTTCGAAGCGCCCCCGTCGACTCGATGACGATCGAGGCTCCGAGGTCGCCCCAGCCGATCTTCGACGGGTCTTTTTCCCTTCGCATCGGAATTCGCCGTCCGTCCACGGTCATCGTGCCGCCGCCCGCCGTCACTGCCTTCGGGAAGGGTCCCATCACCGTGTCCCATCGGAGCAAGTACGCGAGCTGGTCCTCGTCGTAGAGGTCGTTGATCGCGGCGACTTCGACGTCCGTTCGATCCGACAGGATTCGGAAGACCGTGCGGCCGATCCGGCCGAAGCCGTTGATCCCGACCCGGATCGTCAAGCGGTCACCCGCGCACCGGCCGCGTCGATCCGGGCGAACCGCTCGAGGAGCTCGACCGCCCGCTCCGCGTAGCCGAAACCCGAATCGAACCAGGTGAGGGTCTTGGAGACCCGGCCGGCGATGACCATCGTCGCGAGCGAATCGAAGATCGCGGAGTACGTCGAACGCGCGACGTCGGAGGAGACGATGGGCTCCGTCTCGTACTGGAGGATCCCGGCCCACCGCGCGCGGGCCGCGGCCGCGCGGACCGCGTCGTTGACACTTTCGGCGGAGACCTCCCGCTCGTGCCAGCAGACGAGATCCACGACCGATCCGTTGGCGACCGGCACGTTCATCGCGAACCCGGTGAGCTTGCCGGCGAGCCGCGGGAGAACGCTCTCGAGCATGGCGGGGGAGCGCGACTCCTGCGGGATGATGTTCTCCGCGGCGGCGCGCCCGCGCCGCTTGTCCTCGGCGGGGACGTCGGCCAGGCGGTGCGCGCTCGTGTAGGAATGCACCGTCGTGAAGAGGGCTCGCCGGATGCCGAACGCCTCTTCGAGGATCTCGAGGATCGGAGCGGCGGCGTGCACGGTGGAAGACGCGTTCGAGACGAGCCTCTGGTCGGAAGCGAGATCGCCCGTCGTGATTCCCGGCACGGCGAGGAGGTCCGGGACATCGGACGGGGGCGCGAGCGAGATCACGCGCCGCGCTCCGGCTTCGAGGTGACGCGACAGTTCGCTCCGCGTGCGGCTCCGGGAGGTCGCCTCGAAGACGGTGTCGACCGAGAGTTCCTTCCAGGGCATCGCGTTCGCGGCGTCCCCGGTCAGGAGGCGCACCCGCGACCCGCCCACCTCGAGCGCCCCGTCGCGGAGGGCGACCGGCTCGGGAAACCGGCCGAGCAGCGTGTCGAAGCGAAGCAGATAGGCGAGCCCCTCGGGCTCCGCCGGATCGGCGATGGCGACGACCCGGGCGTCTCCGCGGCCGTGAAGGATCCGGAAGAGGTTGCGTCCCGTGCGCCCGAAACCGAAGAGAGCGACGTTCGTCACGCGCGTTTTGGCGTCCCGCCGGCCGGAAGCTAGCATAGGCGCCGACGTCCGGCGGATCGAAACCGTCCGCGGACTCTGCGAGAAGGAGGCCTCGAATGCGGATTCTCTCCGCCGCGCCAGCGCTGGCGCTCGCTCTCTTCGGTTCTCCAACGGCTTCGCCGGGCGCGGAACCGGCCGACGTCGAAAAGGAGAAAGCGGCGCTGATTCGGACGGACACGGAGTTCTCCGAGGCGGCCCAGAAGATCGGAGTGGGAGAGGCATTCGTCCGCTTCGCCGACGCGGGCGCCACGATGCTTCCTCCGGGCCAGAACGCGGTGCGCGGGATCGAGGGGGTGCGAAAGCAGTTCGCCGGCTATCCGAAAGGGGCGACGCTCGTCTGGAAGCCGTTCGCCGCCGACGTCGCGCGATCGGGCGATCTCGGCTACACGCTCGGAACCTACGAGGCGCGAGGGCCCGACGCCGAAGGCAAGACCGTCACGCGCTACGGCAAGTACTGCTCGGTCTGGAAGAAGCAGCCGGACGGCCGCTGGAAGTGGGTCGTGGACGTCGGCACGCCGAGCCCCGCTCCCTGATCTTCAACCCCGGCCGCTCGCGGCCCCTCGCGGAGCGTCTTCCGCGGATTTCTTCTTTCCGGCCTTCGCCCGGTCGACCGCGTCGCGCACGTTCTTCGCGATCTCCTGGCCGATCTCCGGCGACCAGCCGCGGATGTTCGCGATGAGCACGCCGTCCGGATCGATTAGGAAATAGCTCGGGTACGAAGCGACGGAAAAGTTGCGGGCGAGCTCGCCCTTTTCGTCCCAGAGCTGGGGCCAGGTCATCTTGTTCTTGGAGACGAAGTCCCGAAGCGTCGAGAGATAGCGGTCGGCGCTGACGCTCACGAGCTCGAAGGGCTCCCGCTTCATCTTCGCGGCCAGGGTCTGGAGCTCCGGAAGCGCGAGGCGGCAGGGCCCGCACCACGTGGCCCAGAAGTCCACGAGCACGACCTTGCCGGCAAGCCCCACGAGCGAGAGTTTCTCTCCGGACAGCGTTTCGACCGTGAAGTCGGGCGCCGGCGTCTCCCCCGCGCGCTGCGGAATCCGCTTGAGTGTTCGGGCCTGCGCGGCGCGCTGACCTTCCGGCTCGACGCGCAGGAACTCGTCGAGCTGCTCGAGTCCCTCTTTCCGCTTGCCTTGCCGCAGGAGCACGGTCGCGAGGTTGTAGACGACCGCGTTCAGCTTGTCGGGCGCGAGCTCGAGAGCCTTGCGGTAGGCGGCTTCGGCCTGGGCGAGCTCCGGACCGCTCTTCCCGGCCTTGGCCGCCAGCGCGAGGCCGAGCTGGTTCGCGGCGCGGGCCGACTCCTCCGGCGAGGACGCCGCTTTCGCCGCGTCGTTCGAAGCGGCGATCGCGGCGTCGTAATTTCCGAGCCGCGACTCGGCGGCGGCCAGCCCTTCGAGGCATCGGAAGCAGGTGCCGTCCGAAATTTGTTCGGCGTTCTTGAAGGCGTCCCGCGCTTCCTGCACGTGCTGCTCTGCGAGGAGTCGGAAGGCGTTTCGCAGCTCCGCCTCCGCCGCGGGCCCGGGAGAGGCGCCGGGAGCGGGCGATCCGATCAGGAGCGCCGCGGCCGCGAGAGCGAGGCGCGGAACGAGTCGGAGGGTCAAGCGAATCCAGTATAGGGGAGCGTGCTAGGCTCGAAACGCTCCATGCGACTCTCGAGAGCGAGGTCGGGCTTCCGTCTCGCCTGGCCGGCGGCGGCGCTCTGGACCTTCGCCTGCGCAACCGCCTCGAAGCCGCCCGACGCCTCGGGGGAGGGCGCGGATCTCGCCGCGGTCGTCGAGGGGATCCAGCAGGCTCTGCGCGAGGCGGGTTCGCGTCCGGTCGCCGGATTTCCTCCCTGGAAGAGCGTCACGGTCAAGCTCCAGACGGAAGCGACCCGCTCGGCGGGGGGCGAGATCCAGGTGTACGTCGTGTCTCTGGGATCGCGCTACACGGCGGAATCCGTCTCCTCGATCGAGCTCAAGATGGTGCCGCCCGACGAAGCGGCGCTGCGGGGACTCCGCCTGGCGGGGGAGCTGCGCGAGGCTCTCGCCCGGGCGATCCACCTGGCGCAGGTCGGCGCGGCGAAAGCCGCCTCGGGCGATCCCGCGTTCGGGGTCGCGCGGGTCGAGATCGAGCTCAAGTTCGGCGTCGAGGTCTCCGGCGCCGGCGGAGCGAAGGTGGCTTTCGTGCCTCTCGCCGCCGACGTGTCGGCGAAACTCGGCAAGAACCAGGTCCAGACGATCACGCTCATTTTCGAGAAGTAGTCCTCCCCGGGGACCAGTCGGCCCTTCCGAAAACGTCAAATATTTGATGGATAAGGAAATAGAGTCCTTGACTAGTTAGCAGATT
Organism: Acidobacteriota bacterium; assembly: GCA_046735265.1. GTDB lineage: Bacteria > Acidobacteriota > Thermoanaerobaculia > UBA5066 > Gp7-AA6 > DATBFU01. Next base: position 5,794 of record JBKPSZ010000180.1, on the reverse strand, counting down.
GCTATATATTTATAGCGATTTGTTATGACGCTCGGCGAAAAGCTCCGTTACCTCCGGCTCGTCGAGGGGACGCTTCGCGGACTCGATCGCGAGATGACCCAGGCCGAAGTCTCGCGGGCGATGAAGAAGGAGATCGGACGGTCGGTCAGTCAGGCCTACCTTTCGCAGCTCGAGAAGGGGGTTCGGCCGCATCTGACCAACACGACGCGGATGCTCCTGGCCGGCTTCTTCGGCGTGCACCCGGGATATCTCGTGAGCGATCCGGAAGGATTTCACGAGGAGCTCACTTCGGAGGTCCGGACTCTCGAAGACAAGCTCGACCTCTGGCTGATCCACGGGGCGGAGAGGTTTCGCCGCGACCCCGAGGTGCACGAGGCGCTCCTCGCGATCGCGCGGGAGAAGAACTCGCGCCGCTGCCTCGTCCTCTTGAACGAGATCCTGGAAACCCCGCAGCTCGCCGATCGGCTCTTCCAGGTCTTGCACCCCGGAGAGCGCTCGCCGGAGACGAAGAAGCCGCCGAAGCGGGGGAGGCGGCGGCCGGAGAACGGGCGGAGGAAGCCATGACGTGGCCGGACGTTTATCTCGTCTGCTTCGTGGTCGGGTTCGCGCTCTCGCTCTTCGCGTTTCTCTCGGGAGCGTTCGACTGGCCGATGCCGCACGGCTTCCACCTCCCGCATCACTTCCCGCACGCGGGGGCCGGCCACGGCGCCCCCGGCGCCCACGCGGGCCACGGCGGGTCGGGCGTCTCTCCATTCAACTTCGCGAGCGCCATGGCGTTTCTTGCGTGGTTCGGCGGCGTCGGGTATCTCCTCTCGAGCCGCGGAAACGTCTCGCGGCTGGCCGTGCTCGCGGCGGCCGTCGGAGCCGGCCTGCTCGGAGCCCTGCTCGTCTTCGGCTTTCTCGCGAAGGTCCTCCTCCGCAGCGAGCGGGAGCTCGAGGCCGCGGACTTCCGCATGGAAGGGGTTCTCGGCCGCGTCACGATGCCGATCCGCGGAGGCGGGACGGGAGAGATCGTCTATTCGCAGGGGGGCACGCGTCGCTCCTGCGGGGCGCGCAGCGAGAACGGCGCCCCCATCGCCCGCGAGGCCGAGGTCGTCGTGACGCGCTACGAAGCGGGAATCGCATACGTCCGTCTGTGGGAGGAGTTCGCCCGGGAAGAAGAGAACGAAGGAGGGTCATCGTGAAGAGCGACGTCGTCGTCAAGAGGGTCCTCTGGTTTCTGATCGGCCTCGGCGCGGCCCTGCTCGCCGCCTCCGCGCTCGGCGCGGAAGGGGAAGCCGAGAAGGCGGCGGCCGCGTCCGCCGAGAAGTGGCTCGCGCGGCTCGATGCCGGCGCGTACGGCGAGACCTGGAAGGAGGGCTCGACGCTCTTCCGCAAGGCGCTCACTCAGGCGCAGTGGGAGAGCGCGGCGCGCGCTGCGCGTGAGCCCCTCGGGAAGCTTCTCTCCCGCAAGCTCCCGAAGGCGGAGTTCCGCCGATCGCTTCCGGGGGCCCCCGACGGTCAGTACGTCGTCCTTCTCTACGAGAGCTCCTTCGAAAAGAAACAATCGGCCGTCGAAACCGTGACGCCGATGAAGGACGACGACGGGGTTTGGAGAGTGTCGGGCTACTACATCCGGTAATGCGCCGGCCGGCGCCTGTGGGCACCGGCCGACGGGGGAGGACGTCATGTTCGGGATCGCGGCGGGAACCTGGGTCGTGGCCGGTTTGATGGTCGTTTCGCTGCTTCTCCTTTTCGTCATGCTCGCCCGGATGTTCCGGAAGGCGGGGCCGAACGAGGCGCTCGTCGTCTACGGCTTCCGCGGAACGCGCGTCGTGAAAGGACACGGCACCATCATCTTTCCGATGCTCGAGAGCTGCCGGGAGCTGTCGCTCGAGCTGATGTCTTTCGACGTGGCGCCGCAGCAGGACCTCTACACGAAGCAGGGCGTCGCCGTCATGGTCGAGGCCGTCGCGCAGATCAAGGTCCGGTCGGACCGGGAATCGATCGAGACGGCTTCCGAGCAGTTCCTGACCAAGACGCCCGCGCAGCGCGAAGGGTTGATCCGCCTCGTCATGGAGGGGCACCTGCGCGGCATCATCGGTCAGCTCACCGTCGAGGAGATCGTCAAACAGCCCGAGATGGTCGCCGATCGGATGCGCTCGACGTGCGCCGACGACATGAACAAGATGGGTCTCGAGGTCGTCTCCTTCACGATCAAGGAGGTGCGCGACAAGAACGAGTACATCGTCAACATGGGCCGACCGGACGTCGCCCGGATCAAGCGGGACGCCGACGTGGCCGCAGCCGAGGCGGAGCGGGACACCGCGATCCGACGCGCCCTCGCTCAGCGCGAGGCGGCCGTGGCGCGCGCGCAGGCGGACCAGGAGCGCGTCCTCGCGGAGACCCAGTCGCTCGCGCGGCAGGCGGAGGCCGAGAAGGAGATGGAAGTCCAGAAGGCGCAGTTCGCCGAGTCGGTGAAGAGGCAGCAGGCCCAGGCGGACAAGGCCTACGAGATTCAATCCAACGTGATGCAGCAGCAGCTCATCGCCGAGGCGGTACGGGTGCAGCAAGTCGAGAAGCTCGAGCAGGTGAAGGTCCAGGAGGCGGAGATCGCTCGGCGGGAGAAGGAGCTGATCGCGACGGTTCTCAAACAGGCGGAAGTCGAGCGCCAGCGGATCGAGACGCTCGCCGGAGCGGAGAAGCAGCGGCTCTCGCTCGAAGCGGAGGGTCGGGCCGCCGCCACGCGGACGGAAGGCGAGGCACAGGCCGAGATCCTCTTCAAGAAAGGGGAGGCGGAGGCGCGCGCGATGAACGTGAAGGCGGAGGCGTACCAGGAGTGGAATCAGGCGGCCGTCGTGGACCGTCTCCTGACGAGCATGCCCGAAGTCGTCCGGGCCATGGCGGAACCGCTTTCCAAGGTGGATCGCATCACCGTCGTCTCGACGGGAAACGGAGACTCGGCCGGCGTCCACAAGATCACGGGCGACCTGACGAAGATGGCCGCGTCCGTGCCGGCGCTCTTCGAGGCGCTCTCCGGCATGCAGATGTCCGATCTCTTGAGCCGCGTCAAGGCGATCGGCGAAAAGCCCACGATCGAGAAGGCGTCGATCGAGAAGACTTCGTAGGCGCGCGGCGGAGACACGGGCGAAACGAAAACGGGAGGCAGCCATGGCACTTCTGGAACGTGTGGCGGCTCTGGTGAGAGCCAATTTGAACGACCTCGTGGACCGGGCCGAAGATCCCGAGAAGATGATCAAGCAGGTCATCCTCGACATGCAGAACCAGCTCCTCCAGGTGAAGACGCAGGTCGCAATCGCGATCGCCGACCAGCACCTCCTCGCCAAGAAGTCGAAGGAGAACGAGGAGCGTCAGGCGGAATGGATGCGGAAGGCGGAGCTCGCCGTCGAGAAGAAGGACGACGGGCTCGCCCGATCCGCGCTCGAGCGCGCGATGGCGTCGAAGGACCTCGCGGACAACTTCCAGCAGCAAGTGACGGACCAGCGCGGGGAAGTCGAGAGCCTGAAAGGCGCCCTTCAGAAGCTCGAGGCGAAGCTCGCGGAGGCGAGGGCCAAGAGCGATCTCCTGATCGCGCGGCACCGCCGGGCGCGGGCGTCCAAGAAGGCGAGCGAGGCCCGGCTCGCCGTCGCGGGGAAGGACGGCGCAACGTTCGATCGGATGAAGGAAAAGGTCGCGCGATCGGAAGCCGTGAGCCAGGCCTGGGTCGAGGTCTCCGGCGACGACCTCGACGACCGCTTCGCCGCCCTGGAAAAGGAGAAAGAGATCGACCGGCTGCTTTCGGACCTGAAGTCCCGGAAGCTCCTCGGTTCGTAAGACGCCCGCGTGCCGCGGGAGGAGAGATCGATGATCGCGCATGCCTTCGTCACGACCACCAACGAACTGCCCGGCTATCGCGTCAGCCGCACGCTCGGGCTCGTCCGAGGGGTGACCGTCCGCTCGCGGAGCATCATCGGGACCGTGGGCGCGTCGATCCAGAGCCTCTTCGGCGGCAACATCACGCTCTGGAGCCAGCTCTGCGAGCACGCGCGGCAGGAGGCGTACGACTTGATGACGCAGCATGCGCAGGAGCTCGGCGCGAACGCGGTCATCGCGATGCGGTACGACGCGACCGAGATCGCGCAGGGCGTGACCGAAGTCCTGGCCTACGGAACGGCGGTGGTCGTCGAACGCGCCGCCTGATCCCGAGCGGACGGCGCGGCGTCCGCAATCGCCTGGCGCTCCCGCTCGAACCATTTTCGGGTAGCGATGAGCCGGAGACGCGAGCGCCCGTCGCGGACCGAGACGCCGAAGTTGAACTTTCCCGCGTCGAGGAAGAAGACGCCGTCCTGGCGGTGGCCCAGCTGCCGGAAGTCCCCCTCCATGTGGAGGTGGCCTCCCTTCGCATCGAGCTCTCGGAGCTCCAGATGACCGCGCCCGGCCCGGATCCGGCCGGACGCTTCGAGCCCCTCAAGCTTCAAGACGGCGCGGGCGAGCTTCGGAACGCTCGCGCCCAAGGCCGAAAGGATCGGCCGGGCATCCCGGCACGAGAGCGCGAGCCGGGCGTCCAGGAGATCTCCGAGGGTCCCGCGGGGAACGTCGATGCGCCCGGACCAGTCGCGTGAGCCGTCCGGCTCCGAGGAGAGACCGGCGAGCTCGATCCGGCTGCCGGAGAGGTCCAGGGGTCCGCGCTCGAGATCCCAGCGTCGGATCTTCAGAGCGACGCGCGTGTCGCCGGAGAGGCTCGAGATCGCGGTCTGCAGGCCGAGCCTGCGGGCGTCGAACGCGACCTCGCCGCGCGCGACTCCGTCCTCGATTCCGACCCGGATCCGGGCCTGCCCCGATCCTCCGGAGACCCGCGGAACCCGAGCCCGGCGCAGGAAGTAGTTCGCGAAAGCGACCCGCTCGACGCGGCCGGACATCCGGACCTCGCCTGTGACCCGGCGCCAGACGGCGTCTCCCTGCAGGACGCGCGGATCCCACGGGTCGAAGCGAGCGGACAGGCGGCTCGGGTCGAGGCGAAGGACCGGGTCGCGCCCGAGGTGAACGTCGCCCGAGGCGAATTCGATCGTGGCCGGCCCGATCTCCGCCGCGAGCCCCGGGCGGAGACGGAATAGCCCGGTCAGCTTCGACTCCCCCTCGAAGCGATACATGTCCACCCAGATCTCCGAGAGCTTCTCGATGGAGATTCCGTCGACGCGCACCGTCCAGGGATTCCGCGGACCGGCTGCGCGGGGACTCGGCGCCTGCGGCGGGTCGGAGAACCCGAGAATCGGCGGCTGGAGGCGGACCGGAGTCGGGCTCGGATCTCCCGCGCGGCGGTTCTTCCGGAGGCGGAACGAGAGACCGCGCGCGTCGAGAGCGAGAACGTGAAAGCGACGGGCCACGAGCTCGGCGACGGAGTATCGAAATTGACCCTCCTCGAGCTGAAAGATCCATTGCACGTTCTGATCGCGGCCGCGGATTCGAAGTCCGCGGACCCGCGCTCGCCCCGGCCAGATCGAAGTCGCTTCGTCCCAGTCGATCCAGGTGGTTTCGGGGCTCGTATTGATCCAGCGGCGAAGGGTGGGACCCGACAGCAGCCACCTCGCCGCGGCCCCGTGGAGGAGCAGAAGTCCCGCGGCCGCGATCGCGACCCAGGCGAGCGCTTTCCATCCCCGCCGCTTGGCACCAATCTTCTTTCCGCGGCTCGAGTCGGTCACCGAGCATGTCCACGCAAGAGACGGGCCAGGACGCGCGCGCGGTTCCAGAGATATATTTCGCGCTTCGTCGAAAGGAGGCAGCCATGAAGCTTGTCCGGGTCCTCCCGCTCGTCGTC
>JBKPSZ010000179.1:0-3705 GCA_046735265.1 Acidobacteriota bacterium | reverse complement strand
GACCTGGAGGTCGTCTTCCTCCCCTCCCCGGCGCTTCATGACGGCCGTTTCGCGAACGACGGGTGGCTGCAAGAGCTTCCCGACCCCCTCACGAAGCTCACCTGGGACAACCCCGCGCTCGTGAGTCCGAAGACCGCCCAGACGCTCGGCCTTGCGGGCGAGGAGCTGGTCCGTCTGGACTATGCGGGCCGCTCGCTCGATCTTCCCCTGTGGATCCTTCCCGGCATGGCGGACGGCGTCGTCGCCCTCACCCTTGGCTACGGTCGACAGCGCGCGGGACGGATCGGGTCCGGAGTCGGGTTCGACACCTTCACGGTTCGAGGCTCCAAGGCGCCTGGCTTCGACGGCGGCGCGACACTCAGCAGGCTGGGACGCGAGTACACGCTTTCGGCGACGCAGAATCACGGCAGCATGGAGGGGCGCCCCCTCGTCCGCGAGTCCACGCTGACGGAACTGCGAACGGAACGAGCAGGAACCGCGCCAGCCGAGGGCGCGGATGCGCCGGAAAGCGGAAAGGCCACCGGCGCACCCGGCGTCTTCGAGGAGGCGCCGCAACACTTCTCACTCTGGAAGGAACACGCTTACGATCAGGATCACCAGTGGGGGATGACGATCGACTTGAACGCCTGCATCGGCTGCAACGCGTGCATGACGGCGTGTCAGAGCGAGAACAACGTGCCGGTCGTCGGCAAGGCCCAGATCAAGAAGGGGCGGGAGATGCACTGGATCCGGGTGGACCGGTACTTCTCCGGCGAGCCGGCCGGCAGCCCGGAGATCGTCTTCCAGCCGGTTCCGTGCATGCACTGCGAGGATGCCCCGTGCGAGCAGGTCTGCCCCGTCGCCGCGACCGTTCACGACGGGCAAGGCCTCAACGTGATGGTCTACAACCGGTGCATCGGGACCCGCTACTGCTCGAACAACTGTCCCTACAAGGTGCGGCGTTTCAATTTCTTCAACTTGACCAAGGACACGCCCGACATCCTGCGGCTCGCGATGAACCCGGACGTCACGGTTCGCGCGAGAGGCGTGATGGAGAAGTGCACGTACTGCACGCAGAGGATCAACCGGTCGAAGATCGACGGGAAGCTCGCGGGGCGCGAGCTTCGTGACGGCGACGTCAAGACGGCCTGCCAGCAGGCGTGCCCCGCCTCGGCCATCGAGTTCGGCGATCTTCGGGACCAATCGAGCCGTGTCACGAAAGCGAAGGCCGACCCGCGCAACTACGCGCTCCTCGAAGAGCTGAACACCAAGCCGAGGACGACCTATCTGGCCAAGGTGCGCAATCCCAATCCGGAACTCGAGGGCGCGCGGACGTCGACCGACGTGGCAGCGTGGCACACCGGGCCTGCGGATAACGGAGGGAGGCCCGTTGCATGATCGCCCGCACACCGCTTGTCCGCTGGCCAGCCTCCGCCAAGGCTACGGCGGCCCGCCGGAGCTTCAGCGTAGGCGGGAGCTTCAGCGGAGGTGGACGCGTCTTACGCGCGGTCGCCCTTACCTCTCTTGTCGCCCTCACCGGCTGCGCGCGCGGCTGCACCTCGAGCCGCCCGCCTATCCATCTCAATCCGAGCATGGACGACCAGCCGAAGGTGCTCGCCCAGACGGCCAGCCCGTTCTTCTACGACGGCTCGTCGATGCGTCAGCCCGTTCCCGGAACGGTACCGATCGGCGGCCTGAAGGAGGACGTGGCCTTCTTCACGGGCAAGGGAGCCGACGGACAGTTCGTCGCGAAGGTCCCCATTCCCGTGGACGAGGCCGTCGTGGAGCGCGGCCGCCAGCGGTATGTCATCTATTGCCAGCCTTGCCACGACGCTCGAGGGGATGGCAAGGGGATCCTGTTCCAGCGAGGCAACGTCCCCACCGCCTCTTTCCACCAGGAGAAGATCCTGAAATACCCGGATGGGCAGATCTTCGACGTCATCACGAACGGGCAGGGACTGATGGCTGGCTATCGGTGGCCGATCCCCCCGGCGGACCGGTGGGCGATCATCGCCTTCGTGCGAGAGCTCGAGCGGAAGCGCTTGGCAACCGCTGCAGACGGGCCCGCGGGCATCAAGTGAGGGAGACACCACGATGAACCGCAAACTGCTGGCCCTTATCGGTCCCCTCGTCGTCCTCGTCCTGTTCGTCGGCGTCGTCAAGATGGCCTCGGGCCTGGCGAGCCGCGAATACAAGGAGCCGTACCAGGCTCCAGCCGCGACCACCGACGCAGTGCCCCGCACGGACGGACAGGCCGCCGAGAAGGCCGAGGCGGAGGCGAAGCTCCGGGCAAAACCCTACGAGGAGGCGCAGTACCGTGCCTTTCCGGTCGTCGGGAGCCGCGTGGCCATCTGGGTGGTTGCGGAGCTCCACCTCCTGTTCGCGGCGTTCGTCCTCGCGGTTCCACTCTTCGCGATCATCATCGAAGTGATCGGGTACAAGACGGGAGATCTACGGTACGACCGGCTGGCCCACGAGTTCACGAAGCTCCTCTCGGTCTCCTTCTCGCTCACGGCGACCTTCGGGGCGTTCCTGACGTTCATGCTCATCATTCTGTATCCGAAGTTCACGAACTACCTGATGAGCGTGTTCAACCCCACGTTTCTCCCTTACGTCCTGCTCTTCTTCTTCGAAGCCTTCTTCCTGTACACCTACTATTACGGCTGGGGGAAATTCCATCCCCTGGTTCACATCGGCCTGGGGGTCGGCCTCAACCTCGTGGGCACGTCGATCATGATGATCGCCAATGCCTGGCTGACGTTCATGACGTCGCCGCGGGGGATCTCGGATACGGGGGCTGTGATTTCCGTCTGGGACGCTGTGTACAACTACACGTGGATGCCGATCAACGTCCATCGGTTCATCGCGAACATCGCGTTCGGCGGATCGGTCGCCGCCGCCTACGCGGCCTTCAAGTTCCTGCAGGCGGAGACCGACGAGGATCGCGCGCACTACGACTGGATGGGATACATCGGCAACTTCGTGGCGATCAGCGCCTTTCTGCCGCTTCCCTTTGCCGGTTACTGGCTCGCGAAGGAGATTTACGCCTTCTCGCAGACGCTCGGTCTCACGATGATGGGCGGGGCCTTCTCGTGGCTCTTCATCATCCAGGCGGTGCTGATTGGCAACCTCTTCCTGGCCGCCAACTATTACCTCTGGCTCGGGATGGGGCGTGTCGAAGGGGTACAGCCGCTTCAGAAGTTCATCAAGTACCTTCTCTTCGCCATCACGCTCTGCTTCATGGTCTGGGCGACGCCGCGATCGATTATCGCGACCGTCTCCGAGCTCCGGGCGATGGGAGGGTCCGCGCACCCGGTTCTTGGCTATCTCGGTGTCATGTCCGCCAAGAACACCGCTGTGAACATCCTGATCCTGACAACCTTCATGAGCTTCCTGCTCTACCGGCGGACGGGAAAGGTCGCGACGGTGCCGTGGGCCAAGATGGGCCATGCGGCGCAGCTTGCGATCTTCGCGACGACCGCGATATTCGTCATCTTTCTCGGCGTCTACGGGTACTTCGTCGAGGCGACGGTCCGGATCAGATTGTCCGTGCCGCAGGTCAGCTCGGTCCTTCTCGCGATGATTTCGATCACCGCCATCGACATCTTCCTCTTCCGCCGGGCGCGGAAGACGGGCGAGGTGCGCTGGGGAAGGATCCCGGCGATCTCTCAATACGTGCTGATCTTCATCGCGGTGACGTTCACGTGGCTGATGGGGCTCATGGGC
>JBKPSZ010000178.1:0-4090 GCA_046735265.1 Acidobacteriota bacterium | reverse complement strand
GAGGTGAGCTCCGCATCGCGCTCGAGGAGCGCCGCCGCGCCTGGCCCTGCCAGTACGTTGGCCAGGGTCGTGTCGCCCGCCGACGAGAGCCGCTTGCCGACGCGGTCGAGGGCGGCCTGAATCTTCCGGCCGTCCTGAACGTCGTTGCCGATCAGGAAGCGCAGGAGAATCATCCCGAGCGAATAGAGGTCGCTGGGCGCCGCGAACGTGGGATAGATCTTGTAGCGGGCGCCGGGGATCCGCACGCCGACGCCTTTCTTCAAACGCTGCACCACCCCGTCCTCGAGAACGATCGGCTCGCTCGAGAAGTGGATCTCGTGCGCGTCGGCGGTTTCGCCCGGGTCCCGCCGAGCCGCGAGCGAGAGCCCGCTGACGCCGAGCGCCGCGTTGTCGAGCGCGAGCAGGATCCAGTCGCGATCCGACGGCTCGGGGTAGATGCCGTAGGGATCCGAGATCCGACCCCGGAGGCGGTAGCGCGAGCCGCGGCTGCGGTCTCCGTGAGCTTCGGCGATCTCGGCGAGAACGAGCTGAGCCGGGCGCCCCGGCGTCAGATGGAACTCGAGGACCTCCGGGGCCGCATACGGCGCGAGAGCCCCGCGCGGCGGGACGGGAACCTCGATCTCGGGCGCGAGCTTCTCGCTACGCGCCGCGGAGGAGAGCCCGTGCAGGCGGGCTCGAAAAGCCCAGGCCGACGGCAGGCCCTCGCCGGCGGCGGAAAGATCGAAGAGAACGTGACGCGGGTGGAGGTCGAGGTGAGGACGTCCGGTCTGCCGGCCGTACGCCAGGAGTCCCGCGGCGATCTGACCGAACGCCGCCATCTTGAGATAGAAGATCTCGACGGCGTCGAGGCCGGAGCCGTCGGTGCCGAACAGGAGACGTCCCTCCGGAGCGAGCTCGACCGGATAACGCAGTCGCGCGGCGAGCGAGAGCGATCGCGAGGAGGGTTTCTCTCCGAGAAACGAGCTGCGAGGCCGGCCGCCGACCCAATCGGAAAACTCGTCCGCGGCGAGCTGACCGAGCCCCGTCAGAAGGTACGGCGTGTCGTAGAAGTTCAAGGGGGTCCAGCGCCCTTCCCAGAAAGGAGCCGCCCGAACGCCCGAGGCGAAGGCGGTCTGGAACTTCTGGGCCGCCTCGCGGCAGCCGGCGCATGGAAACGCCGGACCGGCCGTTCCCGCTTCGCCTCCACCGACGAGCGCCTCGCCGAGATCGCGGTACAGATCGAGCGCGGTGAGCGACTCCCCTTCCGGGGTCTCCACCGGGGCGTCGAAACTATAAAAGTGGGAAGGCGGAGCCTCCGCGGCGCAGCGCGCGCAAAAGAGGAAGCGCTCGAGGGAGGAGGAGAACGGCGGAAGCCGGGCCGCGGAGAGCGCGGCGTCGTCCCGGCACGTCTCGAGCGGTCCGCCGCAGCGCGGGCACGGGGGCGAAAAGAAGCGACCGTCGGGGCGGCAGTAGAAGAGCGGCGGCAGGCGCTCGCTCGTTCCGGCGCCCGGCCGCACCGGACGCGGGACCGGCAGGCCCGCGGCGAAGAGCTCGCGGAGCCGCTCGCCCTCTTCGAGCCAGCGGCGTTCGACCGCTTCGTTGTTCCAGGACGGATCGGGCGATAGCGGAACCGGATGGGTGTTCCGAGGGATTTTCAGCGCCGCGAAGTCCACGACGCTGCCGTCGTCCCCTTTGAAGACCGCCAGGTAAACGCGCGCCAGGTCTTCCTCTTCCGAGAGGACCAGGAAGGGCGTCGCCGAGTCCTCCTCCGGGGGAGTGAGAACGATCTGGACGGACAGGGGCGCCGGTTCGGTCGGAAGAAAGGGCGCGGACCGGACGCTTGCGGGTGCCGAGGCCGACGCCATGGAGGCTTTTATTGTAAGGCCAGCGCCCGCCGGCTGGCCGTCCGACCGAACGGCCTCCGGAAATATTCGGCCCGTTCGCCCCGTTCCTCTTCCCGATGCGGATCGCCCGCCTGCTCGCCTCGCTCCTCTTGTTCCTCGGCGCGGGCGTCGCTTCCGCCGAAGAGCCGACCACCACCTTTCCCGACCTCGAGCTCGCGGGCGCCGACGGCGGCGCCGTTCGCCTGTCCCAGCTCCAGGGTAACGTCGTTCTCCTGAACGTCTGGGCCACCTGGTGCGGACCGTGCCGGCTCGAGTTACCGGTCGTCCAGAAGATGTACGACCGCTACAGCGACCGCAACTTCGTCGTACTCGCGGTGAACATCGACGCCGACCGCGCACGGATCGAGCCCTTCCTGAAGCGGTACAACATCTCGCTGCCGATCTACTACGCCGCGCCGGACGAAGCCGCGGCGATGACCGCGATGGGCATTCCCTCCACGTTCATCCTCGCGCCCGACCGCACGCTCGTCGACCGGGCGGTCGGATACTCGCCGGACGTCGAAGAGCGCTGGAAGCAAGTGGTCGAGAAACATCTGAAGGTTCGCAAGCCCGCTCGCTGAATCACGCCGAAACCTAGGGAGGCCCCATGAGACTCCGCATTCTCGGGATCGCCGCGGCTGTTTCGATTTGCGCGGCGTCGTCAGTTTTTGGACAACTTCGCCAGGGTACCGTCGAGATCGAACCTTTCGCGGGGTACCTCTGGGGCGGACACTTCGACCGCGGGTCCACCGCGATCTTCCCGTTCACGGTCGACACCGAGGATCACTTCACCTTCGGCGGGCGCGTCGGCTACAACATCACGAGCTTGATCGAGGTCGAGGCGCTGTACGAGCGAACCGAGACCAACTTCGTCACGTGCTGCAACAGCGGTCCCGTGTTCGGCGGCGGCAACCGGGAGCGGCTCGGCAAGCTGGACATCGACTACTTCCTCGGATACGCGACCTTCAACTTCGGGCACAGCCGCGCCGTCCCCTACGTCTCGTTCGGCATGGGAGCGGCGCACTTGAATCCCGACGTCCCCGGTGTCAACGCGGAGTCGGACACGCGCTATACGGTCAGCGCGGGGACGGGAGTGAAGCTCTTCTTCACTCCGCATTTCGGGATGCGTTTCGACGGCCGGTATTTCGGGACGCTCCTGAACAACCACGACCACGATCACTGCTGCTCCAACGGCAGCGACTGGTTGTCGAACGGGACCGCGACGGGCGGCCTGCTCTTCGCCTTCTAGGGCCGGACGCGGATCCGGCGCCGCTCCGGAGAGACCGTCGAGAGCTCGATCTCGCGCGTCGGCGGCAGAAGGCTGCGGAGGGTCGGGCTCGGCCACTTGACGACGACCGGCGCTCCCCGAACCGACTCGGGCAGCCCGAGGACCTCGAGCTCGCGGGAGGAATCCTCCAGGCGATAGAGATCGAGGTGCCGCAGCACGATCTCGCCCTGCGGACCGGCGTACTCGTGGAGGATCGCGAACGTCGGGGAAGCCACCTCCGCCGCCGGAGCCCCGAGGCCGCGAGCCACGCCCCGCGCGAAGCAGGTCTTGCCGGCGCCGAGCTCGCCCTCGAGATAGACGACGTCTTCCGGGCCGAGCATCCGCGCGAAGCGGCGGCCGGCCTCCTCGGTCTCCGCTTCCGTCGCAGTGATCGTCTCGGAGCTCACTCGACCGATTCCCGGCCCGTCTCAACTCGGTCGAGCAAGTCGCGCCGCGCCGGCGGGATCGCGTCGGCGAGCTCCGAAGCGAGCAACCCGGAGTCTCCCAGCCGCGCCGCGAGCCTCTCCCCCGCCGCGCCGTGCAGCCACGCCGCCGCGACGGCGGCCTGCGCCGGTGCGAGCCCCCTCGCGAGACCGGCGCCGAGCGCTCCCGCGAGAACGTCGCCGGAGCCGGCGGTCGCCATGAGCGGGGTGCCCGTCGGGTTCACGGTGATCTCTCCGGCCGGCGTCGCGACGAGAGTCGCCGCGCCTTTCAGGACGACTGTCGCGCCGCTCCGCCGCGCGAGGCGGCGGGCGGCGGCGATCCGATCGGCCTGAATCTCTCGGGTCGTGCATGCGAGAAGGCGCGCCGCCTCTCCCGGGTGAGGCGTGATCACGCGGGAGCGGAACACCCGCGGGTGTCCGGCGAACGAGTTCAATGCGTCGGCGTCGCACACGAGAGGCAGGCGAACAGCGAAAAGACGCCGCAGGAAGGCGACCGTGCCGGGCGCGGTGGACAGGCC
>JBKPSZ010000177.1:0-3486 GCA_046735265.1 Acidobacteriota bacterium | reverse complement strand
GGCCGATTCGCATGGAATGCAGATGAAATAATCGCCTTCCGGCCGGGGCGACGGTTTGCATCCCCGGTCACGAGCGGACATGAAGGGACCACGACCCTCTCGCATCCCGCCCGAATCGTCGGTCACGGCATCGGCTCGTCGGACCATTGCCCAGGTCCTGCTGTTGGGATTTCTGGCATCGATCGCGGGCGCCTGCCGTCACAAGGCGGACCCCGTTCCGCCGCCGCAGACGGTCGTCGTCGCGACCGTCGTCCAGCGGGACACCCCGATCTACAGCGAGTGGGTGGCGACGCTCGACGGTTCCGTGAACGCGCAGATTCAGCCCCGCGTGACGGGCTACGTCATCCGGCAGAACTATTTCGAGGGCTCGCTCGTGCGGAAGGGCGACGTTCTCTTCGAGATCGATCCGCGGCCGTTCCAGGCCGCGCTCGATCAGGCGAAGGCGCTGCTCGCCCAGGCCGAGGCGCAACTCGGGAAGGCCACACTCGACGTCAATCGAGACACGCCACTGGCGGCGGTGCACGCGATTGCCCAAAACCAGCTCGACACGGAGATCTCGGCGAAGAAGGTCGCAGAGGCTCAGGTCCTGGGGGCCAAGGCGAACGTCGAGGAGGCGGCGCTCAACCTGGAATTCACGAGGGTCACGTCTCTCGTTACCGGGATCTCCGGCATCGCACGGGTTCAGGTCGGGAACTTGGTTGGACCGACCGCCGTCCTGACCACGGTCTCACAGGTCGATCCCATCAAGGCGTACTTCACGGTCAGTGAGCAGGAGTACACCGACTTTCATCGCCGATTCCCCACCGAGGCGAGCGTCGCGGCGCAGCGCAAGCGCATTCCGCTCCAGCTCACGCTCGCTGACGGGACCGTTTATGAACGAACCGGCACGATTTCCTTCGCGGACCGCGAGGTCAATCCCGCCACCGGTGCGATCCGCATCGCGGGATTCTTCCCGAATCCGAACAATCTGCTGCGTCCCGGGGGATACGGGCGCGTCCGGCTCTCCGCGCGGACCCAGCCTGGCGCCCTCCTGGTTCCGCAGCGGGCCGTCACGGAGCTGCAGGGTGCCTACCAGGTCGCGGTGGTGGGAGCCGACGACAAGGTCAGCATTCGGGCCGTGACAGTGGGAGAGCGCGTCGGCGAACTCTGGATCGTCACCGACGGTTTGAAGGCCGGCGAGCGCGTCGTGGTCGAGGGGCAGATGAAGATTCGCGACGGGAGCCAGGTGAAACCGGTCCCCGCCTCGCGGGCCTCGGCCGGCGGCTGACGATGTCGAAGTTCTTCATCCGTCGCCCGATCGTCGCCATCGTCATCGCGATTCTGACCGTCATCGCCGGCGCCATCACGCTCGTGCGCCTTCCGGTCTCGCTGTTCCCGTCGATCGCTCCCCCCGAGGTGCAGATCCAGACGACCTTCGTCGGCGCCGATGCCCAGACCGTCGAGCAGTCGGTCGCCACGCCGATCGAGCAGCAACTGAGCGGCGTCGACAACTCGAACTACCTGTATTCGGTCAACTCCTCGACGGGCGAGATGCGGTTGATCGTCGACTTCGACGTGAAGACCGATCCGAACACGGATCTGATCCTGAGCCAGCTCCGATTGTCCCAGGCGGCTTCGCAGTTGCCCACCGAGGTCACGAACTTCGGCGTCACCGTCCAGAAGACGACCACCTCGCCGATGATGTTGGTCTCGCTCTATTCGCCGACCGGCGTCTACGACTCCACGTTCCTGGCGAACTATGCGTACATCAATCTCTACGACCAGGTGGCGCGCGTCCCGGGGGTCGGAAGCGTCCAGATCTTCGGCGCCGGTCGATACGCCATGCGGCTCTGGGTCCATCCCGATCAGCTCGCCCAGCACTCGATCACGGTGCCCGAGATCGTGGCGGCGATCCAGGCCCAGAATACGGTGAACCCCGCGGGTCAGATCGGCGGCGAACCGATCCCGAAGGGCCAGGACTACACCTACTCGGTGAGGGCGCAGGGCCGCCTGATCACCCCCGAGGACTTCGAGCAGATCGTGGTCCGCGCGGCCGCGGACGGCGGGATCGTGCGGCTCAAGGACGTGGCGCGCATCGAGCTGGGCGCGCAGGACTACTCCGTCATCGCCCATCACGACGGAAAACCGAGCGCGATCATCGCGGTCTATCAGTTGCCCGGCTCGAACGCGGTCGAGGCGGCGCGGGGTGTCCGCAACCTCCTTGCCGAGCAGAAGGCGAGGGTCCCGAAAGGCGTCGACTACTCGATCACCCTGGACACGACACGAGCGGTGACGGAGGGAATCAAGGAAATCGTCCAGACCCTCGTGATCGCGCTCGTCCTCGTGATCATCGTCGTATACCTCTTCCTCCAGGGGTGGCGGGCGACGCTGATCCCGCTGCTGGCCGTGCCGGTCTCTCTGGTGGGGACGTTCGTCCTCTTCCCAGTGTTCGGCTTCAGCATCAACACGCTTTCCCTCTTCGGTCTCGTCCTGGCGATTGGCCTGGTCGTCGACGACGCCATCGTCGTGGTGGAGGCGGTCGAGCACCACATCGAGGAGGGAATGCCCCCGAGGGACGCGACGCTCAAGGCCATGGAGGAGATCTCCGGACCCGTCGTCGGTATCGCCCTGGTGCTCTCGGCCGTGTTCATCCCCACGGCGTTCATCCCCGGGATCACCGGCCGGCTCTATCAGCAGTTCGCGCTGACCATCGCCATCTCGGTCATCCTCTCCGCGTTCAATGCGCTCACGCTGAGTCCGGCCCTCTCGGCCATTCTCCTGAGGCCGCGGGAGAAGAGCCGCGGTCTCCTCCGACGGTTCTTCGACGGGTTCAACCGCGTCTTCGCGCGAACGCGGGACGGCTATGTGCGAGTCGCCGGGGCGCTCCTCCGAAAGAGCGTGATCGCCTTCGCCCTGCTCGTGGCGTGCGCGTTGCTCGCCGTGTTTTTCGGCGGCCGCTTGCCCTCGGGCTTCCTTCCGGACGAGGACCAGGGATTCATGTATCTGAACCTGCAGCTTCCGAGCGCGTCCTCGCTGCAGCGCACCGAGGCCGCCGCCCGGGAGCTCGAACAGCTCCTAACCCGGACTCCCGGAGTGGAGTCGTCCACCAGCGTCATCGGGTTCAGCCTGCTCAGCCTCACCCGGTCGACCTACAACGCCTTCTTCTTCGTCACGCTGAAGGAATGGAAGGACCGCAAGAAGCGGGACGAGCAGTATCAGTTCATCCGCAATAGCCTGAACCGGCAGCTCGCGGGCCTTCCTCAGGGGGTGGCGTTCGCCTTCTCGCCGCCGGCGATCCCCGGTCTCGGAACATCCGGCGGATTCACGCTCATTCTCGAGGACCGTTCCGGCGGCACCGTGGAGTTCCTCGCCACGAACGTAGACAAATTCCTCGCGGCCGCGCGCAAGCAGCCGGAGCTGGCGACGGTGAACACGACGTTCCTGCCCCGCGTTCCGCAGCAGTTCATCGCGGTCGACCGAGACAAGGTGCTCAAGCAGGGCATCGAC
>JBKPSZ010000176.1:0-12220 GCA_046735265.1 Acidobacteriota bacterium | reverse complement strand
ATTCAGGACGCCGTTCATCGCCGCCTTCATGCCCGACGTCCCGGAAGCCTCGTGGGGACGGACCGGGTTGTTCAGCCAGACGTCACAGCCGGAGACGAGCGTGCGCGCGAGCCCCATGTCGTAGTCGGGAAGGAGGAGGATGCGGCCGCGGAACTCCGGCATCTCGGCGTAGTGGGAGACGGCGCGCAGAAGTTCCTTTCCCGCCTCGTCGCGCGGGTGCGCCTTCCCGGCGAACAGGATCTGCGCCGGGCCGGCGTGGAGGATCTTCCGGAGCCGCTCCGGATCGCGGAACAGCAGCGTGGCGCGCTTGTAGGTCGCGAAACGCCGCGCGAACCCGATCGTCAGCACGGAGGGATCGAGGAGGCGCCAGGCTTCCTCGACCTCCTCGGCCGCAGCACCGGCCGCCCGCCGCGCCTCGGCGATCCGGCGTCGGCAGTCGGCGACGAGGCTCGCCCGCAGCCCTTCGTGGCGGCGCCAGAACGCGAGCGGATCGGCGGAGCGGGGATTCTCGACGAGGGAGAGGCTCGCGATCTGCGGATCGGTCCACGTGGGAGCGTGGACTCCGTTCGTAATCGCGCGGATGCGAACGTCCTCGTCGGCGAGCTCCGGCAGGAGTCCGAGCCACAGGCGCCGCGAGACGCGGGCGTGCAGACGGGACACGGCGTTGGCGTGGCCGGACAGACGGAGGGCGAGGACGGCCATCGAGAACGGCTCCTCGGGCTTGCCCGGAGACTCCTGGCCGAGCTTGAGGAAGTCGTCGAAATCGAGGCCCGCTCCGGGCACGTAGCTCGTGAGGTACTTCTTGACCAACGCCGGGGTGAAGCGATCGATCCCCGCGGGAACGGGGGTGTGCGTCGTGAAGACGTTGCCCGCGGCCGCGAGGTCGCGCGCGTCGGCGAAGGAGAGACCTTCCTCGCCGACGATCTGCCGGATTCGCTCGAGACCCACGAACGCGGCGTGCCCCTCGTTCAAGTGCCGGATCGTGGGCCGCCAGCGCATGGCCTCCAGGGCGCGCAGCCCGCCGATGCCGAGCACGATCTCCTGCCGGATGCGCGTTTCCTGGTCGCCGCCGTAGAGGCGCGCGGTGATCTCGCGGTCGTCCGGGTGGTTCTCCTCGAAGTTCGTGTCGAGGAGGAGCAGCGGGACGCGTCCCACGGTGACGAGGCGCACGAGAATCCGGACGTCACGCTCGCCGACCGTCACGGTGACGGCGGGCGGAGCGCCCCCTTCCCCGCGCGCGAGCGACATCGGGAGCCGATCGGGGTCGAGCGCCGCGTCCACAGAGCGCTGCCCCTCCTGGCGGTCGATCAACTGGTGGAAGTAGCCGCGCGCGTAGAAGAGACCGACGCCGACCAGAGGGAGGCCGAGATCGCTCGAGGACTTCAGGTGGTCGCCGGCGAGGACCCCCAGGCCGCCGGCGTAGATGGGCAGGATCTCGGTCAGGCCGAACTCGGCGGAGAAGTAGGCGACGAGATCCCCCCTCTGTCGCAGAGCCCGCACGGCCGGGTGCGCGGGCTGCGTGTCGTCTTCGATGCCGAGCTCGGTCGAGACGGCGGCGAGGAGGGTCAGGAAGGAGCGGTCGGAAGCGGCCCAGGCGAGCCGCTCCTCGGGACATTCCGCCAGGAGCGCGACGGGGTTTTCGCCCGTCCGTTCCCAGCCGTCCGCGTCGAGCGTCTGGAACACCGCGCGAAGAGTCGGCCGCCACGTCCAGCGCAAGTCACGTGCCAGGGAGTCCAGAATCCGCAGGTTCTCGGGCAACGGCCGGGCCGGAGGGTGGATCCCGAGCACTCGCATTGGGCGGGACGAAAGAATAGCAGAAGGCGGAGATCGCCTGCTCGGATCCGATTGATGCATTCGCGTCACGGAGATTTCGCTCGCAGAGGCGAAGCTCGGCGCGAAAGAGAAAAGGAGGTTGCCATGAACTTCAATCTGATTCGTCGCGAGCCGACGCTCCCCTTCCGCCCGTTCGGGCTTGGCGAGCCCTTCTATCGGGAAATGGAGGAAATGTCCGACCGGCTGAACCGCTTCTTCGGAACGTGGACCCGGCCGGTCGACAAGGAAGTCCTCAAGCTGGCGGACTGGACGCCCGCGGTCGACATCGAAGAAACCGAGAAGTTCTATCTCGTCAAGGCGGAACTCCCTGACATTCCGAAGGAGTCCGTGAAGGTCACCGTCGAGAACGGAGTTCTGACGATCGAAGGGGAGAGAAAGCAGGAGAAGGAAGAGAAGGGAAGGAAGTTTCACCGGATCGAGCGCTCGTACGGCACCTTCCTCCGGACCTTCGCGGTCCCCGAGAACGCCGATGCGATCAAGATCTCGGCGGAATTCAAGGACGGCGTCCTTCGCGTCTTCCTGCCGAAGACGGAGAAGGCGCAGACGAAGGCGATCGAGGTCAGGCTCGCGTGAAATGACTCCGCGCACGCGGAGCCGCCGCCCGACGGGGCGGCCTCGAAGCGGCCGGATCCTCCGGCCGCTTTCCTTATCTTGGGAGGGATCGGACCGGGAGGTGTCGCGGGCCGACGTCTACGCCGTCACAATCACGTCGAGGCCGATGACGTCGTTGCACTGGCGGGCGAGGTCGTCGTTGGAGAATTCGTCCCAGCCCCGACATGGCCCGCGAGAGGTTTGTGCGTCGCACGCGAATCCCACGCGGTGCCGAACCTGTTCCGCGATCTGCCAGAGGTTGGCAAGCTCTTCCATCTGGGCGCGCGTCAGATGCGTGCTGCGTCCGAGCGCCGGCCTCCAGCGCCGGTCGAACTCGGAGTCGGGCCAGCGCCGGAATCCCCGGCAGAAGATCCGACGCTCCGCGGCGACCTCGCAGATCGTGTGGTTCTCGTCCACGAGACAGCGAAGAGCTTCGCGCAGGCGCTCGATCGCTTCCGGGCGGGACCAGACCGGCCTGCGGTCGGTGCCCGACACGTCATCGCCGGGAATGCGCCGAACTTCCATGCCCTTGACCTCCATCCGCCGCCGCCGGCCGCGCCGCGATCAACTTCGTTTCGTCCATTCCGCCGCAACCGTCCTGGGCGAACGCCCTGGCGCAGCCGCCCGGCTCGTCGCAGGCTTTGCCCGAGAAACCCCGGGGATTGACGAATCTCAGCCAGGACCGGACTCCCTGCTCGAGCGCCGCGGCGGTCGCTCCCTGGCGTACGATTAGAAAGTTGGCCAGCCCCCAGACCGTCTTCGCCAGATTGCACGGGCAGCAGCAGGTCCGGGCAGAGAACTTCGAGCAGCAGGCCGCCGGGATCCACCCGAGCACGCGATCCCGCAGTTCCTGCTGAGACGCGGTCAGGACGATCGTCCGCGCATAGCCGATGAACTCCTCGGCCTGCCGCGTCGCGTCGACGAAACGGGGAGTCGCCGCCGCGACGGTCCGATCCATGGCCGCGGCGCTGGCGGCCAGAACGCCGAGCATCGCCAGGGCGCCGAGAACGAGCCGCGGGGACGGCCGCATGAGTCGAGCCTAGAGCGCAGGCGATCCGGCGACCTGATGCGGATGCATCATTCGGGAGTGTCCGGGTCGCCGAGGAATTCGCTCTGCCGGCCGGCGATTCGAGGGAGAATTGACGCTCTGATGGAGAACACTCTCGAGCGGACGGCGGCGATTCTCCAGCGAAGGTGGAGGAGAGCGGTGGATCTCCTCTGGCGCGAGACCGTTCGGTGCCGAAAGGCCGGGCTGGCGGAGTGGGAACGGATCCGATCGGCGCGCCGGCGCCGGAGCCTGCAGAAGATCGTCCGGCGCGCCCTCTCCGACTATCACCGAATCGAGGTCGAGCGGCAGCGCGCGGGGGCCGGCTCGACGTCATAGCCGCCCGGTTCGAGTCTTTGCGTCCTCATGACGCGCGTCATACCCGGGCCCGATCCGATCGGGTCGAATCGGGACATGACGAGAAACGTCTCGAAGATGCTGGTTCGGGAGCTCGCGTCCCGGGATGCCGCTTCCCGCGCGATCCTCGCCTCCCACGGTCTCGATTCCTGCTGCGGCGGCGAACGTTCGCTGGAAGACGCCTGCGCGGCGCGGGGTCTCCCGCTTTCGCGGGTCCTCGGCGACCTCGAAGCCGCCGGCCGCGATACCGCCGGGGAGGACCTCGTTCCCCCGAGCATTTCGATTCGCGAGCTGCGCCGGCGCTTTCCGGGAACCGTGCCGGTTCTGGAGAAGTATGGAATGGGCGACTGCGGCGGAGAGGACGGACCCGACGAGCCGCTCGCGTGGTTCGCGACGGTTCACCGGCTTCCGCTCGAGGACCTCCTTCGGGACGTCCGGGAGGCCGCCGCGAAAACCGCCCCCTCGGCGGTCCCTTCTCCGGCGACTGCCCCGCCGCGCGCGTTCTCCCCCCACTTCCTGCTCGGCTCCCTCCTCCTCACTCTGACGCTCGGCGCGACGACGGGGATGATCAATCTGCTGCGGATCGCCGCCGGCGCCGAGGTGCCGATCTCCCATCGCCAGATCCACGGTCACACCCAGGTCCTCGGATTCGCGGCGCTCTTCCTGATGGGGATCGCGTTCCACGCGCTCCCGCGGATTCTCGGAATCAGCGCCGAGCGGTCGCGCGCCGCCCTGCCCGCCTTCTGGCTCATGTTCGCCGGCGTCCTCCTGCGAAACCTCGGACAGCCCTGGAACGTCGAGCCGGCCGGACGTCTCCTTTCTCTTCTCTCCGCGGGGCTCGAGGGTGCCTCGGCGCTCCTTTTCTCTCGCTTCGTCTTCGACCTCCTTTCGCGGGCCCGCACAGGAAAGTACGGGCGGGGCGATCCGATGCTGCGGTTCATCCGGTTCGGGACGATCTGCTTCCTCGCAGCGATGGCCGTCAACGCCGTGCCGGGCCTCTGGCTCGCCGGACACCTGGAGACCGCGCTTCCGGTCGGCCTGACCGAACCCTTCTATTTCGCCGCGCTCTACGGCTTCCTGCTCGCGTGGATCTACGGGTTCGGAAACCGCGTGGTTTCTCTCTTCCTCGGAGTGGGGCCGGCGCGACGCCGGACGCCCGAGGCGGCACTTGTCGCCCAGGCGTGCGGAGTCGCCCTCGCGCTCGGTTCGTACCTTCCGGGCGTCCCTTTTTCGGCCGCGCTCGCCCTGCGCGACTCGGGGCTCGTCCTGGCCGCTCTTTCCGCGCTCGTGTTTCTCTTCGGCCACGGCTTTCTCTGGCGTCGCGCGCAGATGCCGGCGCTCCGAACTCCGGGCGCACCCACGGCAGCGATCCGAGCCGCTTTCGGATGCCTGGCGCTCTGGGCCATGCTCGAAATCTTGGCGGTCGTCCTGTCGCGGGCGACGAAGCTGCCGGCGCAGAATCTCTGGTGGTCCGATGCGGCCCGCCACGTCTTCACCATCGGATTCTCGACCCTTCTGATCGTCGGGATGAGCTTCCGTATCCTCCCCGTGTTCTCGGGCAAGACCCTCTGGTCGCCCCGGATGGCCGTCGCCACGTATGCGCTGCTCCTCGGCGGCGTCGGAATGCGGCTCCTGCAGTACCCGGCGGCCTTCCGGCCGGTTTTCTACGAGGTCGGATCCTTCATGGGTGTTCCGGTCGTGGCGGCTCTTCTTCTCTTCGTCTTCAACTTGATTCGAACCATGAATGGAGAGGGGGAGCGGCCGCAGAGCTCGATGGCCGCGGCTCCCGCCGGGTTCGTGTCGACACTGCCGGTTCGATAAAGCGACAATTCTGCGCGCGCGGGGTCGCCCGCGCCGGGCTGTCCGCCGATTTCCGATTTACCGCCGGCGGGAAACCTCTTACGATTGCCTGCTTGGTGGGCGAATCCCGCGAGGCCATCCACATCGTCGGCGCGGGCCCGGCCGGTCTGACCGCGGCGCTGACCGCGGCGCGCGCGGGGCGCCAGGCCGTGGTCCACGAACAGCGTCCCGACGTCGGCGCGAGGTTCCACGGCGACCTGCAGGGCATCGAGAACTGGACGACGCCCCGGGACGTCCTCGACGAGCTCGGCTCCCTCGGCGTGGATCTCGCTTTCGGTGCGCAGCCCTGCCGCGAAGGAACCTTCTACGACCCGGAGGGGCGCGAGTACACCTACCGCTCCCCCGAGCCGCTCTTCTACCTGGTTCGCCGGGGCCGGGAGTCCGGGACGCTCGACCAGCAGTTGAAGGCGCAGGCGCTCGCGGCCGGCGTCGAGATCCGATTCCGCGATCCGATCACGCGGCTTCCCGAAGGGGGCATCGTCGCGGGAGGTCCGCGAGGGCCCGACGCGATCGCGGTGGGCTACGTCTTTCGTACGGAACGTGCCGACGGAATCTTCGCCGTCCTTTCGGACCGGCTCGCTCCGAAGGGCTACGCCTATCTGCTCGTCTCGCGGGGTCGCGGGACGGTGGCAGTCTGCCTCTTCGACGACTTCCATCGCGAGCGGGAGTACCTCGACCGGACGATCGCCTTCTTTCAGGCGAAGGCCGGCCTGCGGATGTCGAATCCGGTGCGGTTCGGCGGAACGGGCAACGTGTTGTATCCCTCGACCGCGCGCCACGGAGCGCTCCTCTTCGCCGGCGAGGCGGCGGGGTTCCAGGACGCGCTGTGGGGATTCGGGATGCGGCTCGCGATGCTCTCGGGGCATCTCGCGGCCAGGGTTCTCGTCGCCGGACATCCGCGCGAGTACGACGGTCTCTGGCGCCGCCGGTTCGGTGCGCAGCTGCGCGTTTCGATCGTGAACCGTTACGCCTTCTCGAAGATGGCCGACCGCGGTTACGTCCGACTGATGCGGTCGATCGCGAAATCCGCCGACGCGCGCCAGTGGCTGCGGCACCACTACGCTTCCTCTCTCTGCAAGCGGCTCGTGTTTCCGCTCGCAAGGCGCCAGACCCGCTCTCGACGCGATCCGCCCGGGTGCGCGCTCTCAGGCTGCGACTGCACCTGGTGCCGCTCGCACCCGCACTCGCGCCCCGAGACGCTCGAGCGCGGGCACGTCGCGTCCGGCGGTTGAGTCTCACGCCTCAAAAGCGATCCATGCCGGATCGTCCGCCCGTCCCTTTCGACGCTGTCCCGATCCTCGCCCCGCTCTCCCGCGAGGACCGCGCCGCGATCTCCCCTCTCTGTGAGCTCTCCGCCTTCGAAAAGGGGGAGACGATCTTTCACGAGGGAGATCCCGCCGAGCGGATCCACTTTCTCTTCCTCGGACGCGTCAAGATCGTCAAAGCGGGCCCGGAGCGCGACTTGATCCTCGAGATCCTCGGGCCGGGCGAGCCCGTGGGAGCCGTCGCGGCATTCGAGCGCCGCCCCTTTCCTGCGACCGCCGTCGCGATCGAGCCCTCCGGCCTGATCTCGATTCCGGAGAAGGCCTTCTTTCAACTGATCGGGCAGCGGCCCGAGATCACCCGACGCCTCCTCGCGGGCCTGACGCTGCGCCTAATGGCGCTGAATCGGCGCCTGGCCGACATGACCGGCTCGGTCGAATATCGGACGGCGCGCCTCTTCTCGACACTCGCGTCCCGGATGGGAGAGAAGCGGGCGGACGGACTCTTCGTTCCCCTCCCACTCAGCCGCCAGGAAATCGCCGATCTCGCGGGCACGACGATCGAGACCGCGATCCGGGTCATGAGCCGGTGGCAGAAGGAGGGTCTCGTCGAGACCGAGAAGGCGGGATTCCTGATCCGGAACGCGAAAGCTCTCGAGGCGATCGCCCCCGAGCCCTAGGCGACTGCGCGCCGGCGGGACGCACGCGGCCGTTTCTTCCAGGCGACGTAGGGGCGCGCGAGGGCGCGGAGGGTCGAGAGCTTCGCGCGATAGAACCAGTCCGCGGGTTCGCCCGTCGCGAGGCCGGCCGCCTCCTCCGGCTGCACGACGAGGGACACCTCGATGGGCAGAACGCCGATCGGAAGTCCCGCGTCCCGACAGGCTTCCCAGAGGTGGGCGAAGACGTCTTTCATGGCGCCGGGATCGGGCGGCGGCTGGTCCTCGAGCTCGCTGCCGACGGTCGGTCGAAAGATACAGACCGTAGGAAAGGCGCCGGCTCCGACGATGCGATCGATGCCGCGCTTGGTGGCCTCGATCGGCTCGAGGCCGGCGATGATCTCGCCCGAAACGCGGCCGGGCCCGAGCTTGCCGGCCGTGTACTCCATGGCCTCGAAGAAACCGGACTGGCCGAGCGTCTCCGCTTTGCCGGGGCACAGGCGCGCGAAGACATCCGGGTCCTCGAACTCGTAGCAGAAGGAGAAGTGGTCCGCCCCGGCTTCGATCAGGTCGTCGTACTCCGCGAATCTCCTGCGCGGGACCGGCATGCACTGCACTCCGATGAAGCCGCCGACCGCCTCCCGCAGCGCCTTCACGAACGGTTCGCACTGACGCAAGCCGTGGATCGCTTCGAGCTTGTCCACCTCCTCGAAGTGATAGCCCGTGTTCAGGTGCGTGAAGATGGCTCCCGACTCTTCACGCGCCGCTTTCGCGACCTCGACGACGTCCTCGACCTTCTTTCTCGCCTGCTCCGAAACGCCGACGTTTTTGCCGGTCGTGCAGAACTTGCAGGCGCGCGACGGTGTCGAGGCCCAGTAGAGGCAGCGGTTGGAGACATAGACACCGAGATAGTTGCCCTGAAGTACGCCGATCCGATTCATCGCGATCCCCGACGAGGTCGTCTGCGCATACCAGGCGGGCTCCTCGGGGATGTGAACCGGATATTCGTCGCCGCTGCGCTCGTCCACAATCCAGTAGTCCCCATTCTCCTTGATCAGGACGAAGGGGGACCTCGCGGCGAACGGCTCCGCGACGGGCGCGTTGGCCCAGATGGGCTTGCGGCGATCCGGGATTACGAGCTCGAGGCCGGACCCCAGGCCGGCCCGCGTGCGCGAGATCCTCCGGCCGTCTTCTCCGACCCGACAGCTCGGATCGATCCGGATTCCCCGGCAGAAGAGCTCGATCTCGAGCTCGACGCTTCGAAGCATGGGAAGACACTAGAACCATCGACCAACCAGATGCCTGATGCGTTCGAATCAGGCGACCGGACTGGCTCTGCGGGATCGTGCCCTTAGCGCCCGACGACTCGCAAGAAGGGAGGGCTCATGGGGAATTACTTCGAACGAATCAGTCGGTTCCTGGATCGGCCGCTCGACTCTCCGCCACGGCTTTTCTTGGTCGCATCGGCAGTACTGACGCTTCCGCTCCTTCGCATGCGTATCTGGCGAGACTTTGAACCTGCCGCCGGTCTGCGATGGGTTCCCTTCGCACTCGGAGGGCTCGCTCTCCTCTTCCTGCGGGCGGCCGTCCTCGGAAAGATGGGCGCCCTGATCGATGCGTTTGTTCTTTATTTGTATCTCGGAGTCTTCTGCCTCTGGTGGTTCGGCCTCGGTCCGTCGAGCAGCCCGTCGAACCCGGACAATGCGAGCGCACCGGGCATGGCCTTCTTGTTTCTCATCCTGGTCGCCTCTCTCCTGCTTGCCGCGGTCGTCCTCGGTTGGCGAGAATGGTACGCCGATTCGAGTCGGGAAGCCCGCCGCCTTGTGGGTTAGACGTTTGAAGGGAACGCCGGCTCGAGCGAAGGGGGAGGGAAGTTCGTGAAACACGAAGTGCCCGAGTGCCTCAAGATCGAGCATGAGGAATTGCGCGAACAGCTCGCGACTGCGGCGGCTGCGGGCGGCAAGATCGCGGAGGCCGCGCGCGAGGTTCTGAAAGTCCTTCGGCCGCACATCCTTCTCGAGGAAGAGTTCGCGATTCCTCCGTTGACGCTCCTTCCCCGACTGGCGGTCGGCGAGGCTTCGCCGGACATGAAGCGGTACCAGCATCTGGCCGAGACCCTGAAGGCCGAGCTGCCGCGCATGCTGGAAGAGCACGCACTGATCGTCGAGGCGCTTCGGAAGCTGATGCAGGTGGCGCAGCAGGAGGGACATCCCGGGTACGCCAACTTCGCGAGGAAGATGATCCTGCACGCTCAGACCGAGGAGGAGATCCTCTACCCGGCCTCGATCCTCGTCGGAGAGATCCTCCGAACGAGACTCGGAAAGGCGTGACGCGCCGGGGCTTCCGCTCAGGCAAACTTTCGCGTTCCGAGCCAGATTGGTTCATCCGCATCAGGCGGTGCCAACGTGCCCGTGGCAACCTCATCACATGACCGCCGAAATTCCGGCCCGCGAATCGATGTCCCGGCCCGAAGCGATCGAGCTCCTGCGCTCACGCCTGGAAACGATGACCGATCCGGAGCATTGTCTCTGCGAGGTCGCCGGCCGTCTCGGGATCCTGTGCCGGGGCTTCCGCGATCTCTCCGACGAGGAGTTCCGCCGCCGTTTCGACTGGATCGCGCGCAAGCGCCCCGGCATCACGCGCGCGGAGCTCGAGCGGCTGGTCAGCCTCTATCACGCCGGACGCGAAGAAGTCGCCGGCACCCGCCTGTGCTGCGACGTCGAGACTCGCGAACACTGCGCCTGCGACGGATGGAACGCCTTCGACAATCGGGCCCTCGAGCGCTTCTGCCGGGACATCGCCGGCCGGGACGTCCGAATCCTCTAGCGAAGAGTTCGCCTCAGATCAGGTGGTGCTGGTAGGCGAAGACGACCGCCGCAAGCTTCGTGTGCACGTCGAGCTTGTGGAGGATGTTCTGGATGTGATTGCGCACCGTGACGGGGGCAATGAAGAGCTTCTTGGCGATTGCCGGTGTCGAGAGCCCCTCCGACAGGCTGCGGAGAATCTCCTTCTCGCGGGCGGTCAGGGAGACCGGCTCCCCTTCCTTCGTGATCAGGGGCCAGAGCGGCTCGCGCGCTTGGGCCTCGCTCGCGAGGTGTCTCTCGAGCGCCGAGGGAGACTCGTTCTCCCGCCGCAGGACGTGCACGACCGTCGCGAGGGCCGGATGGTAGGAGGGAATCGAGAAGAGAGAGACCTCGAACCACTGCGGGCCCTTCTTGCCGACGTCAACGGAGAGCGGGAACCGGTGAACCGGCTCCTGAGGCATGTCTCGGGCCTGATGCGCGACGGGACAGCTTCGGTAGCAGTAGACGTTGCCGTGGGCATCCCTCCCGCCCAGGACCTCGTAGCAGTGCTTGCCTAGCACACTCCGCGCCGGCCGCTGGAGCAGCTCCTCGCAATGGCGGTTCCAGAGAATGATCCGGTCTGCGGAGTCGATGGCGAAGACGGCGTCTCCGCTTCGGGCAATTCGATCGAGGGCGTCGGACGCGACGGGCATCGGATTGGATCGAGATCTCAAGACTACACCCCCGGACCGGCCGGGCGGGCGCCCCGACCGCCTAGGCGCGATTTCGACGGCGCGGCGGTCGGACCACGGTCACCGGGCGTCGCGAGACGAAGACCAAGCGCAGCGCCGTGCCTCCGAGGACCCACTCGTTCAACGTGTCGCGGCCTTCGCTGCCGACGACGACGAGGTCCGCCTTCACGCGCTCGGCTTCCCGGGAAATCGCGTCCGGAATCGGCGACCCGGGTCTGACTGGGACGACCGCGAACCGCGCGTTCTCCTTCGACCGCCGCGCGTGTCGCGCCGCCGACTGAAGGATCTTCTCGGCGCGTCGTCGAGTCTCTTCCGCGGATTCCTCCACTCGGGAAGGCCGCGCGATCGTCAACACGATCAGCTCGCCGTCGCCGCGGCCGGCTGCGACGCGGGCGGCGAATCGCACCGCTGCGCTGCCGCCGCGCGAGCCGTCCGTGGCGGCCAGGATCTTCATCGGGACAACGGTAGCGGTCCGGCGACCTCCGCGGGATGATGCATTGTCATCATTTCGACCCGCCGCCCGAGACCCGGGAACGCATCGCGATGGAGCCGCCGCCGGGGCGGGGAAACCGTCATTCAGCGAAGCATCAGAAAGCCGGCCCAGGCGGCGAGGATGATCAGGAGGAGCCCGGGGATCGTCTGCGCCGCGAACCGGCGCCCGCCCGCCGTCACGGCCGCCACGGCCTTGCCGACGGTGTTCGTGGACATCGCGACGAGGATTGGCACGACCGCGTCCGTCGCCGCGATCTTCCCGGCCGCAACGAGAGAAGCGGCGGAGATCGCGGCCGCGTGCGCGTCGGCGAAGCCGGCCAACCCGACCGCGACCACGAGGCCGCTCGGGCCGAGCCAGCGCTGGACGGCGGCGCCGAGAAACAGAATCGCCGAAACGGTCACGGCGAAGAGAAGCGAGATCCTCAGATCGAACGCGCGGCCTTTCGGGGTCGCGTCGCCGGCGCTCGCCCGCGCGAGCCGGAAGGCGAAGACGAGGCCATACGCGACGGCGGCCGCCCCCGCGAGGAGGAGCGGGTATCGCATCGCGTCGAACACGGGCCGGCTCGTGGCAAAGAGGACGATCGCCATC
>JBKPSZ010000175.1:0-35014 GCA_046735265.1 Acidobacteriota bacterium | reverse complement strand
TTCGCAAGATGGGAGCGGAGGTCGCCCTCGAGCACGGCTACGTCGAGGCGCGCGCCGCGCGACTGACCGGCGCGGAGATCGTGTTCGAGACCGTCACGGTGACCGGCACCGAGAACGCCCTTCTCGCGGGCACCCTCGCGCGCGGCACGACCGTGCTCGTCAACGCCGCCCGCGAGCCGGAGGTTACCGACCTCGCCGACCTGCTGCGGGCCATGGGCGCCCGCATCGCCGGGGACGGCACCTCGCGCATCACGATCGAAGGGGTCGAGTCCCTGCGGGGCGCCCGCCACGAGATCGTGCCGGATCGAATCGAGGCGGGAACCTACGCTCTGGCCGCCGCGCTCACACGCGGCGACGTCGCGGTCGCCCGATGCCGCCCGGCGCATCTCTCGGCGCTGACCCAGCGGCTGGCGGCCGCGGGCGCCGCCGTCGAGACCGGGTCCGAGAGCCTCCATGTGCGCGCGGAGGGCGCCCTCCAGGCGCACGATATCGCCACCGCCCCCTATCCCGGGTTCCCGACCGACCTGCAGGCGCAGTGGATGGCGCTCGCGACGAGCCTCGACGGCGTCTCGACGGTGACCGAGACGATCTTCGAGAACCGCTTCCAGCACGTCGCCGAGCTCCAGCGGATGGGAGCGAACGTCCGCCTCGAAGGGCGCTGGGCGATCGTCGAGGGTCCGTCGCGTCTCACGGGCGCACAGGTGATGGCGAGCGACTTGCGCGCCTCGGCCGCGCTCGTACTGGCGGGTCTCGCGGCGGAGGGCGAGACGACGGTCCAGCGCGTGTACCACCTCGACCGCGGCTACGACCGGATGGAGGAGAAGCTCGCCGGGCTCGGCGCCCGGGTCCGCCGGACCCGGGGATAGACTCGTCGCGATGGCCGACTGCCTCTTCTGCCGGATCGCGAGCGGCGAGATCCCGTCCCGGAAGGTATTCGAAGACGAGCGTGTCTACGCCTTCGAAGACATCGCGCCGAAGGCGCCGACCCACGTCCTCGTCATTCCGAAGAAGCACATCTCTCGACTCGCGGAGGCCGACGCCGCCGACGCGGCGCTCATCGGGGAGGTCGTCTCCCGAGCGGCGGCGATCGCCCGGGACCGTTCCCTCGACCACTACCGGCTGGTCGTCAACAACGGCGAAGAGGCGGGACAGTCCGTCTTCCACCTCCACTTTCACCTGCTGGGCGGCCGCGGCTTCGCCTGGCCGCCGGGCTGAGTCGGCGGCTCCTTAGCGCGGCCCCGCCGTCGGCGCCGGACGCGGCGCCTGCTCGAGCGGCACGAGCGGACCCGGCTCGGCGGCCGACGCCGAAGGCGTCGGATAGATCCGGATCCGCGCCTTGTCCCGCAGCTCCTTGACCCACTTCTCGACCTCGTCGTCGAAGCTGCGCTCGCGCGCGCGGGCGCGCATCTGCTCGGCGACCTCGTCGAAGGGGGGAACGGACTGCCCGGCGGCGCGTCTCTCGGGCGCGAACCGCTCGTCGTATTCGACGCGCGCGCGCTGCTCGTCCGCGAGCGTGCCGGGGCGGAATCGCTCGCGCAGGTATCTCTGGACGACGAGCTGCCTTTCCACGGAGGCCCGCACGTCGTCCGAGGTCATCCCCGCGGCGGCGAACTCCCTCGCCGGGTCCTTCCCCTCTTCGCGCAGGCGGTCGGACACCTTCTTCATGGCCTCCTCGATTTCGCGGGCGTCGGGAGGCTCGGGCCCGAACCGGAGGGCCTCCTCGTACTGGAGCTGCTGATCGATGAGCGCCTCGAGCACGCGGCCGCGGAATACCGCGTCCGTCTCGCCGCTCGCGCGAGGCAGACCGGAAAGGACCATCGCCCGGCGAACCACGGATTCCGGAATGGCGACGTCGTTGACACTCGCGGCGACCCAGTCGAGGAGCGCCGCCGTCGCCGGCGCCGCGGCAGCCAGGGCGATGAGCAGCGAGAGCCGGCGCGGCCACCGCGAGCGCACCGCGGCATGATAACCGCCGTCGCGCGGCGCGCGTGCTATGGTGCCCTGGCATGTCGGGGCCGGGCAGCCGCGGCGAGCTCTGGATCGTCGGAACGCCGATCGGCAATCTCGAGGACCTCTCGCCGCGGGCCCGACGCGCGCTGTCGGAGGCGGACGCGATCTTCTGCGAGGACACCCGAGTGACCGCGAAGCTCGCCGCCCGATTCGGTCTTCGCGCTCCGCGGATCTCCTGCCCGGCGCCACGGGAGAACGCTCGCATCCGGGAGCTGCTCGCCCGGCTCGAGCGCGGCGAGCGGGTCGCGCTCGTCTCGGACGCGGGTATGCCGGGGACCTCCGACCCGGGAAGCCGGCTCGTGGCGGCGGCGGCCGAGGCTGGATACCCGATTCGCGTCTTTCCCGGCCCCTCGGCGCCGGCGGCGGCGCTCGCGGTCTCGGGACTGGCCGCCGTGCCGCACCTCTTCCTGGGCTTCCTGCCCGCGCGCGCGGGCGAGAGGAGGCGATTTCTCGAGCGTCTTCGCGAGCGCGAGGAGACGATCGTCTGGTTCGAAGCGCCGCACCGGCTTCGGGAGTCGCTCGAGGACGCCGCGCGCCTGCTCGGTCCGCGCCGGGCATGCGTCGCGCGGGAGTTGACGAAGGTCCACGAGGAGTCGGCGCGCGGAACGCTTCCCGAGCTCGCGGCGCTCTTTTCGGGGCGCGGAGAGCCTCGCGGCGAGGTCACCATTGTCGTCGAGGGACGGGAACCGGCTTCGACCGCGCTCCCGGCCGAGACTCTCGACCGAAGAATCGCCGCGGCGCTCGACGCCGGCCGTGACAAACGCGCTCTGGCGAGAGAGCTGGGAAAGGAGACCGGACGCCCTTCCCGGGAGATCTACGCGCGGGCCGTCGAAATCTCCCGGCATCGCGCGCCGCCGCCGGATCGGGACGGCGCGCGGCGCTAGCGTCACCGAGCCGGCGCCTCGGCCCCCTTCTTGCGCGCCGCTTTCTTCTTGCGGCGCCGGCGCTTTCCGTAGGTGCCGCGATGGATCTTGCCCCGTTTGCTCCGCTGATCCCCCTTGCCCAAAGTCCCTCCTCTGGAACCGGCGCTTCTCCCCTCCGAGGCGCCCCCGACCTCTTTTCCGGCGCGATTGTACGCGGGGGCCGACCCTTCCGCGGAGGACCCGTGGCGCCCGCGGCGCGGCCGCTTCGGGCCCGCTACGGCCGGCGGTGAATCTCCCACTCGGGCCGCAGGATGCCGCGGACGATCAGGTCCTCGAACCTTCCCCACTTTCGGACGTGCGCCCGCAGGACCCCTTCCCGTGCCATTCCGAGCTTCTCCATGACGCGCCCGGAAGAGGGATTCCTCTCGAAGTGGCCGGCCCAGATCCGGTGGAGGCCGAGCGCCTCGAACCCGTAGTCGATCACGGCGCGGGCCGCTTCCGTGGCGTAGCCGCGTCCCCACTCTTCGACGCGAATCCAGTACCCGATTTCGGCGTTCGCGTTCTCCTCGTCGAGGCGCAAGTCGATCGCCCCGAGAAGCGCCGCGCCGCGACGCTCGATCGCGAGCGTCAGCGCGCGATTCGCCTCGTGGAGCGCCGCGTGGGTGGCGATCCACGCTTCGGCGACCCCGGCGCCGTAGGGATGCGGGATCCTCTTGGTGGTATCGGCGATTTCGCGCGCGCCCGCGAGGCGCTGGACCTCGGCCGCGTCCAGCGGCGCGAACGGGCGCAGCCGGAGCCGCTCGGTCTCGAGGACCGGAGGCGTCACCGCCCGGCCTCGGACCCCCAGGCTCCTCCGAGCCCCGCGATCAGCGCGGCGTACACCTCGATGCCGTCCCAGAGGTTCTGAAGACGCAGGTTCTCGTTCGCGGCGTGCTGATCGTTGTCGTGGTTGACGATCGGGACGCCCACGACCGGGGCGTGGAGGACGTCGGAGAAGAGATACATCGGAATGCTCCCGCCGAGCGTCGGCAGGCGGACCACGGGGCCGCCGGTTCCTTCCTCGACGGCCCGGATCACCGCGCGGGAAGCGGGCAGATCCATCGGCGCCCGAGCGGCGGGGTAACCGGGTCCCCAGACGAGCCGGGCGCAGCGCGCGCCAGCGAGTCGCTCCTCCGGAGTGGGGTTCTCGTGCACGACGGTGTACCCCTGGCGCCGGACGTGCTCTTCGACGAGCTCGCGCACGCGCGCGGGAGTCAGGTCCGGCACGAGACGGAAGTCGATCGAGGCCGTCGCCTCCGTCGGGATCGAGTTCGTGGTCGTCTCGCCGACCGCCCCGCCCGCGATCCCTCGCAGGTTCAACGCGGGCTGGAGCACGAGCTCGGCGAGCGGCTTCCCCGCCCCTTCGGTGCGGCCGAGCTGGAGGCTCTTGCGGAGGTCTTCCTCGACCGGCGGCACCTCGGCGACGGCACGCTTTTCCGCCTCGGTCGGTGGACGGACGGCCTCGGCGAATCCGTCGATCCGGATCTTTCCATCGTCGTCGCGCATCGTCGTGAGCAGCCACGCGAGCTCGGCGATGGGATTGACTGCCCAGTTGCCGTAGTGGCCGCTGTGAAGCGGCCGGGATGGGCCGTAGACCGTGATCTCGAGGTCGGTCACGCCGCGCGCTCCGAAATAGAGCGCCATCCGCCGGGTCTGATGGACGGGGCCGTCGAGGAGGAGCCAGAGATCCGACGACAGCTGCGGCGCGTTTTCGGAAAGGATCTGCTGGAGGTGCGGCGACCCCGCCTCCTCCTCTCCTTCGAAAAAGAACTTCAGATTCACGGAGGGACGGCGCTTCGCCTGAGCGAGGGCGTCGAGCGCCGCGAGGAGCCCCACGACGGGCGCCTTGTCATCGCTCGAAGAACGCGCATAGATGCGCGCCTCCGGAGGCAGAGGCGACGGGAGCGATTCCCAGGGGATCTCCCGTCCTCCCTCCCGGAGGGGTCCGTCCCGGAGAACGGGCTTCCACGGGTCGCCTCCCTCCCATTCCGCCGGCCGCACCGGCTGGCCGTCGTAGTGCGCATAGAAGACGACCGTGTGCCGCGCGCCCGGCGCCGGCAGCTCGGCGAAGACCGCCGGCGGCGCATTCGCAACGCGCAGGAGCTCCGTTCGGGCGCCCCGCGCCTCGAAGGCGCGGCGAATCGCCCCGGCGTTGCGCTCGATGTTGGCGGCGTCCGACGCGACGTTCGGAATCGAGAGGAGATCGGCGAGAGAACGGAGGATCGCCGCCTCGTTGCGCTGGCGCCACTCCCGAACCTCTCGGCGGATCCGGGCCGCCTCCGCGGGCGGTTCCGACGGAGTCGCGGCGGCGAGATGGAGGGAAGCGGCGACGAGGAGGATCATCCCGTCACGAACGGAGGCGGCGCGGTGGCCTCGGCCGGCGGCGTGGCCTCGGATCGCCGGCGTCCGGCGAGAAGCGCGACGGCGGCGATGGCCAGAAGGACCGCCGTGATCCCACCCGCGACGCGATCGGCGCGCGCTCCCTGTGAGAGGAGTTCCACGACGATCGGTCCTCCGAAAGCGAAGATTCCGAAGAAGATCCAGGCGGCGGCGTGGTCGGCGAGCAGAAACAGCGCGGAGAAGCCGAGCCAGGCGCCGGCGGCAAGGGCCGGAACGAAAGCCGCCGCGAACTCGCCCGCGCCCGAGAGCTGGGACGGCAGGGCCGTCGCGGCGAGCGCCCCGATTCCGAGGACGGCACCGAGCGGTTTGCGGAAGAACTCCCGCTTCGCGGCGAGGGCGACGACGGCCGCGAGCGTGGCGACCGAGAAAGTGTCCCGCGCCGCCGACCAGAACGCCGAGATCGCCGGAAAGGCTCCGGCGAGCGCGCCGGGAAGCTGCGGATCGGGGGGAAACACGGCCGGAAACCTCTCCGCGGCGAAGCTTCCGAGATGCGAGAGACCGGCGAGCCCCGCGGCGGCGACCGCGGCTCGCAGGAGCGCGTCGGAGAGCGATCCGCCTCCCCGGAGCGCCGAGCGCCATCCCGGCCGGGCGCCGCCGATCAGGACGAACCCGACGCAGGCGCCGAGGACCGCGGCGAGCCAGGCGATCAGGAGGGCCGCCCCCGTGCTGATCAGGAAGAGCCGAAGCGGGTACTCGGTCGGATAGGCGCGGAAGACCGACGGGATTCCGTTCGCGATCGAGACGGCGCCGAGGAGGGACGCGAGCGCCACGGGCGGCGCAATGTCGCGCCACCGGAAGCCCGGCGACCGGACGAGCCGAAGGAAGAGGACGAAGGCACCGCCGGCGATGCCACCGATCGCCACGACACGAAGACCCAGGAGCAGCCAGTCGAAAGAGGAACGCTTCCGGTACGCCCGCAGAAAGGTCTCGGGAACCCGCAGGCTCGGAAGGAACGCGGAGAGACGGGAGCCTTGAAAAACAGCGGTCAGTCTCGGGCGGGCCTCGCCCACGCCGGGGGGGCGGGATTCGAGGATCACGGTCGTGTCGCGCCGCTTCGGGCGATCCTTCGTGCCGAGGTCGGCGAGATGGTACTCGCCGGCCGGATAACCGAAGGCCTCGGCGGCGGCGAACGCCCGCTCCCGCGCGCGCTCGGGAGAGAGGGCTCCCTCCGCCGGCGCCGCTTCCTCCCGAGGGTGAACGAAGCCGACGACGCGCGCGCGCTTCGCGTCGACGAGCACCTTCCACTCCTCCTTCTTCTCCGGCTGGAAGAAACGCGTGACCCACAGCGCGACCGGCAACGAGCGGCCGGCGAGGCGATCGAAGGCCTCGCGGCCCCCCTCCTTCAGGACGTATTTCGCCGCCGCTTCCGAGAACCCCGGGATGCGCCCGTGCTCCTCGGGGCTCGCCGCGCGCACGTCCTCGGACTCGGCGAAGCCGGTCCCTGGATACGTGACGTCCCGATCTCCGGAGAAGCGCACGGAGTTGGCACGGAGGAAGGCCGCCGAGAGCTCGAGCGCGCGGCCCCTTCCCGTATCGTCCCGGACCAGCTCGGAAGGGGGCGAGGAAGGCAGCAGGAAAGTCCCGGCGAGGACCAGAGCGATCACGATTCCGGCGACCCGGACTCGCAATGAAAGCGGACGCACGCTCGGCGCCGCGGCCGGCGGCGCCGGGGCCTCTTCGGGTTCCGGCGCGGTCCCCTCGTCGCGGTTGGTCAGGCCGGTCTCGACCGCGAACCCGCCGCGCCGCGCGTACAGCAGGAGCGAGACGGCGAGGGGCACGAGGAGAATTCCGGCCGAGATCGCCCCGGAGACGACGTAGTAGGCGTTCCCGGAGCGGAGCAGCAGGAGCGCCGTGTAGATCGCGTCCACGCTGAAGTGCCAGACGAGGAGGGGCCAGATTCCGAAACGCAGCATGGTGGCGCCGATCAGGACCCCGGCGAGGCCCACCTCGAGTCCCCGGATGTAGAAGGGCTGGTTCGGATACGCCGCGTGTCCGAAGCCCCAGATCAGAGCGGGGACGACGACGGCCAGGAATCGCCCCGCGCCGAGCCGGCTCAAGAACGAGATCGAGAACATCCGGCTGATCCCCTCCTCCGACACCGCCGGGAGGAATCCGATCAAGAGGACCGTCGCCCACGGAACCGCGGTGTTCAGCATGTCGCTGTAGGGAATGTCGGCGGGCGACCAGGCTCCGAACCGTTCCGCCACGACGTAGAAGACCGCCTGGTACGCGAAGAAGAACGCGACGAGCGCCCAGCCGAGAAGGACCCCGAGGAAGAAGCGTTTCGTTCCGATTCCGCGTCGCGAGAAGAGGCCGGAGAGCGAGAGGTGGCTCCCGAAGCGTTCCCGGTACTCCGGCTCGGCCGAAGCCACAACGAACGCGATCCCGGCGCCCACGGCGATCGCTCCGAGGAATCCGAGCAGGATCTTGCTCGTCAGGAAGCTCGAAAAGGAGCTCGCCGTGTCGTATTCGTCGAAGATCGTCAGTGAGATTCCGTTCCAGGTCGAAAGCAGAGAGAGAACGAGGGCGACGAGGCCGAAGCCGGCCACGAGCTTCCAGCGCACGTCCTTCCGAACGATCCGCCGAACGAGCCCGACGAGCATCGCCACGACGGTGACGAAGAGGCCGAGTGTTGCGACCGCGCCCGCGGTCTCGTTCTTCGAGCGCAGACCGCGGTAGTCGCGCTCCCACGCCTCCGGGACGTGGACGAACTCCCGATAGGCCGACACTTCTCCCGCCGCGACCGTCGTCGAGTACCGCACCGTCGCGTCTTTCAGGTTCGATCCGATGCGCTCGTCCACGAAGTTCCAGTCGGTCCGGTTCGGCCGCGAGACGGGCGTCGCCTCGATCTGTTTCAGGGCGTCCCGAGGCAGGCCTCGTTCCGCGAGGAAGGCCGAGGCGAGGGCGCGCGCCTCGCTCTCGCCCGGGCGCGGCCCGGGGGCGTCATCTTTCCGGACGAACTCGAAGCCGACAAGGTCTCCCCGCGGCGTAATCGAGACGTTCTCCTGCTCCGTCTCGCCGGAGCGGAACCAGCGCATGTCCCATCGCCAGACCCTGGCCTCCGTCCCATACAGCCGACCCGCCTTCTCGAGGCCGAGCTCCCGCTCGAGATAGACCTTGGGATCGTCGTCGACCGAGAAGCGGCCCGCGAACCTCGAGTCCTTCCGCAAGTGGGCGCGCTTGGCGAGGAACTCCTCCGCGAGCGTTCGCGCCTGGGCGCGGTTCACGCGGAACTCGATCGAGGCCTCGGGGAACGCGCGGCGGAAGAGCCCCGCCGTGATCGCCGCTCCGGCGACGATCACGATCAGACACGCGGCGATGAATCGCCGGTCGCCCGGGCCGAGCCGCTCGGCCCCGGCGCCGTCAAACGATGGAGATCGGTCCGCCATCGAGACTCCGGATTCCTCCCGTCACACCGGGAACTCGCGGGGCGGGATCGCAGCTGCGCGACAAAGCGCCCGTATCTTATGAGAGGCGCCGATGCGCCGGCCGGGACGCCCGGGAACCGCGCCGTCGTTCAGCCGGCGAGAACGCTTCCGCCGTTGACGTTCAGCACTTCGCCATGGATGTGGCGTGCGAGATCCGAAACGAGAAACAGGATCGGGCCGGCGATGTCTTCGGCGGTGGCCACGCGGCCCAGCGGGATGGACCGCTCGATCCGCTGCCGGGTCGCCGGATCCGAGAGCGACGCGTTGACCATTTCCGTGTCGACCCATCCGGGAGCGACGCAATTCACCCGGATCCCGAAGGGACCGAGCTCGGTCGCGAGCGACTTCATGTAGGAGTGCAGCGCCCCCTTGGAAGCGGCGTAGGCCGAGTGCCCCTTCGAGCCTCGCTGCGCCGCCGTCGAAGAAACGAAGACGATCGATCCACGCGTCTGCAGGAGGTAGGGAATCGCGGCTTCCGTGACGACGAACGCGCCTCGGGTGTTCACGGCGAACTGCGCGTCCCAGGCGTCGAGGTCGGCGTTCCCCGCAACGTTGGCTTTCAGGAGCCCGGCGTTGTTGATGAGGATGTCCAGCCTCCCGAACGCCCGGACGGTCCTCTCGACGACTTCGGCGCCCCGATCGGGCTGGGAGAGGTCCGCGTCCACCACGATGGCTTCGCCGCCGGCAGCGGTGATTTCGTCCACGAACTCGGTCGCCGCCGCTCCTCCGGAGGAATTCACCGCGACCCTCGCGCCCGCCGAGGCGAGGGTGAGCGCCACGGAGCGTCCCACGCCGCGCGAGCCGCCCGTCACGAGCGCGACGCGGGAAGCGAGGGCGAGAGCGAGCAAATCGATCAAGGCGACGCCTTTCGAGAGGAAAGCAGCAAGTCTCGTGCCCGAAGGTTCTGTCTTGGACGATCCATTGCCGGCTTGCCCCGTCACCCGGCGAGCACGCTGCCGCCGTTGACGTTCAGAACTTCGCCCTGGACGTGGCGCGCCAGATCCGAAACGAGGAAGAGGATCGCGCCGGCGACGTCCTCGGCGGTGGCGACGCGTCGGAGAGGGATGGCGGCCAGGATTTCGAGGCGGGCGGCGGGATCGGCGAGCGGCTCGGCGCTCATGTCCGTGTCCACCCAGCCCGGAGCGACGCAGTTGACGCGGATTCCGCGCGGGCCGAGCTCGGTGGCGAGCGACTTCGTATACGAGATCAGAGCGCCCTTGGAGGCGGCGTAGGCCGAATGCCGGGCCTCGCCGCGCTGCCCCGCGGTCGACGACACGAAAACAATCGAGCCGCCGCTCTTCTCCAGATGCGGGATCGCGGCGTCGGTCACAACGAACGCCCCCCGCGTATTGACGTCGAAGGCGAGGTCCCAGGCCGTCAGGTCCCCCGAGCCCGCGGGATTCTCGGGCCAGACTCCCGCGTTGTTGACGACGACGTCGAGCTTCCCCCAGGCGCCGACCGTGTCGGCCACGAGCTTTCGGGCCGAGGCCGGGTCTGCGACGTCGGCGCCGAACGCCCGCGCCTCTCCGCCCGCGGCGCGGATCTCTTCGACCGCGGAGTCCGCCGCCGAGGCGTCCCGCGCATAGTTGATCGCCACGCGCGCTCCGGCGGCGGCGAGGAGCCTCGCCGCGGCCCGGCCGATCCCGCGGGAGGCCCCGGTGACGAGGGCCACTCGATTCTCCAGGGAGAGGGTGAAACGATTCATCGCGCCGCCACGTATATCAAGGTAGACATCGGTTCCCTCCGACATCCGGGCGGCCCGCGTCAGCGCGCCGCCTCCCGTCTTTGGCGGTGTGTGCTGCGCGCATCTAGTCCCCCGCGATGACGCTTCCGACGTAGGCGGAGAGTGCGGCGAGCGGCGGGATCGAGTTCTTCAGCTGGACGTCGACGTCCGCGGCGCGGGCGAGTGCGGCAACGAGCTCTTCCGTGCGATATCGCGCCGCGCGCTCCGCGAGCTTGTAGACCGCAAAGGGATGTCCCGAGGCCAGCCGCCGATCCGCCCCGCGGTCCATCTCCTTCAGGCGGGGAAGAACGCGGTTTTGAAAGGCCGAGGAGGACATTCCGACGGAATAGCCGGCCGCCGGGTCGTCCAGTCGTTCGCGCATGAGGAGCATGCGGCGGATTTCTCCGGCGAGGAGACTCAGGAACCGGATGGGCCAGTAGTCCTCGGTGTCGATCTCCTTCTCGCCCATGACGACCGGGTGCCCGGAAAGGATCCGCTCCAGTTGCGAGAGGGCGGCCCCCGCGTCGCGGCGGGCGAGGACGTCGTAGAACGCGTAAAGGTTTTCTGAAGTTTCATCCTCGACGAGAACGCGCACGTCCTCCGCCTGAATGGTGCCTCCCTTTCCAGCCCACTCGAAGAGCTTCGCGAGCTCCGACGCGAAGATCTCCGAGCGCGCGCCGGTCTGTGCGATGAGCTTCTCGATGGCGCTTTTCTCGATGGTGACGTCCCGCTCTTCGGCGCGCGCCCGAGCGTACCGGGCGAGTGCCGCGGCGGTCTCCCGTTCCTCTCCGGCGACCTCGAGGACGAGGCCTTTCTTTCCGATTTCGCCGAAGAGCTCGACCCCCTTGGGGGGTTGGACGGCGGTCAGCAGGGCGATGACCCCGTCGTTGCCGCGCCCGAGGATCGTCTGAAGGGCGGGCACGATGAGCGACGTCACGGCCTTTCCCTCCGGAAGCTGCCGGACCAATTCCGCAAATGCGGCCGCCGCATCCGGTTTCTTGAGCTTGCGTGCCACGGCGGCGGCCGTCTCGTCGGGGTCGGCGCCTCCCTCCAGCCGCAGCGCCGCGAGGAGGGACCGCGCCCGCCGGAAGGCGTCCCTCCGCCCGGACGGCGTCGCGTCCTGCCAGGAAGCGAGGGCGGTGTCGAAGAGCTCCCCCGGCGCCTCGGTCCCCAGAATGGGGGTGGCGTCGAGCTCGACCACCCGGCGGGGCGAGAAGAGCGACCGGTTCAGGAGCGCGTCCGTCACGGCTTCGGGGGACGCCTCGTCGTCGAATCGGAGCCGCTCGGCGCCTTCCGCCGCGAGCGCCTCGGCGACCTTCTCCGCCGCCTCCTCGACGAAGAAGTCGATCGCGCCGCTCACCAGGATCACCGAAGGCGAAGAGTCGAAATCCGGAAGGGACGCTTCGTCGAAGCGGCGGTTCGGCATGGCGGCAGTCTATTGGGTCATCCGGCTTCCCGATCCCCGCATTCATCCAATTTTGCGATTCCCGGCGGAGATGGAAAAGGCCCCGCGGGGCGGGGCCTTTTCCGATGTTCAGGCCGGTCGTTCAGGTTTCGAGAAGTCCCTTCTCGAGGAGCTCCTGGCAGTCGATGCAATAGGGTGTCCAGGGGACGGCCATGAGGCGCTTCTCGACCATCATCACGCCGCAATTTGCGCACGCGCCGTACGTGCCGTCATCGATCCGCGCGAGCGCTTCGTCGATCTGGACGAGCGTCGTGCGGTCGCTGTCGGAGAGCGAGTAGAGGAACTCGCGCGTGTAGGAGGACACCGCCTTGTCCGCGATGTCCTGAGTGGATTCCTCGGTCGTCTCCTCCTCGGCGTCTCGCGCGCGGGCGAGGTCCACGGAGAGGCTGTTCTTCTTCTCTTCCAGGAGGCGCCGGTACTTCTCGAGCTCCTTCTTGGGAAGCTTCGAGGCCCGAGCCGTGCTCGTCGTCGCCATGTGATCGGTTCTCCTCCTTCCGTCCTCCGGCTTCGGGCCGGAGGGTTGGGTTTGGAACGCGAGATGATAACCGAGAATTTCCGGCGCGGCCGGCTCATTTGCGGCGAGGCCCGGACGGCGTTTCGCCCGTCCGTCCCCGCCGCTTTCCCCGCTCCCACAGGGACTTGCGGGAGACCCCCAGGCGGCGGGCCGCGAGGGTTCGATTCCCGCCCGCGCGGCGCAGGGTCTCCTCGATGTAGGCCTCGGTGAGCTGCCGGAGCGTCCACCGCTCCTCCACGGCGGTCTCGAGCAGCGCCTCCGGAGAGCCGAAGGAGCCCATCGGCAGCTCGCGCTCGGAGATCTCGGCCGCGCTCGCGACGAGAACGGCGCGCTCGACCACGTGGAGGAGCTCCCGGACGTTGCCGGGCCAGGCGTGGCGGAGAAGCGCCGCTTCCGCCTCCTTCGTGAAACGCCGCGCCGGCCGATCGTAGGCGCGCGCTCCCCTTCGCAGGAACGCGCGCGCGAGGGGCAGGACGTCCTCGCGACGCTCCGCGAGCCGCGGCAGACGAACCGAGACGACGTCGATCCGGTAGAAGAAGTCGTCGCGGAAAACCCCCTGCGCGACGAGCGCCGGAAGATCGCGACGCGAGGAGACGATCAGCCGCGCCCGGAAGGGATGCGTCGACACGCCGCCGAGCCGGCGGAAGGTGCGCTCCTGCAGGACGCGGAGAAACTTGGCCTGAGCGGCGGGCGACAACGAGGAGACTTCGTCCAGATACGCCGTTCCTTCCGCCGCGATCTCGAGCAGGCCCGGTTTGGAGGTCACCGCCCCCGTGAAGGCTCCGCGCTCGTGGCCGAAGAGCTCGCTCTCGAAGAGGTCGTCGGAGAGATTCGCGGCGTCGATCCTCACGAACGGGAGCCCCCGCCGTTTCGAGGCGTCGTGGAGCGCGCGCGCCAGATGATCCTTTCCGGTTCCGCTCTCCCCGTGGATCAGGATCGTGGAAGGAAGCTCGACCGCCTTCTCGAGAGCCGCGATCTCCCGCGCGAGCTCGCGGTTCCGGGTCCGAAAGAGCGAGGAGAGAGGCGAGAGGCGACCGGCAGTCCTCGCCCCGAGACCCGTGTTGGCGACGTTCGGATCAGGAGGAGGCGAAGCGACCCGTCTCATTCTCGGCGTCGCCCCAGAGTCGTTCCAGGGCGTAAAACCGTCGCGCCTCCTCCTGGAAGATGTGAAACACCACGTCGCCGTAGTCCATCAGGATCCAGCTCGCGGACTCCATCCCCTCCGTGGAAAGGGGAGCGCCCAGCTTTTCGGCGATCGCGTCGGCGATCGCGCGCGCCTGCCGAACTGACACGGCCGTGGACAGCACGAAGTAGTCCGCCATCGTCGTCAGCTCCGTCAGGTTGAAGACGAGGATCGCGGCGGCCTTGCGATCCAGGGCGGCGGTCAGGCCCTCGCGCACCTTCTCCTTGGGAGAGAGATCGGCCATCAGCGCCGCTTCACCCCGGATCCGTACAAGCCCTGCTTCGTGATGTACTCCGCGACCGGCTCCGGAACCCGGCCCGCGGCGCTTTCGCCGCGTCCGAGATCGGCCCGGAGATCCGTCGCGGAAATTTTAACCGAACCGGCGTCGAAAACCTCCAGGCGATCCACGAGCCCTTCGACGGCGGGCACGCGAAGGCCCTCCCCGGCCCAGGGTTGACGTTCGAAGGCCGCGATGCGGGCCCGTCGAGCGATCTCGGCCGGAGCCTTCCAGCGGTCGAGCGACTGCAGCGTGTCGGTCCCCATCAGAAGCCACAGCTCGTCGCCCGGGTGCTCGGCGGCGAGAGCGGCGAGCGTGTCCACCGTGTAGGAGGGGGGCTCCCGCTCGAGCTCGGAGAGGGAGATCGACCAGTCGGAGCGGCCGGAGAGAGCGAGCGCGAGCATGGCGACGCGATGCCGCGAGTCGGTCGGATGCGCGCTCTTGTGAGGAGAGAGGCGCGCGGGAACGAAGATCACGCGTCGCAGTCCGAACTTCGACGCGGCCGCCTCGACGGTGCGCAGATGGCCGTAGTGGACCGGATCGAAGGTCCCGCCGAAGACGCCGATGCGCATCGATCAGGCCGAGCTCGCCGCGTCGGCGCTTACCCCGCCGCGAAGCCGCCGCCGCGCCAGGCCGGCCCGGGCGCCCCCTCGGTCTCTCATCTCTGGGCGGCCGCGGCCGTGTCGACGTGCCCCACCGCCTCGAAGAGGTAGCCGATCAGCTCCTTCAGGCCCCGGTGCGTCACCGCCGAGATCTCGAAGTACGGGAGCCCGCGGCGCTCCGCCGCCCGACGTACCCCGGCCAGCCGCTCCGGATCGGACACCGCGTCGCACTTGGAGGCGACGAGGACGCGGGGGCGCGACGCGACGTCCGCCGAGAAAGCCGCGAGCTCGCTCTCGACCACGGAGACGTCCTTCTCGGCGTCCCCCGCAGACGAAGCGTCGACGAGGTGGCAGAGGACGCGGCATCGCTCGACGTGCTTCAGGAAACGGAGTCCGAGACCGGCCCCCCGGTGAGCGCCTTCGACGAGACCCGGGATGTCCGCGACGACGAGCGTCCGGTGGCCGTCCCCCTCGACGACGCCGAGATGGGGAACGAGCGTCGTGAAGGGATAGTCGGCGATCTTCGGCTTCGCGGCGGAGATCGCCGAGATGAGCGTCGACTTTCCGGCGTTCGGAAACCCGATGATCGCCACGTCGGCGAGCAGCTTCAGCTCGACCGAAAGCCGCCGCTCGGCTCCGGGCTGCCCTTTCCGGGCGAAGCGAGGCGCCTGGCGCGTCGGGGTTGCGAAGTGCTGATTCCCCCAACCCCCGTTGCC
Organism: Acidobacteriota bacterium; assembly: GCA_046735265.1. Taxonomy (GTDB): domain Bacteria; phylum Acidobacteriota; class Thermoanaerobaculia; order UBA5066; family Gp7-AA6; genus DATBFU01. The sequence goes on along the minus strand of JBKPSZ010000175.1, from coordinate 19,794 downwards.
GCCGGCGGCGAGGAGAACGCGCTCTTCGGGCCTCACCAGGTCGGCGATTCGCTCGCCCGAGTCGGAGTCCGTCACCACCGAGCCGAGCGGCAGGTGGACCGTCACGTCGTCGCCGGAGGCGCCGTGGCGATTGGATCCCTGCCCGTGCTCTCCCCGTTCCGCGCGGTAGGAGGAGTGGTGGCGCAGGTGATACAGCGTGTTGTACGAGGGATCGGCGAGCGCCCAGACGGAGCCGCCGTTGCCGCCGTCCCCCCCCGAGGGTCCGCCTCGCGGAACGAATTTCTCCCGTCGGAAAGCGACGCAGCCGTTTCCGCCGTCCCCCGCCTTCACGAGGATCTCCGCGGAGTCGATGAACATCGAAGAGCGACCCCCCGCGCGCCGCCCCGAGTCCGATGCAAGGCTCCCGCCGGGATGGGAGCGCCGGACCGGGAAGGAGGCGTCGCGGGAGGCTAGTCGACGGGCTCGATCGAGATGGTCCGGCCGGCGCGCCCGCCGTCGTGGAATCGAACGACGCCCCGGACCTTCGCGAAGAGCGTGTCGTCCTTGCCGCGGCCCACGTTCTCTCCGGGGAAGAACTTCGTTCCCCGCTGGCGGACCAGAATCGAGCCTCCGGACACGACCTGCCCGGAGAAGCTCTTGACGCCGAGCCTCTGCGAATTGGAGTCGCGGCCGTTGCGCGAGGAGCCTTGACCCTTCTTGTGTGCCATGGCGGCTCCCTATCCTTCGATCCCGTCGATCCGGACTTCGACCAGGTGCTGGCGATGTCCCTTCGTCCGGCGGTACTGCTTGCGCCGTTTCTTCTTGAAAATGAGGACCTTACGGCTCCGGACCTCGTTGAGGACCGTCGCCAGGATCTTCACGCCGGCGGCATCGGCACCCGCGCGGGGCGCTCCCTCACCCGACACGACGAGGACGTCGGAGAGCTCCAGGCGGTCCCCTTTCGAGGCCTTCTGACCCGCGCCGCGCTCGATGCGGACGACGTCTCCGGGCGAGACCTTCAGCTGTTTTCCCCCGGCGCGGAGGATGGCGTACATAGAACCCCCTAAAGCGGAACGGCGAATCATAGCGGTTGGAGCCGGGAAGTCAAGTGATTGAAGATTGGCGATTGTCGATTGACGATTGGGGAGCCCCCAAATCATCAATTTTCAATCCTCAATCTTCAATCTTCGGTCACCTGGTCCGGCAGCTCGTTGCGGTCTTCGGCCGCCCTCGGGAAGTGCCGCGCCAGGACCTCGCCGACGCGCTCGACGCCGTGGACGACGCCCTCGGTGAACTCCCCCCGGCGGAAGTGCTCCTCCATTCCGGCGGCGACCTCCCGCCAGAAATCGGCCCCGCACTTCTCGTGGATTCCGACGTCGCCGATGATGCGGAACCGCCGGCTCCGGGGAGCCACGTAGATCAGGACGCCGTTGCGCTCGCGCGTTCGATCCATGCCGAGGAGCTGAAAGCGGCGCACGGCCCGCTCCTCGATGCCCTCAGGCTTGTGCGAGGTCAGGTGGACGCGAATCTCGCCCGAAGAGTCCCTCTCCGCTTTCGCGATCGCGCCGACGATCCGTTCGGCGTCGAAGCGCGAGAACATGCCAGGCATTCCTACCAGCTCCCCGAGGCGCCGCCGCCTCCGAACGAACCACCGCCTCCCGAGAAACCGCCGCCGCCCCCGGACCATCCTCCTCCCGACCACCCGCTCCCGCCCGAGGACCAGCCGCCTCCCCCGGAGCGGCCCGGGAAGATGATCGGGAACCCGCCGACGCCGCTCGACCAGCCGTCGCCCCGGAAGGTCCGGTAATTGCGATTGCGCCTGAGGAGCCAGGGGAGGATGAAGAAGATGCCGAAGATCAGGATCCAGGGGAGGCATCCGGCGACGACCGAAGTCCGGCGGCGCCCCTCCGCCTGCGTGCGGCCGGTGCCCTTGTACTCGCCGCGGGCGGCCGCCATGAGCGCGTTGGCGCCCGCCTCGATACCGCCCGAGAAGTCTCCGCCGCGGAACCGCGGCACGACCTCGTCGTCGATGATCCGCTTCGCGATGACGTCGGGGATCGCTCCCTCCAGGCCGTAGCCCACTTCGATGCGGACCTTCCGGTCGTCCGGGAAGACGAAGAGGATCGCGCCGTTGTCTGTCTGCTTCTGCCCCGCTCCCCACTTCTGCGCCGCGCGGACGGTGAAGTCTTCGAGCGTGAACCCCTCCGGAAGGCGCCGATCGATCCAGACGAGGATCTGGTTGGAGGTATCGCGCTCGAACTGGGCGAGCTTCTCGTTCAGCGCTTCCGCGACTCCCGGGCCGAGCACGCTCGCCCGGTCGGTCACGAAGCGGGCGGGCTTTTCCGGGATCTGTTCGTCGTAGCGGTCGGCGCGCGCCGAGGCCGCCGCCAGAGAAACGGCGAGGACGAGGAGTCGGACCGCCCTCCGTCTGCGGCGGCCCCCGGCGCCGTTCACGCCCGTGCCGTTTCCCGGAGCTCCGCGGCTACTGCGCCGGGGCCGCCGTCGGGGCCGGCGAACCGAAGTTGAACTGCACCTTCGGCGCCTGCTCCGAACCCGCCACGGCCTTGAAGTACGGCTTTTCCTTGAACCCGAGGAAGCGCGCGACGAAGTTCGTCGGGAACTTCAGAATGGCCGTGTTGTAGGACTGCGCCGCGTCGTTGAATCGCCCCCGCGCCACGGTGATGCGGTTCTCGGTGCCTTCCAGCTGGGCCTGGAGGTCGCGGAAGTTGGCGTTGGCCTTGAGCTCCGGATAGCGCTCGGAGACGACCAGCAGTCTCTGCAGCGCCGCGCCGAGCTGATCCTGGGCCGCCTGGTAGCGGGCGAGCTCCTGGGGGTCGGTCGGCGCCTTTCCCGGAGTGACGTTGGCCCGGCCGACCGAGGCTCGCGCCTCCGTGACCGCCTTGAGCGTTTCTTTCTCGAAGCTCGCGGCCCCCTGGACCGTGGAGACGAGATTCGGCACGAGATCCGCCCGCCGCTGGTACTGGTTCTCGACCTCGGCCCACTGCTTGTCCACTTCCTGCCCCAGCGTGACCAGACGGTTGTTGGTCGAAGCGAAGGTGATTCCGACGATCACCACGACGGCGATCAGAAGGACGAGACACCCGAGGCCGAGCTTGCCCATAAGTCCCCTCCTTGCCCGAAGCTCGAAAAACGCCGGGATTCTACCGGATCGGTCGAACCTATTTCCGCCGGGAGTGCAGCTTCTCGAGAATCGGCGCGGGCAGCATCGCGCGCAGGTCGGCCGGTCCCGTGCCGTCCCAGTCGAGGCGCGCGACCGCGGCCTTGCGGAGCGGAAGAGTCAGGAGGGGCCGCCCGGCGACGAGCCTCCCGAGCAGCGCTCCCAGATGCGGCTCGTGACCGACCAGCAGGACGCCGGAGGCCTCTTCCCGAATCTCGTCCAGGATCTCCTGGGGATCGCGTCCCGGCTCCAGGGCGCGGGATTCGCGCAGCGATCGTTCGAGGCCGAGCACCCGGGCGGCCGGCTCCGCCGTCTGGCGCGCGCGCCGGTAGGGAGAGGTCAGCACCCGTTCGATCTCGGGCTCGAGCGACGCCAGGCCTCGCGCGACGGCCCGGGCCCGCTTCTCTCCTTCCGCGGTCAGCACGCGGTCGGCGTCTTTTCCGGAAGAGGAAGACTCCTCCGCGGCGGCGTGCCGCAGGAGCCAGATCTCCATTCGGCGAGTCTACCTCCCTCCTTCCGCGCGCTCCGGCGGCCTCTCCCCGGATATCATTCGCGAGAATGTCTCTCACGACGGGAGAACGGATCGGGCCGTTTCAGATCCTCGCGCCCATCGGTAAGGGAGGTATGGGCGAGATCTATCGAGCTCGCGACACACGGCTCGATCGAGACGTGGCGCTGAAGATGCTGCCGGACGGAAGCGCGACCGATGAGGAGAGCCTGCGGCGCTTCGAGCGCGAGACCCGCGCCGTTGCGGCGCTGAACCATCCGAACATTCTCGCGATCCACGACACCGGAATGCACCGGGACATCCCGTACGCCGTGACCGAGCTTCTCCAGGGGGAAACCCTCGCCGAGCGGCTTCGCTCGGGCCCGCTCGCAGCGCCGCGCGCGGCCGAGGTCGCCAGCCAGATCGCCGAGGGCCTCGCCGCGGCGCACGCGATGGGGGTCATCCACCGGGACGTCAAGCCCGACAACATCTTCCTGACGAACGACGGCCGCGCGAAGATCCTCGACTTCGGAATCGCCCGCATCGAGAACCCGGCCCTGCGAACGGGCAAGCACTCGACGAGCGGCTCGACGAGTTCGGCCTTCGTCGTGGGAACGGCAGGCTACATTTCCCCGGAGCAGGTGCGCGGTCGGCGGGCCGACGGCAGGAGCGACGTCTTCGCGCTCGGCGCCGTCTTCTTCGAGATGCTGACCGGCCGCCGCGCGTTTCAGCGCGACTCCGCGGTCGAGACGCTCGGAGCCGTCCTCCGGGACGACCCGCGACGTCTGGAGGAGGCTCGCAAGATCCCGGAGTCCCTCGCCGGCTACCTGTTCCGATGTCTCGAAAAGGATCCGGCCGATCGCTATCAGTCGGCGCGCGATTTCCTGCTCGACTTGCGCGCGTGGCAGGCCGGCGCGATCCGCGAGGCCGGCGCGCGCATCCAGTTCCAGACGGTCGCTCCGTGGCGGCAGCGGCGCACCCGCGTCATTCTCCGCGGCGTCGCGGCGGTCTTGATCCTCTTCCTCGGCTTCTGGGCCGGCTCGTGCTGGCAGAGAGAGCGCGCTTTCGTCGCCGGCGGGGGATCCGCCCCGAGCGGGTCGCCGCGCTAGCGGCCGGGGCGGGCCGAGAACGTCAGGCCGAGGCGACGGAGGAGTCGATCCTCCCGAGCGCGGGCAACATCGTTCCGCGCTCCTTCGGCGTCGGGAGCGGACCCGCGCAGCACGCGTCCGGGCAGGCGTCGTAGAGGGTGCGTCGCTGCACCGGCTCGTACCCCGCGTCCGAGATGATCCGTCGGATCTCCTCGACGGTCATCCGGTTCCGGGCGCCCGCGGCGAAGACGACGTTCTCCTCGATCAAGACCGAGCCGAGATCGTCCGCTCCGAAGGAGAGCGAGAGCTGGCCGATCTTCGATCCCTGCGTCACCCAGGAGCCCTGCACGTGGCGGACGTTGTCGAGGTAGAGCCGCGAGACGGCCAGCGTCTTCAGGTACTCGAATCCGCCGGCGAGCTCGACTTTGCCGTCCAGGTCGGTGTTCTCCTCCTGAAAAGTCCATGGGATCCAGGCGGTGAAGCCGCCGGTGCGGTCCTGGAGCTCGCGGACGACGCGGAAATGCTCGACCCGCTGTGCGTACGTCTCCCCCACCCCGAACATCATCGTGGCGGTGGTCCGCATGCCCATCCGATGCGCCGTCTCGTGCACCTCGATCCACTTCTCCGTCGGCGCCTTCGTGAGCGCCCAGACCCTCTTGCGGACGGAGTCCTCCAGGATTTCCGCGCCGCCTCCGGGAATCGACTGCAGCCCCGCGTCTCGAAGGCGGTGGATCACCTCTTCCATCGGCCATTTCGTGATCTTCTGGAGGAAGTAGATCTCCGGCGCGGAAAGGGCGTGCAGATGAATGCCGGGAAAGGTCTTCCGGATGAAGCGGAACATCTCCTCGTAGAAGGAGAATGGGAGGTCGCCGTTGACCCCGCCTTGGAGGAGCACGCCGGTGCCGCCCAGGTCCAGCAGCTCCTGGATCTTCTCGCCGATCTGGTCGAAGGAGAGGACGTAGGCCTCCGGATGACTCGACGAGGGGCGGTAGAAGGCGCAGAACTGGCAGCGATAGACGCAGACGTTCGTGTAGTTGATGTTCCGATCGATCAGGTACGTCACGATCCGTCGGTCGTTCCGGCGCTCGCGGAACTCGTTTGCCGCCGACCCGAGCGCGAGGAGCTCCCCCACCTCCCGGAGGCGCACCGCGTTCTCCTCGGAGAGACGCTCGCCGGCGAGCGTCCGCTCGAGGATCTCCCGTGTGCGCGCGCCGGCCATGCCTCGCATTCTAGAACGACCGCCGCGCGCCGTCCGGAACTTCTCCCCGGCGCGCGCGTACAGAGGCAGCGACCGTGAAGAGATTCGGCTCCTTCTCGATCTTCGCCGGCCTGATCGGGTACCTCGTTCTGGTCAAGCTGGCGCTCACGCTGTTTCCGACGGTGTTCCGGTCCGCGGCGCAGGCGAAGGTCTTCGAGTGGCCGTTCCTGGCGCTGTGGGCGCTCCTCGGAGGAATCGGCGTCTGGCTCTCGGAGCGCACGGGATTTCCTCCGGCCTGGGAGACGGGCTCATGGCCTGCGCGCGTGATCGAACCGGCGACCTGGGGCCTCGGGCTGGGGTTTCTCGCGCTGGGAACCGACGCCGTGACGCACTGGACCGCGGCCGTCGCCGCGAAAGTCGGTCAGCCCTCGATCCACATCCCCTTCCCGGCGTCCGTCCTCGTCTACCCGGGAGGCGCGATCATCGTCGAGATCCTTTACCGGCTCTTCCCGATCCCGATTCTCCTGTGGCTCGTCTCTCGCCGGATCCTCCGGGGCCGGGGAGAGGAAGCGACGTTCTGGACGCTCGCCGCTCTGACTTCCTTAGTCGAGCCGCTCGGAGATCTCGGGCTCCGGGAGCAGGGATTCGCGACGATGGCCTTCGTTTTCCTCCAGGACTACGCGCTCAATTTCGCGCAGGCGTGGTTTTTCCGGAAGCGGGGATACCTCGCGGCGATCCTCCTGCGGGTCGCGTTCTATCTCGTCTGGCACATATTGCCGTCGGCGGCGCTGGCGAGGTGACCTGGCCGCCGCCGCCGGGCCGTCGCTCGCCCGCGGGCTTGACGACTGGCCTCGTCGTCTCGCTGAGCAGCGCTCGGCCTCGCAGACCGGACAGACATCCTACAGAAACGAGAGCGGCCGAGGCTCTCCGATGAGTCCCTCCTCCGCGGCAAGCCGGTAGAACGTCTCGAGACCGGCGATGTCACCGGCATCGAGGTCGTAGTGGAGGGCGTGGCGCAGGTAGTCTTCGACGACAGGCTCGGGAAGCCCGGTCTGCGCGGCCTCCTCCGACACGAGCGAGGCGAACCGACGCCGGCCGGCCGCGTAGGAGTCCTGCAGGACCGATCGGACCTCCGCCGAGGCCGCTCCTTCGCGCACCGCCCAGAAGGCGAAGACGAACGGGTGGCCCGAGTAGGCTCGCCACTCGGCGGCCAGGTCGAGCACGACGTGCCCGTTCAATTGAGTCTTCAGGGCGGGATCGCCGATGATGAGAGAAGCATCGGCCTCGCCTCTTCCCTCTCGGTACTCGGGGTCCAATCCATAGACGCGCCGGAGGAGGATCCGCGTGAGGACGGCCGAAGTCCGAGAGGCGGGATCGAGATCGACGATCCGGATCTTCTCGCGCGACACTTTCGAGACCAGCAGCACGGAGCGGACCTCCGAAGAGGCGGCGATTCCCAGGTGCGGCACGACGCGCAACCCCGGTATCCGCTGATATTCGATCGACGGGATCAATCCGACGTCCGCCTCGCCGGAGGCGAGCTTCTCCGCGCAGGCCGAGGGGACGTCTCGGGACACCGAGACGCCGGGCGGAGGTTCGTGGAGAAGCCCCCAGGTGAGGGGGCGGGCGTTCAAGAAGTCGACGAGGGAGATTCGGATCATTGATGATTGATGATTTGTGATTGGTGATTGCCAATCTTCAATCACCAATCTTCAATCTTCAATCACCAATCTCTCCTACCCTTGAGTCATCATGTTCAGGAATTCGCCGTTCGTCTTGGTTTTCTCGAGCTTCTCGGTCAGGAGCTCCATCGCCTCGACGGTCGAGAGGGGATTCAGGACCTTCCGGAGCACCCACACGCGGTTCAATTCCTGCTTGTCCATCAGGAGCTCTTCTTTGCGGGTGCCCGACTTGTTGATGTCGATGGCGGGGAAGACGCGCTTGTCGACGAGCTTGCGGTCGAGGTGCGTCTCCATGTTGCCGGTGCCCTTGAACTCCTCGAAGATGACGTCGTCCATGCGGGAACCGGTGTCGATCAAGGCCGTCGCGATGATCGTGAGCGACCCGCCCTCCTCGACGTTGCGCGCCGCGCCGAAGAAGCGTTTCGGGCGCTGGAGCGCGTTCGAGTCGACGCCGCCCGAGAGGACCTTGCCCGACGGCGGCACGATCGCGTTGTAGGCGCGCGCCAGACGCGTGATCGAGTCGAGGAGAATCACGACGTCGCGCTTGTGCTCGACGAGCCGCTTCGCCTTTTCGATGACCATCTCGGCGACCTGAACGTGCCGGGCCGCCGGCTCGTCGAACGTCGAGGAGATGACCTCGCCCTTGACCGAGCGCTGCATGTCGGTGACTTCTTCCGGCCGCTCGTCGATCAGGAGGACGATCAGCGTGATCTCGGGGTGGTTCGTCGAGATCGAGTTCGCCAGGGCCTGCAGGATCATCGTCTTGCCGGTACGGGGCGCGGCGACGATCAGCCCGCGCTGCCCCTTGCCGACAGGGGCCACCAGATCGAGCACGCGCGAGGACATGTTCGCGGGGACCTCGAGCTTGATCCGGTCCTGCGGGTAGAGGGGCGTCAGGTTGTCGAAGAAGATCTTCTCGCGCGCGACGTCCGGGTGCTCGAAGTTGACCGCCTCGACCTTGATGAGCGCGAAGTAGCGCTCCCCCTCCTTGGGCGGCCGGATCTGGCCGGAGACCGTGTCGCCCGTTCGCAGGTCGAACTTCCGGATCTGCGAAGGAGAAACGTAGATGTCGTCGGGACCCGGCAGGTAGTTGTACTCGGGCGCCCGGAGAAAGCCGAATCCGTCCGGGAGGCACTCGAGCACCCCCTCCGAAAAGATGAGCCCTTTCTTCTCCGTCTGCGCTTGCAGGATCTTGAAGATCAGATCCTGCTTGCGCATGCCGGTCGCGTTCTCGACCTCCAGCTCCTTGGCGATCTTCAGCAGCTGAGGGATCTTGATCTCGTGGAGCGTCCGGATGTCGAGGGTGTCGGCCTGATCGCCGACCTCCTCTTCGCCGGTCGTGTCCGGCAGCCCCTCAGTGGGGACTTCCAGAGTCTCGACGTCCGATCCGTTGTTCGCTTTTCTTCTTGCCATGGGCTAAACCTCGACCTCTCTCACTCTCCGGCGGATCTGCCGCCGCAACTCCTCGATTCCTTCGCCGCTGACGGACGAAACGGGAAGCACGTCGCCGTGCGCCGCCTCGAGCCGCCGGCGCGCCCGGGCCCTCTCGCCCGATGCCACCCGGTCCCACTTGGTCGCCACGGCGAGCGCCGGGACCCCGAGCGCCGCCAGGTACTCCCGGATCGCCCGGTCCGCCGCGGCGTCGGGCACCCGCCCGTCCACGAGCGCCAGGGCCAGCTTCACGCGCCCGCTCCGGAACAGCCGATCCGCCAGATCCGCCCACCGCTCGCGTTCCTCCCGCGAGGCCCGCGCAAAGCCCGTGCCGGGCAGATCGGCCAACCGGTACCCTTCCTCGGTCTCATAGAAGTAAATCCCTCTGGTTTTCCCGGGTTTCTTTCCGACTCGCGCGGCGTCCCGGCCGAGCAGCCGGTTCAACAGGCTCGATTTTCCGACGTTCGACCGGCCCACGACGGCCACGACGAGCGCCCGGTCCCGCGGAAGGTCCTCGCTTCGATGGACCGCGGCGATCCGCTCGCCCCGCGTGGGCTTCTTCTTCAATCCGCCGGCGCGCTCTCCCGGATCAATGGGCGACCGTCCCGCCTTCCGCGGGCTTGCTCTCGGCGGGCAGGCCCGCCGCGGCCGCCGGAACCCCCTCCAGCGCGACCTTGATCACCTCGTCCATGTTCGAGACGAGGTGAAATTCCATTTCGTTGCGGATCTCGGCGGGCAGGTCGTCCAGGTCCTTGTCGTTTTCCGTCGAAAGAACGATCGTCCGGATCCCGGCGCGGTAGGCCGCGAGCACCTTGTCCTTGATGCCGCCGACCGGCAGGACCTTGCCGCGGAGCGTGATCTCGCCCGTCATCGCCACGTCCTTCAGGACCGGGATCTTCGTCACCGCCGAAAAGAGGGACGCCGCCATGGTGATGCCGGCCGAGGGGCCGTCCTTGGGGATCGCCCCCTCCGGAACGTGGATGTGGATGTCGAACTTTTCGTGGAAATTCGGGTCCGCGTCGTACATCTCGGCGCGGCTGCGCACGTAGGAGACCGCCGCCCGCGCCGATTCCTGCATCACGTCGCCGAGCGATCCGGTCAGGGTCAGGTTCCCCTTCCCCTTCAAGAGCGACGTCTCGGTCATGAGAATCTCGCCGCCCGCCTCCGTCCAGGCGAGGCCCGTGGCGATGCCGACCTCGGAAGTCTCCCCCTTGCGCTGGTTGCGGAACTTCGGCTTCCCGAGGAACTCGCGCAGATTCTCCGGGGTGATCCGGACCGGCGTCTCGACGCTCTTCTGCACGATCCGGCGCGCCACCTTGCGGCAGACGCTTCCGATCTCCCGCTCGAGGTTCCGTACGCCCGCTTCGCGCGTGTAGTTGGTCGCGATCGCCATGATCGTGTCGTCGGCGAATTCGACCTGGTCGGCCTTCAGCCCGTTGGCCTCGCGCTGCTTGGGCACGAGGAACTGGCGCGCGATCGCGAGCTTCTCGTTGGGGGTGTAGCCGGAGAGCGGGATCAGCTCCATCCGGTCCTTCAAGGCCGGCGGGATCGGATCCGCGATGTTGGCCGTCGCGATGAACATGACCTTGGAAAGGTCGTACTCGACGTCGAGATAATGGTCGAGGAACGAGTGGTTCTGCTCCGGGTCGAGCACCTCGAGGAGCGCCGAAGCCGGGTCGCCCCGGAAATCCGACGACATCTTGTCCACTTCGTCGAGCAGGAACACCGGGTTGACCGTCGCCGCCTTCTTCATCATCTGGACGATCTGGCCCGGGAAGGCGCCGATGTAGGTCCGGCGGTGGCCCCGGATCTCCGCCTCGTCGCGCACGCCGCCGAGCGAGAGGCGGACGAACTTGCGGTTCAATGAGCGCGCGATCGATTTGGCGAGCGACGTCTTGCCCACGCCGGGCGGCCCGACGAAGCAGATGATCGATCCCTTCGTCTTCTGGACGAGCTGGCGTACGGCCAGGAACTCGAGGATCCGCTCCTTGACCTTCTCCAGCCCGTAATGATCCTCGTTCAGGATCTTCTCCGCCCGGGTGATGTCCTTCGATTCCCGCGAGGCGCGCTTCCAGGGAACGCCGACCAGCCACTCGATGTAGTTGCGCGAAACGGTGGCCTCGGCCGACACGGGCGGCATCGCCTCCAGGCGCTTCAGCTCGGTCTCCGCCTTCTCGCGGACTTCCTTCGGCATCCCGGCCGTGGCGATCTTCTTCTTGAGCTCCTCGACCTCGTCGCCCCGGTCGTCCTTGCGGCCAAGCTCCTGATGGATGGCCTTGATCTTCTCGTTGAGGTAGTACTCCTTCTGGGCCTTCTCCATCTGCTTCTTGACCTTGTTGTTGATCCGGCGGTCGATGTTGAATTTCTCGACCTCGACCTCCAGCAGGTCCTGAAGCCGCTGCAGCTGCTCGTAGACGTTGTCCGCTTCGAGAAGGGTCTGCTTGTCCGCCGTCGAGACGGCCAGGTGCGCCGAAAGCGTGTCGGTGAAGCGCTCGGGCTCCTCAATCCGGATCGAGGCCGCGATGCTCTCGAAGGCGAGCGTGTGCGAGAGCTTCGCGTACTGCTCGAAGAGCCCCAGCACCTTGCTCATGTACTCCTTGAGCTCGGCGGCGTCGGCGGGCTTCGGCTCGGCGGGGCGGACTGAAACCGCCAGGTACTCCTCGCGTTCCTCGAAGCCGAGGATCTGTCCGCGGCGCTGCCCCTCGACCATGACCTTGATGTGTCCGTTCGGGAGCTTCAGCGACTGAGCGACCGTCGCGATGACGCCGACCGCGTAGATGTCCTCGGGCTTGGGCTCGTCGAGCTGAGGGTCCTTCTGCGCCGCGAGGAAAAGCCGCTTCGTCGGAGTCGCCAGCGCCGCTTCGAGCGCCCGGATCGACGACTCCCGCCCGACGACGAAGGGCGCCATCATGTGCGGGAAGACCACCATGTCCCGCAGGGGGACGAGCGGAAGCGTTTCCACCGGGCGGTTGGCGTTTTCCTGGGATTTCATGGATTCGGGTTTTTCTTTCACTGCTCCGGCCCAGGGGCCGGCCGAGGGGTCCGGACCCTATCCCGCTTTGCGCAGGATCGTGATCGGGTTCGTGTGATGCTTGACCACGTCCCGTGTGATGACGCACTCCTCGATGTCATCGTCGGAGGGGATCTGGTACATGACGTCGAGCATCAGGTCTTCGATGATGATCTTGAGACCCCGGGCGCCGACGTTCCGGGCGAGAGCCTCTTCCGCGATGGCTTCGATGGCGTCATCGGTAAAACGAAGCTGGACGTTCTCGAATTCCAGCATCGTCTGATACTGCTTCACGAGCGAGTTCTTGGGCTCCTTCAGGATCTCGACGAGCGCCGACTGGTCGAGCTCCGACAGAGTCGCGACGACGGGCAGACGTCCGACGAACTCCGGGATCATCCCGTACTTGATCAGATCCTCGGGGTGAACCTTCTCGAGGAGCACGCTCGGCCGCTTCTCCTTCTTCGTGGAGATCTTGGCGCCGAAGCCCATCGTCTTCTCCGTCATCCGGCGGCTGATGATGTCCTCCAGGCCCACGAAGGCGCCGCCGCAGAGGAAAAGGATGTTCGTCGTGTCGATCTGGATGAACTCCTGGTGCGGGTGCTTGCGGCCCCCCTGCGGCGGGACGTTGGCGACCGTCCCTTCGAGGATCTTCAAGAGCGCCTGCTGGACTCCCTCGCCCGACACGTCCCGGGTAATCGACGGGTTCTCCCCCTTCCGGGCGATCTTGTCCACCTCGTCGATGTAGACGATGCCGCGCTCCGTCTTGTCCTTGTCGTTGCCGGCGGCCTGATAGAGCTTCAGGATGATGTTCTCGACGTCCTCGCCGACGTACCCCGCCTCGGTCAGCGTCGTGGCGTCCACGATCGTGAACGGCACCGAGAGGAGCTTCGCGAGGGTCTGGGCGAGCAGGGTCTTGCCCGTCCCGGTCGGCCCGATGAGCAGGATGTTCGATTTCTGCAGCTCGACGTCCTGGAGTTTGCGGTTCTTCTCCAGGTAGTCGATGCGCTTGTAGTGGTTGTAGACCGCCACCGCGAGCTTCTTCTTCGCCTGCTCCTGGCCGATGACGTAGCTGTCCAGGAATTCCTTGATCTCTTTGGGCTTGGGGAGCTTGGTCTCGGGGGCCTGGGTCTCGAGGACGCGGTCTTCCGCGATGATGTCCAGACAGATGTCGACGCACTCGTCGCAGATGTAGACCGTCGGACCGGCGATCAACTTCTTGACGTCCCTCTGGCTCTTGTTGCAGAAGGAGCAGCGAAGGACATCGCCGTTTCCGGTTTTCTTCGACATTCAGCCTCCGGGGGGGACTCTCCGATTCTAGGGGAGGCCACCCGGCCCGTCAACGGGCCCGAGATCGATTCGCTGCGACTCTAGCACAGCCCGTTTCAAGTAACGTGCCGCGCGGGGCCCTATTCCCGCATGAGGTTCGTCGGTTATGGGCACGAAAGTGGAATGCAGCGGTGTCAACTTTTTGACACCCAGAGCACGAACCAGCCGAGAGCTCGAACGTCGCTCTTTGCGATTGGAATTTTCGTTTGTTCACGTTTTTCCGCCGCGGCGGCGAGCCGCGCATGCTCCGCGGAAGTTCCGTTTTCCAGCTCCGCGCGAAGATCGTCGCGCTCTCGCGTCCAGGCGGCGATCTTCTCCTCCGATTCTTTGATGTCCTCTTCAGCGCGTTGGATTCGGCCGTAGGCGCGGCCGCCGGAGCGAACCGTGGAACTGGCCGAGCGCTTGCCGCCGCCGAGGATCGCCCCGAGGATGCCGGCGCCGACGTCGATCGCGCTGTACGTCGCGGCGCGACTCTTTTCGGCGCGGTCGCGCTCGAGCTCGCGCGTCTCCGCGGCGATCTGTCGCTCGAGCGTGGCGATGCGCCTTTCGGTCGGCGCCCGGAGCTTGCCCGAGCTCTGGCCGGCCTGCGCTTCAACCGCCGCGGCGATTCGTGCGGCGAAGTCCGCCTCGCTCTCCGCTGGTTGCCGGAAGAGGCCGAGCCCGGGAACGGACTCGAGCGTGAGCCCGTCGGCCGCGGTCTGTTCCTTGGCCGCCCGCTCGAGCGCGGGAACGGGGTTGGCCTTCGTCGCCCAGCCCGGAAGCGGGTCGTAGCTCGCTCCGGACGGAGGCTCGTTTCCCCAGTCGTCCAGGGAAACGGTCTCGTCGGCCGTCGGCCGCGGTGACGGGCCGGTGCCGAATCGAAGGATCCTCGCCGCGGTGCCGGAAACGGCGGGACGCTGTCGCGAGATCCGGGCTTCGACGAGGACGGCGATCTCTCCCGAGAGACGCGTCCCGGCGGGAAGACCGGGCGCGTAGCGGGGCTGAAAGACGGGGTCGAGCGCGGGCGGCACCGGTGCGCCCGCTTCGGCGGGCGAAGACGAAGCCGCGGCGGCCGGTTTCGCTTCACCCGACTCGGCCGCAGCGGATGCGCTCGCGGCCGGAGCCGGCTCGGCGAATCGGCGCGCGAGATCCGGGATCTGCCGCAGCGTGAGTGGACCGCGCAGGTACGCCCGCGCCCAGCGCGACTCGAAGACGACGGGTCCTCCCGAGCGGTGCACGTCGTGGAGGAGGAACCGCCGCTTCTCGAGGCCCGAGAGCGTCTTGTCCGTCTCGGCGCGCGACATCCCGAGCCCTGCTCCCTCGAGGCCGTCGAGCAGACGCTCCTTGTCGCGCTCCGCCTGGAGCCGCCCGACGAGCCACGTCCCGGCGTTCGTCAGGGCCTTGTAGTCGAGGTCCACCGGATTCTGCGTCACCGCGAGGACACTGACGCCGAAGGCGCGCCCCTGCTTCAACAGCGACAGGAGCGGGCGTTTCGAGGACGGCTCGGAAACCGGCGGCAGGAAACCGAAGATCTCGTCGAAGTAGAGGAGAGCCCGCAGCTCCGTCGACCCCGACTGCGCCCGGGTCCACGCCCAGAAGCGCTCGAGGAACCGGGTCACGAAGAAGAGGCGCTGCCGGTCGTCGAGATGCGCCAGGTAGAAGAGGTTGCATCCCGGCCGTCCCGAGGAGTCGGTCCGGAGGCGCTCGAAGTCGAGGGGCTCCCCCGAGCGCCAGGCGTCGAAGCCGGGCGAGGAGAGGAGATTGTTCAGCGCGAGCGCGAGGTCCCGCCTCTTCTCGCGCGGCAGCACCGCGTCGAGGTCGAGGGCGCCGACTCTTCGGAACGGCGGGTTCTCCGTCAGCGCGATCAATCCCGCGAGGTCCGCGGATTTTCCGTCCCGCCACAGGGTCTCGAGAACGCGCGCGAGCACGATGTGCCTGGGATCCGAGACCGGATCGGCCTCGATGCCGGACAGCGACAGCAGGCCCGAGACGAGGCCGCGGACCTCGTCTCGCACGGCTTCCTCGTCCCGTTCGAACGACAGGCCGGGCGGAAGCGAGAGGGATCCCAGGACGTCCACCGGTCGGCCCGTTCGAGAGCCGGGCGTGAAGACCCGGTACGCGGCGCCCTCCCGCAGCTTTCCGACCGAGTCGAGCGGCACGTCCCACTTCGCGAGACCCTCGCGCCAGAGCTTCGCCTGCGCCGCGCCCTCCTCGGCGAGGCTGCGCCCGGCGCGGCGCGCCGCGTCGGGATCCACCCACGCGGCGAAGTCCTCGCCCCGGAGCTGCGGGAACGTCAGGAGCAGATTCGTCACGTCCCCCTTCGGGTCGAGAAGGAAGAGGGGCGTGCCTCCGAGAAGGACTTCTTCCAGCAAATCGATGCAGAGACCGGTCTTTCCGCTTCCCGTCATCCCCACGCAGACGCCGTGCGTCGTCAGATCGGAGATCGCGTAACGAACCGGCTTTCCGTCGGCCGTCCGGCCGAGGTACGCGTCGGGCACGGTGGGAGTCTATGTCGGCGCGTCGCGGTCCCGAAAATGGAAGAGCCCGGCGCGCGCCGGGCTCGGATCGTTCGGACCGGAGAAATCGCGCTATCCGGCGGCCTTCAGCGCCGTCTCGTCCCGCCGGTGGTAGATCGAGTCCACGAGGCCGTACTTCTTCGCGTCCTCGGCCTCGAGGATGTAGTCGCGGTCGGTGTCCTTGGCGATCTTCTCGATCGCCTGGCCGGTGTGCTCGGAGAGAATCTGGTTGATGCGCTCCCGCATCTTCAGCAGGTCCTTAGCGTGGATCTCGATGTCCGCGGCCTGCCCCTGAAGCCCGTAGCCGAGCGGCTGGTGGATCAGAAAGCGCGAGTTCGGCAGGGCGTACCGCTTGCCGCGGGTTCCCGACGCCATGAGGACGGCGGCCATCGAGGCGGCCTGGCCGACGCAGATCGTCGAAACGTCGTTCTTGACGTACTGCATCGTGTCGTAGATCGCCATTCCGGCGGAGATCACGCCGCCGGGCGAGTTGATGTAGAAGGAGATGTCCCGTTCCGCGTTCTCCGATTCGAGGAACAGCATCTGGGCGATGATCAGGTTCGCGATCGTGTCGTCGATCGGCTGCCCGAGAAAGATGATGTTGTCCTTCAGCAGCCGCGAGTAGATGTCGTAGGCCCGCTCGCCGCGGCTCGTCTGCTCGATCACCATGGGGACGAGAACCATGCCGCCTCCCTCTTGTTCCTCTTCCATAACCATCCTCGCGCCGCGCGATTCCCGGTGACTCCGGCTCACTCGACCGCGACGGGCTCCCCCGAGGGTAGCACCTGCGCGGCAGAGATCAAGAGATCCACGACCTTGGACAGCCGCATTTCGTCGCGCAGCGACTCGAGGCCGCCCGCCTGGACCAGCTTCTGGCGCAGCGCGGCGGGGTCCTCTCCGCGACGCGCCGCGGTTCGCTTGAACTCCGCTTCGAGCTCGGTGTCGGTGACCTCGATCCCCTCGCGGCGCGCGATCGCGTCGAGCAGGAGATACTCCCGCACCCGTTTTTCCGCGCCGGGGCGCGCGTCGAGACGGAGCTTTTCCCAGTCGGCGGACTTCGGATCGACGCCGCTCGCGGCCAGATACCGCGCGTAGTCGCGCAGCGCCCCTTCGGTTTCGGATTCCGCGAGCAACTCCGGAGCCGGGATCGAGACGCGCGACAGGAGCGTGTCGAGGATCGTCCGGCGGAATCGCCGCCGCCGTTCGGCTTCCTTTTCCTGCCGGAGTCCCTGCCGGACTTTCTCGCGGAGCCCGTTGAGGGTTTCGCCGTCGCCCACGGCTCGGGCGAAATCTTCGGTGAGCTCGGGCAGCCGCTTCTCCTTCAGCGCGACGAGGGTCAGCTCGTAGTCCACGGTCTTCCCCCGGAACTCCTCGTTCGGAAAGTCGTCCGGGAAAGCCTTGCGGAATCGCTGCGTCTGCCCGGGGAGCAGCCCACGCAGCGCCTCGTTGATCTCCGGCATCGAGTCGGGGTGCCCGACCTCGAGCGTCAGCTTCTCGTCGCGGAAGGTGCGCGGGTTCTGTCCCGGCGCCAGGATCTCGACGAAGGTGCCGACGACGTCCGCGACGGCGTAGTCTCCGGGCGCGGCCGCCCGGCCTTCGATCGGATGGAACTCCGCGTGCGACTCGCGGAGGCGCTCGATCACGCCGGCGACCTCGGCTTCGGTCGGCTCGACGGAACGGCCCTCGACCGGGATCCCGCGCCACTCGCCCGGATCCACCTCCGGCTTCAAATCCAGGCGCGCCGTGAATCGAATCGCGCCGGGCGGATCCCACTGGAGATCCTCGACGCGCGGGCTTCCCAGGATCGCGAGACCCCGCTCCTCGATCGCCGAGTGCAGCACGTCGGGCAGGAGGCTCTCGAGCACGTCGTCGCGGATCTGGTCTCCGAAACGCTGGCGGACCACCCCCTCCGGGACGTGCCCCTTCCGGAAACCGGGAATCGAGGCGCGCTTGGCGTAGGCGCGCGTGACCTCGGAGAACGCCTTCTCCACGTCGGAGGCGGGCACTTCGAGCTCGAGCGCCGTCCGGGTCGGAGACTCCTCGCGGACGTTCAGGATCACCATGGGCGACGCAGTTTACCGGATCGCTCAGGGTCTCCGAGGCTCGAGCGGCCGCGCCGGCGGATGCCGCTCGGGCAGAGGCCGAACGACCCTCGGCGCGGGGGGCTCGGCGAGGTCGAGCGCCGTGAGGAGGTCGATCCGCCCGAAGCCGAAGACCGCGTTCGGAACGGCGTTGCCGGGAAATGGTCCGCAGGTCTCGCCCGACGTCAGAGGGACCGCCGAGCCGCGGAGGATCTGTTCGGTCCTCGCGACGTCTCCCCGGAGCGACGCGACGCCGGACCACAGCAGGGCGACGGCTCCGGCGACGTGCGGCGCCGAGGCCGAAGTCCCGGTGAAGAACGGCGTGTACCCGTCCGGCAGCGAGGCGGTCCGAACGTTGAAGCCCGGCGCGACGACGTCGGGCTTCAGGCGGTTCGATCCGTCCACGGTCACGGGACCACGACTCGAGAAGCTCGCGATGACGTCGGTGTTCGTCGTCGCGCCGATCGAAAACGACGCTTCGTAGATTGCCGGCGCGTCCGAGATCGTGCCGCAGGCGGCGCCGCCGTTGCCCGCGGACACGACGACGGCGACTCCCGCCGTTTTCACGCTTTCGACGACGGACCGCAGGATCTGGGGATCGGTGCACCCTTCGCTCGCGGGACAGCCCCACGAGTTGTTGATGACGTCCGCGCCGAGATCGGGACGGGGATTGTCCCCGGAGGCGTCCGTCGGCGCGAGGAGGAATTCGAAGCACTCGGTGTAGCGCGCCGGCGTCCCGACGCCGCGGTCCATGTTGCGGCAACCGATCAGGCGGGCAGCGGGCGCGACCCCGATGGCGTTGCCGGCGCCGTCGTCTCCGACCGCGAGGCCCGAAGTGGAGGTGCCGTGCCCCGAGTCGTCGCAGGGAGCCGGCGAATCGGAGACGCAGGGATTTCCGGCGCCGGCGTCGTGGACCGCGTCGTGCCAGTTGTACGCGTGCGAGGCGGTCGTTCCGTCGAATCCACGGTAGCGCGGTTTCAACGCGGGGTGCTCCCACGCGAATCCCGTGTCGGCGTCGCCGACCACCATCCCCTGCCCGCGGATTCCGCGCGCCCACAGAGCGGTCGCGCCGATGCGCTCGAGGTTCGGGCCGGGAGCTGCGGGCGACGAGGCGCTCGAAGGCTCCGCGCCGAGAAAGCCCGACGGCTCGCGCTCCGGAATCCGTTCGAGACGCCACGGCCGGTTCGGCGCGATGCGCGACACGTCCGGGCGCGAGGCGAGCTCGGTGGCGATCGAGCGGTCCGCCTGGACCTCCAGAAAGTTCCCGAGATAGTGGGACCGGGCGGGCACACCTGCCGACCGCAGCTTTTCCACGAGCGGCGCCTGAGTCCTCCGGGCGACTTCCGTGAGGATCTCGAAGACGAATCGGCGGCGCTCGACCGGATCCGCGATCGTCGCCGCGGCGGAGAGGTCCGCCTGCTCGGTCATGACGACGAGACACGAGGCGCGCTCGCCGGGAGAGACGGCCTCGAAGAGCCGGGCGTCGATCTTCCCCTCCAGCGCCGGCAGCGCTCCGGGGAGAGCGGAGCACGCGGCGAGGAGGAAAAGGAGACGTTTCATCGCAATGTTCATGTTCTGACGACGCGCCCTCGAGTCGACGGTCTTAATTGGTGCGAGAGGAGGGACTCGAACCCTCAAGGGTTTCCCCACGGGATCCTAAGTCCCGCGCGTCTGCCAGTTCCGCCACGCCCGCAGCAATGATGTCGGCAGGATTGCCGTGCAACAGGATAGCCCGAACATTGGACGAATGGCTCAGGCCCCCGCGGCGCGACCGCGCAGCCGTTGGCGCACCGCCATCGCAGATCACCGTCATTCATGGCAATCTGATCCCTCTTTGCG
>JBKPSZ010000174.1:0-11293 GCA_046735265.1 Acidobacteriota bacterium | reverse complement strand
GATCAGGGCCACGCCGAAGGAGCCTCCGAGCTGCCGCATCATGTTCGTGAGCCCGGTGCCCTGGGCGATGTCCTTTCCGCGCAGGTTGGAGAGCGCCATCGTCGTCAGGGGGACGAAGAGAAGCCCGAGCCCGATCCCCCGGAAGATCAGCGGCCAGAAGAAATCCACTCTTCCCGAGGCGAGCGTCGAGAGCGAGAGCAGGTGCGTGAAGAAGAAGAAGGAGATGAATCCCAAAGCGTTCATCAATTGCGGCGAGACCCGCCGCTGCAGAAGCTTTCCGACGATCGGCATCATGATGGCCGTGGCGATTCCTCCCGGAAGCAGGATCAGGCCGGTCTGCATCGCCGTGAACCCGAGCAGGTTCTGGGCGAACACCGGAAAGATGAACACGGAGGAGTAGAGGCCGAAGCCGAGGATGAACGTGAAGAGCGTTCCCACCGCGAGCGAACGATCCTTCAGCACGCGCAGATCCACGACCGGATGCTCCGCGGTCAGCTCGCGCAGGATGAACGCGAGGATACCGAACGCCGCGACGAAAGTCAGGACGACGATGTAGGTCGCCGCGAACCAGTCGTCGCGCTCGCCACGCTCGAGGACGATCTGGAGCGCGCCGATCCCGAGGACGAGGAACGCGATCCCCGCAAAGTCGATCGAGCCCGCCCGTCCCTTGTCTTCACTCTCCCGGATGAACGAAAGGGTCAGCACCGTGGCGAGAATACCGATCGGGATGTTCACGTAGAAGATCCACGGCCAAGAAAAGTTGTCCACGATCCAGCCGCCGAGAGTCGGGCCGATGGTCGGCCCCATCACGACGCCCAGACCGAAGAGGCCGTTGGCGAGGCCGAGCTCCTCGGGCGGAAAGGTCTCGATCAGGATCGACTGCGAAGTCGAGAAGAGCGCCCCTCCGCCGACCCCCTGGATGAAGCGGAAGGCGACGAGCTCCCAGATGTTCGTCGCATGCCCGCAGAAGAAGGACGCGACCGTGAAGAGGACGATCGACCCCGCGAAGTAGTTGCGCCGCCCGAAAACGCGGGAGAGGAATCCCGACATCGGCACGATGATGACGTTGGCCACGACGTACGACGTCACGACCCAGGCCACTTCGTCGAGCGTCGCGCTCAGGTTGCCCATCATCTGCGGCAGCGCCACGTTGACGATGGACGTGTCGATGAGCTCGATCACAGTGGCCAGAACCACCGTGACCGTGATGATCCATTTTCGGGCGCCGGTTTCGTGCATGCCGCCTCGGCCTCTCGAGGAGTCGTCTCAGTCGGTCTTGACGATCGCCACGACGTTCATCCCGGCGCGGAGCGGGCGCGCGGGGTCGGGCGGGCCGGTGAAGACGATCTTGACAGGGACGCGCTGCACGACCTTCGTGAAGTTTCCGGTCGCGTTGTCGGGCGGCAGCAGGGCGAACTTGGCGCCCGTGGCCGCCGCGAAGGACTCGACCCGGGCCGGAAAGATCTTCTTCGGATAGGCGTCGACCTCGACTTCGACCGGCTGGCCGACGCGCATCTTTTTGAGCTGCGTCTCCTTGAAGTTCGCGACGACCCACGTCTCCTCTCCCGACACGATCGCGAGAAGCGGCTGTCCCGCCTGCACGTACTGCCCGACCTCGACGTTCTTTCGGGAGACGGTTCCGGTCACCGGGGCCGTCACCGCGGCGTAAGAGAGCTGGAGCTCGGTGTAATCCAGGTCGGCCCGCTTCTGCGCGACCTCCGCCCGCGCCGCCTCGACCGAGCGGCGGCGCGCCTCTGCCTGAGCGCCCGAGGCCTCCGCCGCGGACTTCGCCGCGTCGTACTGCTGCTGCGAGACTTCCTCCTTCTCCCGGAGCCGCGAGTAACGCTCGAGGTCGGTCGAAGCGCGGCCGCTCTCGGTGCGGGCCGCCTCCGTGTTGGCCCGCGCCACGGCAACGGCCGCCTCCGCGTTGGCGAGCGACGCGCGGGCCGTCTCGACCTTCGAGCGGTAGTCCCGATCGTCGATCCGGACGAGCAGCTGCCCCGCCCGGACGTTCTCGTTGTCGCGCACCGCGACTTCCGTCACGTAGCCGCTCACCTTCGGCAGCACGGGCGCGATGTGCGCTTCGAGCTGCGCATCGTCGGTCTCGACGTGGTGGCGGTAGAACGCGATCGTCCGGAGCCCGAAGATCGCACCGACGACGATCCCGATCCCGAGCAGGCCGAGCAGGACCACCCGTCGGGCGCCGCGGCGGGGCGGTTTCGCCTCGGGCTCCGGCGCCTTCTCGGGGGCGGCCGGGCGAAGCGGCTTTTCGCGTGTCTCTCGGGCAGCGCTTTCCATCGCTTTCTCCTCGGGTTCCCTTTCCCCTCTCATCGGCCGGCGATCCGCTCGCGGATCGTTCCCGTGGCGCGCGCCAGGTCGAACCGCGTCTGGGCCGCGTCCGCGAGCGCGGCGATCCGATCGTCCTGCGCGGAGGCGAGCGACGTCTGCGCGTTGTCCACCTCGATCGAAGAAGTGATCCCCTCCGCGAAACGGTCGCGGGCGAACTGGAGCTCCTCGCCTGCGAGCCGCTCGCTCTCGCGGGCGACGTCCACGCGGTTTCGCGCGTTGTCCCACGCGATGAGCGCGCGCCGGACCTCTTCCTCGACCTGCCGCTCCTGCTCCGTCTTCTGCAGCCGGACCTCGCGCTCGCGCGACTTCGCCTCCGCGATCCGCGCGGCGGTGCGGGTCCCGGTGAAGACCGGCACCGACACGACGCCGGCGACCGAGCGCGTCCAGAAGAGATCGTCGAAGTGGAAGCCGCTGTAGCCCCCCTGGAACTGGACGCCCACGCGCGGCAACCTTTCGGCGCGCTCGGCTTCCGTCGCGAGACTCGCTTCGCGCAGCTGCTCGTCGAACGAGCGAAGCTCGGGGCGATGGGTTCGCGCCGACGCGAGGGCTTCCTCGGTCGAGGGCGGCGCGGCTCGGTGGTCCTCGAGCGGATCGGTCGGCACGACCTCGAACGACTGATCGGCGCCGATCGCATGGAGAAGCGCCAGGCGCGCGGTCTCGCGGCGGTTCTCGGCGAGGAGCAAGGCCTGCCGCTGGCGCGACAGCGCCACCTCCGCGCGCGTGCTGTCGAGGCGCGTCGCGACCCCGGCCTTGCGCTGGTCGTCCGCCAGATCGCGCAGCTTCGTGAACAGATCCACGTTGGCTTTCGCCGCCTCGACGCTCGCCTCGGCGCTCTGGAGCGCGACGTAGAGGGTGGCGACCGCGGCGGCGACGTCGTTCTCGGTCCGCTCCCGCTCCGCCTCCGAGACGGCCACGCCGCTGACGGCGGCCGCGTACCGCTTGCGCGCCGCGACGTCCACGACGTCGAGCGCGATCTTCCCGTGCGCGTCGAAGAAGGAGAAGGGAGGAATCACGGTCGGAAACCCCGGCAGGGTCAGCCCGAAGGACTGGAGGTTGATCGACTGGTTCGAGCCGGAGGCCTCGACCCCGACCTGCGGGAGGAAGACCGAGCGCGCCTCGTGGGCCGCGAAACGGCGCTGATCGATCCGCTCGGAGGCGATCCGCGCGGCGGTTCCGTCGGACAGCGCGCGCGACACGGCTTCCTCGAGCGAAAGGCGGAGCGTCTCGGCGCGGGCCGGGAGGGCGAAAAGAAGCATTGCCGCGGCGAGGATCACGGCGGAGACGATTCGCGGAACGCGTGCGTAGCCGAAGGGCCGAGTCCGTCTTGAGCCCGCCCAGCCCCTCTGTGGATCCATCGGCCTTTCTTCCCTCCGGCTCGCCAGCCTAACTTGATATTTTAACTAGTCAACTAAAAATATTATTCTTTTTGACTATTTGTGTTATGCTCCCGTCCGTGCCAAAAGCGAGCCATTCCCGTGCCGAAGCTCCCGCGGCCGCGCCCGTCGGCGGCCGGAAGACGAACACCTCCGGCGCCGCGCGCCAGGCGGCGGAGACCCTCTTCGATCTCCTGATGGCGTACAAGAAACGGATGCTGGTCGTCTCCCGCGAGTTCGGGCTGACGCTCCAGCAGGCCGCCGCCCTGCGCAACCTCGATCCGGGCAAGGGGATGCCGATGAACGCCCTGGCGGAGGCGCTGTCGTGTGACGCGGCCAACGTGACGGCGGTCGTGGACAAGCTCGAGGCCCGGGGACTCGTCCGGCGCGCGGCATCGTCCGACCGGCGGGTCCGCCTGCTCGAAACGACGTCCGCGGGCGCCGAATTACGGGAGCGGATCCTCGTCCGGATGCGCGAGCCGACCCCCTGGATCAACGCGCTCGAGCCGGAGGAGCAGCGCGTGCTTCGCGACCTGCTCCGAAAGGGCGTTTCGCGCGCCGATCCCCGCGTCGGCGACTCCTGAAGCGAAGCGGGTCGCCCGACGGTGACTCGGATATCCTCCCGGCCGCGATGACCTCGCTCTCGGGCCAGGCGCTCGACCGCAGGCTCTCGGAGCTTCTGGCCGAAGACGTCGGAACCGGCGACGTCACGACCGACTGGACCGTTCCCGGCGGCGCCCGCGCGTCCGGCCGGCTGATCGCGCGCTCGCCGTGCGTGGTCTCGGGCCTGCCCGTAGCGCGCCGGACTTTCGAGCTCCTCGACACCGCTCTCACCTGGCGGGACGAAGCGCCCGCCGGCTCGCGCGCCGAGGCAGGTTCGACACTGGCGAGCCTCGATGGAAGGGCGCGGGGGCTCCTGACCGCCGAGCGCCTGGCCTTGAACCTCCTCCAGCGCATGTGCGGCATCGCGACGGCGACCCGGCGCTTCGTGGACGCCGTCGCGGGCACTCGCTGCAAGATCCTCGACACGCGCAAGACGGCCCCGGGCCTGCGCGCCTTCGACCGGATGGCCGTCGCGGACGGAGGGGGCGCGAATCACCGGAGCGGCCTCTTCGATCAGGTGCTGATCAAGGACAACCACCGACGTCTCGCGGGCGGCGTCTCCGCCGCGGTGCGGGACGCGCGCCGCCGCGCTCCGGCCGGCATGAAGATCGAGGTGGAAGTCGAGAGCGAGGCGGAGCTCGAGGAAGCGCTCGAGGCCTCGGCCGACATCGTCCTGATCGACAACCAGACGCCCGAGACCGTCGCTCGCTGGACGGCGGTCGCACGCCGGGCGCCGCGCCCCCCCGTCATCGAGGCGTCCGGCGGCATCACGCTCGCGAGCGTGCGCGCCTACGCCGAGGCCGGGGCGGATTGCGTCTCGGTCGGCGCTTTGACCCACTCGGTCGAAGCCGCCGATATTTCCCTGGAGCTCGAGGCCGAATCCGCGTGACTCGAGAGGCGACCGACGTCCTCGTGCTCGGCACGGGGGTCGCCGGATGCACGGCGGCGCTCGCCGCGGCGCGCGCGGGCGCTCGCGTCACGCTCGTGACGCGCTCGGAGAACCCCGAGGCTTCCAACACCTACTGGGCGCAGGGCGGGATCGTGGGACGCCCGCCGGGCGACACGCCGGAGCGCCTGGCCCAAGACATCCAGAAGGCGGGCAATGGGCTCTGCTCTCCCGAAGCCGTCCTCCTGCTCGCCCGCGAAGGGCCGGACCTCGTTCGCAGTCTCTTGATCGACGAGCTTGCCGTGCCCTTCGACCGCAACGGCGAGGACTTCCACTGGACCCTCGAAGGCGGGCACTCGCTGCCGCGCGTCCTGCACGTCAAGGACGAGACGGGAATCCCGATCGAGCAGGCGCTCGTCGCCGCGTGCAAGCGCGAGAAGAACGTCGCATGGAAGACCGGCGCGACCGCGGTGGATCTCTTGACGCTCTCGCACGACTCGCTCGTGGACACCGACCGCTACCGCACGCCCACGGTGGTCGGCGCATACGTCCTCGAGCGCGGCAGCGGCGAGGTCGTCCCCTGCCTCGCGCGCGAAACGATCCTCGCCACCGGCGGGCTCGGACGCGTCTACCTGCACACGACGAACCCGGAGGGCTCCCGCGGGGACGGGATCGCGATGGCCCGGCGCGCCGGGGCTCGCCTCTTGAACCTCGAGTACATCCAGTTCCATCCCACCGCCCTCTACGCGCCGCAGGGGCGGCTCCTCCTCTCGGAGGCCCTTCGCGGCGAGGGGGCGCGCATCGTCGACGCCCAGGGAAAGGAGTTCCTTCGGGAGGCGCACCCGGCGGGAGAGCTCGCGCCGCGTGACGTCGTCGCCCGCGCGATCCACCAGCGGATGCTCGAGCGCGACCAGACGCACGTGCTCCTCGACATCTCCCACAAGCCGGCGGACTGGATCCGGTCGCGCTTCCCGGGCATCGTGCGGCGGGTCCTCGAGCAGGGATTCGACCTGACGGCCGGTCCCGTGCCCGTCGTGCCGGCGGCGCACTATTCCTGCGGCGGCGTCGCGGCCGACTCCGACGGGCGCACGACGCTCGCGCATTTGAAGGCGATCGGAGAGGTCTCCTGCACCGGCGTGCACGGCGCGAACCGGCTCGCCTCGACGTCCCTCCTCGAAGGGTTGCTTTGGGGCTGGCGCGCCGGACGCGCCGCGGCGGCGGAAGCGGCCGGCGCGGCGCCGCCGCCGCCGGTGCCGGACTGGAGGCCCGAGCACGAGCCGGTCGATCCGGCGCTCATCGCGCAGGACTGGATGGTCGTGCGCCACACGATGTGGAACTACGTCGGGCTCCTTCGGTCGGAGAAGCGGCTCGAGCGCGCCGGCCGGATCCTTTCGGAGCTGCGCGTCGAGATCGAAGAGTTCTACCGCCGGGGCACCATGTCCGACGCCCTCGTCGGTCTGCGCAACGGCGTCCAGACGGCGCTCCAGATCCACCGGGCGGCGTCCGACAACCATGTGTCGCGCGGCTGTCACTATCGGGAGGAAAGGTAGGGGAATTGAAGATTGAGGATTGAAGATTGATGATTGGAGATTGAGCGATTGAGGGTCGCCAACGACCCGCTGAATCGTCGAAGAATCCCGGGCTCGATTCCCTTGCTATAGTCCCCATCCCTATGAGCCTGCTCTATCTGCATTTCGAGACTCCGGAAAGGGACGCCCGGCTCCAGAAGCTCACGAAGAGCGGGGCTCACGTCGTCGTGACCGAGCCGCGCTGGCCCGGCTTTCACGAGGTCGCCAAGAAGGAGAAGCCGTACGCGATCGCGATCGACTTCTCGCTCGCGCCCTCCCACTCGCTCGAGACGGCGGACTATCTCGCCAAGGCGAAGGAAACGCGCGAGACGCCGCTGTACGTGCTGCGCGTTCCGGACGACCGCCTCGACATGGTCCGCAAACGTCTGCCACAGGCGCTCTTCGTGACGGAGCCGGAGCTTTCCGAGAAGCTCGCCGAGCTCGAACGGGAAGCCGAGGAGAAGGCGCGCGAGAAGAAGCGAGCCGCGGCCGAAGCGCGCAAGCTCGCCCGCGCCCGCAACGCGAAGAACGCCGCCGTCCCCGCGGGCAAGCTCGCCGTCGCGCCGGCGCCCGCCAAGGCGGCGGCGAAGAAGAAGCCGGCGCCCGCGGCGAAGATCGCGCCGAAGAAGAAGTCGTCTCTCCCGCCGCGGCCGAAGAAAGCCGCATCCAAGAAGCGAGCTTCGCGGCCCCCCAAGAAGAAGTAGCAAAAGGAGCCCGCCATGCCCGACGTTTTCTCCCGGGAGAGCCTGAAGCAGTTTGCGTCGGACAAGCGCGCGGAGTTCGAGCAGACGCTCGAAAAAATCGTCGAGATCCCGACCGTCTCCGTCGAGCCGGACCGGAAGGCCGAAGTGCGCCGGGGCGCGGACTACGCCCTCTCGCTCCTCGAGTCCTGCGGGGCGAAGGCGACGCTCCACGAGACGGACGGCCACCCGATCGTCTACGGCCGCTTCGAGCGCGGCACCGACCTTCCGACCGTCACCGTTTACAACCACCTCGACGTCCAGCCGGCCGAAGGCGACGACTGGAAGACTCCCCCCTTCGACTTCGTTCGCCAGGGGGACCGCTACTTCGCGCGAGGCACCACCGACGACAAGGGACCCGCGATCACCGCGCTCTTCGGCGCGCGCTATGCCTGGGAGAACGGAGCGCCCGTCAACATCCGCTTTCTCTGGGAGTTCGAGGAAGAGATCGGAAGCCCTCACTTCGAGTCGACCATCCGCAAGCACGCGAAGGATTTCGCGACCGACTCCGTGGTCGTCTCGGACACGGTCTGGGTCTCGCGCACGCGGCCCGCGCAGCCGGCGGGTCTGCGCGGACTGCAGGGATTCCGGTTCGAGCTGCAGACCGGACAGACCGATCAGCACTCCGGCACCGCGGGCGGCGCGGCGCGGAATCCGGTCACCGAGATCTGTCAGCTGATCTCGGAGTGCGTGGACGGCCGGACCGGCCGCGTCAAGATTCCCGGGTTCTACGCCGACGTCGTTCCCCCGACGAAGAAGGAGCTCGACGATCTCGCCCGCTGCGGCTTCACGGTCTCCGGATTCAAGAAGGATCACCTCTACAAGAAGCTCCGCGTCGAGGAGCCCATCGAGGTGATGAAGCGCATCTGGATGATGCCGACGTTCGAAGTCCATGGCATCGCGGGCGGCTATCAGGGTCCCGGCGTCAAGACGATCATTCCGCCGAAGGCGACCGCGATCGTCTCCTGCCGGCTCGTGCCCGACATGAACCCGAAGAAGATCGTCAAGCTCGTGACCGACTTCGTCCGCTCGAAGAACCCGGACGTGAAGGTCTCCGCGGAGCACGCCCTTCCCGCCTATCAGGGTAAGACGACGGGGCCGTATGCGGACGCCGTCCGCAGCGCGATGAAGTTCGGCTTCGGCAAGGAGCCGGTTTTCGTCCGGGAAGGAGGATCCATCGGGGCGGTCCTCTCGATGGAGCGGGTTCTCAAGACACCCGTCTTTTTCCTCGGCCTGTCGCTGCCCGAGCACGGGTACCACGCTCCCAACGAGAATTTCGACTGGGCTCAGGCAGCGGGTGGCATGGCCGCTTTCGCGGATTACTTCCGCCGGGTCGCCGCGATGCCGTAGGCGCCGCGTCGGTTTGCGCGGCCGACGAGGCCGCCGACGCGCGTAATACAATCCTTCCACCGATGAGCAAGACGATCGTGGCCTGCGTAGAAGACCTCTTCTTCCGCTCGAAGATCGAGGCGACGGCGCGCCATTTGAACGTCCCGGTCCGTTTCACGGACGTGAGCGGACTGCCCAAGGCGCTCTCGGACGGCTCGGCCGCCGCGCTCCTCCTCGAGCTCTCCTCAAACGGGGAGACGCTCCAGGCCGTGCGGCGCCTGCGCGAGGCGGCTTCGACGCGCGACCTCCCGATCATCGGCTTCCTCTCCCACGTCGACCGACAGCTCGCCCGCGAGGCCGAGACGGCGGGCGTCACGCGCGTCATGCCGCGCAGCCAGTTCTCCGAAACGCTGCCCGACCTCGTGATGGATCTGCTCGCGCCCGGCACGAAGCGCGAGATCCCGGAAGAGCCCGAGCTCCCGGACGAGTAGGCCTCGGTCGCGCGAGCCTCTCCCGGCGGACCGAGCCATGGAGGAGAACGCATGAACGGACCGACCCGCCGCGATCTCATCAAGAGCGCGGCCATCCTTCCGGTGGCCGCCCAGGTCAAGCCGGCCGCGTCTGCGTCCGGCGCGGGGTCGCGGCCGCTCGTCATCTCGTCGGCCAACGGTCTGAAAGCGGTCGAAAAGGCATACCAGATCCTCGCCGCGGGCGGCGATCCGGTCGAGGCCGTCGTCTCGGGCGTCAACATCGTCGAGGACGACCCGGAGGACGTCACGGTCGGCTATGGCGGAATCCCGAACGAGGAAGGGGTGGTCGAGCTCGACGCCTCCGTCATGGACGGCCGCATCATGAAATCGGGTGCGGTCGCCGCGCTCCACAACATCAAGAACCCCTCGCGCGTCGCGAAGCTCGTCATGGAGCAGACGAGCCGCGTCATGATCGTCGGCGAGGGCGCGCTCAAGTTCGCGCTGGCGCACGGCTTCAAGGAGGAAAACCTCCTGACGGAGCGTGCGCGCAAGATCTGGCTCTACTGGAGAGAGAACCTCTCGACCGCCGACGACTGGAACCCGACTCCGGCGGAGGCGCAGGATCCCGACATCCGCTGGTACATCGACAAGTGGGGAGACGAGGACTTTCGTCCTCAGGGGACGATCAACTGCGACTGCGTGACCGCCGCCGGAGACCTGGCCGGGGTCACGACGACTTCCGGTCTCTTCTTCAAGATCCCGGGGCGCGTCGGCGACTCTCCGATCATCGGCGCCGGTCTCTACGTGGACAACGACGTCGGCGCCGCGGGCTCCACCGGATGGGGCGAAGGGAACATCCGCGTCGTCGGGGCGCACACGATTCTCGAGATGATCCGCCAGGGGAAGTCTCCGCAGGATGCCTGTCTCGAAACGCTCCGGCGCGTCGAGCGGCTGGCCAAGGACGCCAAGCGCGACGAAAAGGGGCGCCCGAAATTCGACCTCCACTACTACGTCGTCACCAAGGACGGGCGCTACGCGTCCGCCGCGATGTGGAGCGGCGAGAAGAACGGCAAGGGCCAGGTCGTTCCGAACCAGTTCGCCGTCTGCGACGCGAAGGGGCCGCGTCTGGAGACGAGCGCCTTCATCTACAAGCGCGACTGAGGTTCGCAATCATCAATCTCTGATCCCCGGTCGCCAATCCGGCTACACTCTCCCCATGCGCTCGCCGAGGCGCTGGCTCGCCGACTGGGTGCTGGCCGAGCTCACGCGGACCCGCCGCCACTATCGCCGTTTCGTCTACAACGATCCGCAGAAGTTGAAGGCGCGAATGGTGCCGGGAGACGTCCTTCTCGTGGACGGCGACCAGCGCATCTCCGAGGCGGTCAAGTATCTGACGCAGTCCTCCTGGTCCCACAGCGCGCTCTACATCGGAGACGCGCTCCTCCGGAAGGACGAGGCGACCCGGCGGGAGACCTCGAGGCGTTTCGGGCGCGAGGCGCGTTTCCTGGTCGTCGAAGCGCTCGTGGACAAGGGCGTCACCGTCTCGCCTCTCGTCAAGTACGTCGACTTCAACGTCCGCATCTGCCGTCCGGTCGGGCTGACCCCCGAGGACCGGCAGGTCGTCATCGACGAGATTCTCGCCCGCGTCGGGCACACCTACGACCGGCGCAACTTCTTCGACCTGACTCGCTACGTTCTCCCGTTCCACCTGATCCCGCCGCGGCTGCGCGAGGACGCTCTCCACTTCGGAAGCGGCATCGCGACGGAGACCATCTGCTCGACACTCCTGGCCGAGGCCTTCGGCAAGGTCCGGTTCCCGATTCTCCCGATGCCCGCGCGCGAGCGGCCGCGCACGCTTGGGCAGCGCGTGCAGCAGAAACTGCTCGGCCGGCCGACGAGACGCGCCTGGAGCGGCCTGTGGAGAGCGAGGCACCCGACGCTCTGCGTGCCGCGGGACTTCGACCTCTCCCCTTAC
>JBKPSZ010000173.1:0-46300 GCA_046735265.1 Acidobacteriota bacterium | reverse complement strand
GGCGGAAGCGGTCCGGCGCGTGCGGGCCGAGCGGAAGCACTACACGTCCTACGAGCTGCCCGAAGACTCTCCGGTCTACCAGTTCCGACAGATCACGCGCGGTTCGACCTTTCAGGCTTACGTCACGGTCATCGAGGGGTGCGACCAGTTCTGCACGTTCTGCATCGTTCCCTTCACTCGCGGCCGCGAGCGGAGCCGCGCGTCCGCGGAAATCCTGGAGGAGCTGGCAGCGCTCGCGGCGCAGGGCTACACCGAGGTCACGCTCCTCGGTCAGACCGTGAACGCTTATCGCGACCCGCACGACAACTTCGGCTTGGGCGCACTCCTTCGCCTCGCCTCTGCCGTACCCGGGATCCGGCGGCTTCGGTTCCTGACCTCGCACCCGCGGTTCGTCGACGACCCGATGATCGAAGCGATGGCCTCGGGCGCGCCCGTCGCGCCGTACCTCCACCTCCCGGCTCAGTCGGGATCGGATCGCGTCCTGTACCGCATGAAACGACGCTACGACTCCGCGACCTACCGGGAGCTTGCGGCGCGCATTCGCTCGGCGGTGCCGTCGGTCGCCCTGTCCTCGGATTTCATCGTGGGTTTCCCGGGCGAGACCGAGGAGGACTTCCAGGCCACTCTGGACCTGGTCCGACAGGTTCGGTTCGACACCCTCTTCGCCTTCCGATACTCGCCGAGGCCCGGCACGGCTTCCGCTCGGTGGGGGAGCCGGGGTGAGGTCCCTGAAGAGGTCTCGGCGGACCGGCTGGCGCGACTCCTGGCGCTCCAGACGGAGATCCAGGAAGAGGGAAACCGGGCTCTCGAGGGTCGCGAGTTCGAGGTCCTGATCGAAGGGGTGGACCGGAAAGGCCAGGCTCGCGGGCGGACCCCATGCAATCGCATCGTTCACATCGAGACGGCCCGGCCCCTCCCGGCGGCGTCCTACGTGCGCGCCCGGATTCGCCGCGGGCTTCCGAACTCCCTCCTGGGAGAGCTCGTTGACGATGTGCCCGCCGGAACCCAGAAGTCCGCGGCCTCGGAAGGAGCGGCCGCGACATGGCTCTGATCCGGATGGAGATCAAGGGTCTCCTGATGGACCCGGTCTCCAACATGCCCGTCGTGATCCTCCGCGACAAGGAAGACGGACTCTTCCTTCCGATCTGGGTCGGTCTCTTCGAAGCGAACGCGATCGCCCTCGAGATGGAGAAGATCGCGACCCCGCGGCCGATGACGCACGACCTGCTCAAAAACGTCCTCGCGGAGCTCGGCACGCGCGTCGACAGGATCGTCATCAACGATCTCAAGGACAACACCTTTTTCGCGCGGATTCACTTGACGCGCGGGGAGGTCCGCTACGAGATCGACAGCCGCCCGAGCGACGCGATCGCTCTCGCCCTTCGGGCCCGCTCGGAGATCTTCGTCGAGACCGAGGTGCTCGAGAAGAGCAAGAGCCTGCGCTCGGAGACGGGGGAGCCCGATCCCGAGCGCCTGAAAAAGTGGCTGGAGGAAGTCAACCCCGAGGAGCTCGGAAAGTACAAGATGTAGCGACGAGCCCGGGATTCGGACTTCCGTCGAACCACCGCGAAAATTCTTCCGGCCGAAAGCTCGCAGCTGACAGCTGACGGCTCTCGGCATACACTCCGAATCGTGATCATCTCCGTCACAAATCAAAAAGGGGGAGTCGGCAAGACCACGACGGCGATCAATCTCGCCGCCGCTCTTGCGCAGAAGGGGATGAAGACCCTTCTGATCGACCTCGACCCACAGGCCAACAGCACGATGTCGTATCTCGATCGCAAGTCGGTCGAGAAGTCGATGTACGAGGTCCTGACCGATCCCGAGGTGGCGTTCAAGGACGTCATCCGGCCGTCCGGGTTCGCGAACCTGGACCTCGCGCCTGCCCGGATCTCGCTCGCGAAAATCGAATCGAAGCTGCTGGGGGAGTTCGACGGGCACTTCCGCCTGCGGGACAAGATCGACCCGGTCCGGCGCAAGTACGACGCCGTGCTGATCGACACGCCGCCCACACTCGGAATGATCACCGTCAACGCCATGGTGGCCTCGAGCCACGTGCTCATCCCGATCCAGTCCTCCTATTTCGCCCTCGAGGGAACCGACGACCTCCTCGAGACGATCGACAAGATCAAGGCGCGGCCCAACCCCCACCTGCGCATCCTGGGAGTCGTGATTACGCTGCACGACCGCCGTACCGTCCTGGGCAAGGACGTCTACAAACAGATCGCTACGGTCTTCGGCGAGAAGGTCTTCAAGACGACGATCTCCAAGAGCGTGCGCCTGGAGGAGAGCCCCGCGCACCAGGAGTCGATCTTCAGCTATGCGCCGCGTTCGAGCGGTGCCGCCGAGTACTACTCGCTCTCCGAGGAGGTGCTGTCGCGTGTCTAAGAAGCGGGGGCTGCCGCAGCAGGCGCGGATGCGCCACGACTCGCACTTCGTCGAGGCCCTATCGGAGCGTTTCGGTGCCTCCCTCGGCCGGTGGATCCCGGTCGATGAGATCGACACCAACCCGGATCAACCGCGGACGAACGTCGGGGATCTCTCCGAGCTCGTCCGCTCGATCGAGGCGAAGGGGATCCTGGAGCCGCTGCTCGTCCGCCCGGGCGCCGACGGGCGGTGCACGATCATCGCCGGGGAGCGCCGCTATCGCGCCGCTCTCGAGGCCGGATTGACGGAGGTGCCCTGCATCGAGCTCGAGGTCACCGATCCCGAGATGATGGAGCTCGCCCTGATCGAGAACCTCCATAGAAAAGATCTGCATCCGTTCGAGGAGGCCGAGGGGTACGCGACGCTCGCCCGACATCCGAGCTACACGCAGCAGAAGATCGCGGACGCCGTCGGCAAGTCGCGCGTCTCGATCACCGAGGCTCTGTCGCTTCTCGAGATTCCGGAAGACCTTCGCGAGGAATGTCGGCGCGCCGACATCGAAGCGCGCTCCGTTCTCCTGGAGATCGCGAAGCTGGCCGATCGCGAGGCGATGGAGGAGGCGATCGAGCGGGTCTCGAGCGGATCGACGCGCGACGATCTGCGCTCCGCGAAGAAGAACGAGAGGGGAGACGGAAGGAAGTCGCGTCACTTCCAGTTCGTCTGGAAACCGAAGGGCGGCCCGTTCAAGCTGAACCTCTCCTTCTCGAAATCGCGTGTGGATCGCTCGGAGCTGATCGACACGCTGCGCGACGTCCTTCGCAAGCTCGAGTCGGGCGAGATCAAGGTCTCGCGCGGGCGGTGATCGGGTCCTGCCGCCGGGGCACCCCGCGGCCGTGAATCGTTCCGGGGCATGGATCGCCGGCGCGGTCGCGCTCGCCCTGGGGATCGCCGTCGCGGGGGCGCTCGCGGGTTCGGGTTTCGCCAGGGCGCGCCAGGCGGATCGCTACGTGACGGTCAAGGGGATCTCGGAGCGGGAAGTTCGGGCCGACACCGGGCTCTGGCCGCTGCGTCTCGTGGCCGACGACGACGACCTCTCGCGGGCGAACCAGCAGCTCGCGGGAAGTGTCGAGAAGCTGCGCGCCTTTCTCGCGGCCAACGGAATCTCGGAGAAGGAGACCTCGCTTCAGGGGGTCAAGGTCACCGACGCGTTCGCCGACCAGTATCGGCCGGCGGGTCAGGTGGCCCGGCGATACGTGGTCGAGACGACGCTGCTCGTGCGCAGTGGAAACCCGGACCGGGTCCTCGCCGTGAGTCAGAAGGTGGGTGACCTCGTCCGGCAGGGCGTCGTCCTCTCGACGCGAGGAGACTACGAAGGGTCGGGGCCGACTTTCCTCTTCACGAAGCTGAACGACATCAAGCCGGCGATGATCGCCGAGGCAACGGCGCGGGCGCGCGAGGCGGCGACGCAGTTCGCGCGCGACTCAAAGAGCTCGCTCGGCGGAATCCGCCGGGCGAGCCAGGCCTCTTCGAGATCCTTCCAAGAGACGAGGCACCCGGCTTGCGCGGAGAGGGGCAGATCGAGAAGAGAGTCCGCGTCGTCACCACTGTCGAGTACCTGCTGCGGGACTGAGAGACCGATCGACGTCCGGAAGTCGCTCGCGGGATCCTCACGGTGGCCCGCACCAAGGCGCCCCAGTCGCCACGTCGCACCAGGATCTGGAAGCCGTATTAAGCGCTCCGTCGACATCCCTTCGCGTTATGTAAACGTCCGCAGCCCTCGGCGGGGAAGTCTCGCTTCCGCCGGCGGACTTGCATAACGCGGTGGTGAGCAAGTCTTATCTGGTACTTTACATAATATATCTTATCGGACGTAACGGGTAGGCCGCCGACCGCGCCTCTCCGGGGCCCGCTCAGCGCCACAGTTGACTGTCGCGCTCCGCCCCCCGACTATCGCAGCATGCGCCTGATCCCCCGCGCCGTTCTGCGTGAGGCCTGGCCCCCTTTTCTCATTGGCTTCGCGGCGTACACGTTCCTGCTGCTCCTCCGCACGATCTTCCTTCTGACCGACCTCTTCGTGCGGCGCAATGCCACGGGAGGCGAGGTCGCATGGATGGTCGTTCTCTCGATCCCGTGGATCGTGGTCCTGACGATCCCGATGGCCTTTCTTCTGGCAGTCCTGGTGGGGGTCGGTCGCCTTGCGAGTGACTCGGAGATCGTCGCCATGGCGAGCTGCGGCGTTTCCCCGGGGGCCGTGCGGCGGCCGCTTCTCTGGGCCGCTGCCGGGCTCGCCGTCGCCGTCTTTCTGGTCTACGACGTCGTCCTCCCGAGGTCGAACGAGCTCCTCATCCGGTCGATGTCGCGTCTGGCGGCGACGTCGGTCGTCAATCTCGTGTCCCCGCGGACCTTCCGCCAGCCTCGTCCGGGCGTGACGCTCTTCTTCGACCGGATCGGCGCCGACGGCCGGTCGCTCGAAGGCATCTTTCTCGCGGTCGGCGAAGAGGGCCTGGCGACCGAGCCGGACCAGGTCATCGTCGCGCGGCGCGGCTCGCTCGCCGTCGAAGAGGAGCGCCTCTGGCTCGACCTCGACTTCTCGACCGTCCACGAGTTGACGCCCTCCGATCCTTCCCGATATCGCGTCAGCTCGAATCGCACCCAGCGAATCCTGTTCTCCTCGGCGATCGTCCCCGGAGCGGGGACCGGGGAAAAGGGGCTTCGCGCGCAGTCGCTGTCGGAGCTGATCTCTTCGGCCCGGCAGGCTCGCAAGGACTCCATTCCGGAGCGCTATCGCCTGGCCTGGGTCGAGATTCACAAGAAGCTCGCAATCCCGCTCGCGTGCGTGGCGTTCGCCCTCGTCGGGATGCCGCTGGCCGAGAGATCTCGTCGGGGCGGACGCGGCAGCTCGTTCGCACTCTCGCTCGCAATCCTGGTCGGCTACTACGTCCTCCTTTCCAGCGGAGAATCGTGGGCCGCGAGCGGCGACGTTTCCCCCGGCGTCGCGATGTGGCTGCCGGACGCGAGCCTCGTCACTCTCGCGCTTCTCCTCTTCGCCGTCCGCGCCCTCCGACCGGACCGGGTTCGCGGGCTCCCCTTCCGCCGGCTGCGTCGGCCCGCCGCCTCGACCGAGCCCTCGCGGCGCGCGCGTCCCCGCACCGCCTCCTTCGGCGGATTCCTGCGCTTTCCGGCGATCCTCGACCGATACGTTCTGTCGCGGTTCTTCGCGGCGCTCACGCTCGTCCTGGTCTCCGTCCTCCTCGTCTCTGCCGTCGTCGACTACGCCGACCAGTCCGACGAGATCCTCCGCAACCACCCGCCCTCCGCCGCGGTCTCCGGCTACTACCGAAGCTTCCTCCTCTCGATCGCGTCCCAGGCTGCGCCGTTTCTCGTCCTCGTCGCCGCCCTCCTCGCGCTCGGCGCTTTCTCCCGACACAGCGAGGACACGGCGTGTCGGGCGAGCGGCGTCTCCCTCTACCGTCTCGGCGCGCCGATCGTGGTCGCCGCCCTGTGCAGCGCCGTGGCGGCCTTCTGGATGAGCGAGAGGATTCTTCCGGAAGCCGCCAGGCGGGAGGCGCGCTATCGGAACCTCATCCGGGGGAAACCGCCCGAGTTCGGCCTCGCCGCCTCCGCCGAGCGCGACTGGCACTTCGACGCGAGCGGCCGGATCTGGCACTGGGATGAAGGCCCCCCGGGGGTCTCGACGCTCCTTCTCTCGCCGTCGGTCTTCGAGCTCTCCCCCGACTTCCGACTGACCCGGCGGACCGCGGGTAACCAGGCCCACTGGGAAGGGAGCGCCTGGATCTTCCGGCCGGGGTGGACGCGCTCGTTCGACGGCGCCCGGGAAACGTCCTACGAGACCTTCTCGGAGAAGGTGATCCCGGGCGACACGCCTCCGGTCTTTCGCACCGAGAGTCGCCCTCCCGGCCAGATGCGCTACCGCGAGCTACAGCGCTACGCGCGCCGCCTCTCGCGGTCGGGATACCCCACGGACTCGCTCGAGACGGCGCTCGCCGAGCGGATCTCCCGCCCCCTCCTTCTTCCGCTGATGGCACTGCTCGCTCTGCCGTTCGCGTTCCGGATCGGGAAGCGCGGGGCGCTCGCCGGCATCGGGCTCGGCCTCGCGCTCGGCATGGGCCTTCTGGTTGTTTCGGAGCTTTTCAGCCGCCTGGGAGCGGTGGGAGCCCTGCCTCCCCTGCTCGCCGCCTGGACCCCCGACGTCGTCTTCGGAACCGCGGCGGCCTTCATGCTGGTGAAGCTTCGAACTTGAGGCGAGGCCCTCGGCGGGCTTCGCGGCTCACCTCGCCGAGATAACTTGAAAACTCTCTTCCAGGGCGAGCCAGGAAGCCGGTGACGGTGGGCCGAAAGTCCTAGGCTCGCCCTGGTAAAAAGTCCTCGGCTCGCCCTGCTAGAACGCCTGGCCGCTCGAGAAGGAGACGAGCCATCCCCTCCGTCCCAGCGGATCGGCGTCGAAGGCGTAGGCGCAGTCGAGCCGCAGGATCGGGTTGGTCGCGGCGCGGGAGATCGCGACCCGCAGGCCGACTCCCGCGTCCGTCTTGAGCGAGGAGACCGTGAAAGGAGCGCCGGGCGCCACGGCGGCCCCCGAGTCCACGAAGACGACCGCTCCCAGGGAAAAGAGCTGCAGGATCTCGAGGCTGCCGAAGAATCGGTGCTCGACGTTCAAGACGATCCGCCGGTCCCCGGCGAAGGAGTAAAGCCGGTACCCGCGCAGGCCGTGGTCGCCGTCGGCGAAGAACTGAACGTCCGGGTCGAGGTTCCAGCCCCGGTCGAGCTCCAGGCGGGCGACCGTCGTTTGAGGGATCGCCGTCGGGTGCTTCCAGACGAACACGAGGCTTCCCGAGAAGATCGCGTTTCGAGCACCCGAATCGAGGCGCGTCCGGAAGGACCCCTGTGCTTGGACGAAGGACGCAGGCGTCAATCTCCAACCGCGGGAGGCTTCGGCAGCTACGGCGTAGGTCGTCGCCGGCGCTCCGAAAGCCGCAGGGGAGATCCCCGCCTGCACGGCCCAGCGCGTCCCGAGGTTGAAGTCTTCGATCCGGTCGGCCTTGTCCACGAAGTTCGTCGTCACGAAGTCGCTTTGAGCGTCCTCCCATCCGACGAAGAAGTAGCGGAAGTCCCGCGGGGGCGGAAGCGCGTCCTCCGGCCGGTCCGGCAGGTGCGTGAAGTCGTCCTGGAAGAAGTTGATTCCGGCGGTCAGGCGCCGCGCGCGAAGCCCTTCCGGCCAGATCGCCGTTCCCCAGCTCGCCACGACCTGCTGGTGACGCTGGGAATACTCGGAAGCCACGACGCCGGAGTCGTAGATGCGCTGCTGGAAAATGTTTCGATCCCAGATCCCCTCGACCGAAAGCCGGTCGAGCGTCGACGCGAATGGCCGCAGGACGTGAACGGCCCGCCGCTGCCCGTCCGAATTGTCGGCGTAGAGAAACGACCCGGACCAGTACGGGCCGAAGAAGGCCGGGTCGTGATACTCGATCAGCCGGTTCGTCCGTTCCACGTCCTCGTTGTAGAGGAACCCGAGCTCCTTACCGAGCCCGAGGAGGTTCGACTCGGTCACTCCGGCGGCCCAGTGCGTCTCGCCGCCGCCGCTCCCGAGGTGGATCTCGAGCTGCGTGGTCCAGGCGTCCTGGGTGACGACCTCGACGTCCACGATGCCGTCGTGCGGCTCGCCGGCGCGCACTCGCGCGGACTTCAGGAACGAAAGCGCCCGGAGATTGCGCTCGGTCTGCGCCAGCCGTTCCGGGTCGTACGGCTCCCCTTCCCGAAAGAGGAGGAAGCGCCGGATCACCGCGGTCTGGGTCTCGATGTGGAGCGCGTCGGCGGCGCGGTAGACCCATCCGCGCGTCTCCTCTTCAGGGCTGTAAACGTCCAGACACTGGATGCGGATCTCTCCGACCCGGAGCGCCTCGTCCGCCCTCGCCATTCCCGCGGCGAGCGACAGCGCGAGAAAGAGTCGCCGCGTCAGGTCCCCTCTTCCCAGGAGCCCATATAGCGTTCCTGCTCCGGCGTGGGTCGGTCGATCGACGTTCCCATCGCCTCGAGCTTCAGCCGGGCGATCTCCCGGTCGATCGCCTCGGGGACCGCGTACACGCGCTTCTCGAGAGTCGCGTGGTTCCGGATCATGTGCTCGGCCGCGAGCGCCTGGTTGGCGAAGGACATGTCCATGACGGAGGCGGGGTGCCCTTCGGCCGCGGCGAGGTTGATCAGGCGGCCTTCACCCAGGAGAAAGATCCGACGGCCGTCGCTCGAGGTGAACTCTTCGACGAAGTCGCGGATGGCGCGGCGGGAGCGGGACTGCGACTCGAGGGCCGGGATGTCGATCTCGACGTTGAAGTGTCCGGCGTTGGCGACGACGGCGCCGTCCTTCATGACCCGGAAGTGCTCTCCTCGCAGGATTCCCTTGTTTCCGGTCACGGTGACGAACACGTCCCCTTCGCGCGCCGCCTTCTCCATCGGCAGCACCCGATGCCCGTCGAGGAGCGCCTCGATCGCCCGGGTGGGATCGATCTCGGTGACGATGACGTTGGCGCCCATTCCCCGCGCCCGCATCGCGACGCCCCGGCCGCACCAGCCGTAGCCGGCGACGACGACGTTCAACCCCGCGATCAGCAGATTCGTCGCGCGGACGATCCCGTCGAGTGTCGACTGGCCCGTTCCGTACCGGTTGTCGAAGAGGTGCTTGGTCTTCGCCTCGTTGACGGCGATGACCGGGAATCGCAGAACGCCCGCCTTTTCCATCGCGCGGAGCCGGATCACGCCCGTCGTCGTCTCCTCGGTTCCTCCGAGGATCCCCTCGAGGAGGTCCTTCCGCTCCGCGGCCGAGAGTCCTTTCGCCCACGCCCGGACGACCGGATCCACGTCCTCGTCCTTCCCGAGCGCGAGGAAGAGGAGCGAGGAGACGAGGTCCGCGCCGTCGTCCATCGTCAAGTTCGGCCGATGCGCGAGGGCCGCGCGGATGTGGTCGTAATAGCTGCGGTGGTCCTCCCCTTTGATCGCGTAGACGGAGATCCCGTCGTGCACGACCAGGGAGGCGGCGACGTCGTCCTGCGTCGAGAGCGGGTTCGAAGCGCAGAGCACGAGGTCGGCGCCGCCCGCCGTGAGCGTGCGCGCCAGGTTCGCCGTCTCGGTCGTCACGTGGAGACAGGCGGACAGGCGGATCCCGGCGAGCGGCTTCTCCTTGGCGAAGCGATCGCGGATCTGAGAGAGCACCGGCATCGTGCGGTCGGCCCACTCGATTCGAAGCCTCCCCCTCTCGGCGAGCGAGAGATCCCGGACGTCGTGCCGCGCAGGCGCCGCGACTCCGCTCATCGCGTCACCGCCACGGAAGGCGTCACACCGGCCGCGCGCGCGAGCGCCTCGGCCTTGTCGGTCTTTTCCCAGGTGAAATCGGGGAGGCGCCGGCCGAAGTGGCCGAACGTGGCGGTCTGCTTGTAAATCGGGCGGCGCAGGTCGAGGCTCTCGATGATGCCCTTCGGGGTCAAGGCAAAGTGCCCCCGGACGAGCTCGACCATCTTCTCCTCCGGGATCCGTCCCGTTCCGTAGGTCTCGACGTGCACCGAGACCGGGTCGGCCACGCCGATCGCGTACGCGAGCTGGATCAGCGCGCGTTCGGCGATGCCGGCGGCGACGAGGTTCTTGGCCACGTAGCGAGCCATGTAGGCGGCGGATCGATCCACCTTCGTCGGGTCCTTTCCCGAGAACGCGCCGCCGCCGTGCGGGGCGCTCCCGCCGTAGGTATCCACGATGATCTTCCGACCCGTGAGACCGGCGTCTCCCTGCGGCCCGCCGATGACGAAGCGGCCGGTCGGGTTGACGTGGTATTTCGTCTTGGAGGACAGGAGAGCTGGCGGAATCACCGGCTTGATGATCTCCTCGATGATCGCTTCGCGCAGCTCCGAGTGCTTCATTGCCTCGGCGTGCTGGGTGGAGACGACAACGGTCTCGACGGCCACCGGGCGGCTCCCTTCGTATTCCACCGTGACCTGGGACTTGCCGTCGGGGCGCAGGAAGTCCATCTCCCCGTTACGGCGCGCCTGCGAGAGACGCTGCACGAGCCGGTGGGCGAGGGTCAGCGGAAGGGGCATGAGCTCCTCGGTCTCCCGCACCGCGTAGCCGAACATGAGACCCTGATCGCCGGCGCCGCCGGTGTCCACGCCCTGAGCAATGTCCGGCGATTGGGGATCGATCGACGAGATCACGGCGCACGTCTCGTAGTCGAAGCCGAACTTGGCCCGCGTGTACCCGATCTCCTTGATCGTGTGACGAACGACCGACGGAAAGTCCACGTAGGTCTTCGTCGAAATCTCGCCGGCGATGAAGGCGAGCCCTGTCGTGACGAGGGTCTCACACGCGACGCGCCCGGTCGGGTCATCGCGCAGAACGGCGTCCAGGATTGCATCCGAGATCTGGTCGGCGATCTTGTCCGGATGCCCCTCGGTCACCGATTCGGAAGTGAAGTAGTGCCGTCCGTTTTGAAGCATTCGCACTCCTCTGGTCGAATTGCCGGGTGCGCCCGTGAGAGCGCGAAGAGTAGCATCCCCCCGGGGGGGGGTCAAAAAGCGTCGGTTTTTACGGTACGCCGCGGCTCCACCCGCGCGGACCGGAGGAACCAGAAGACGTTGCGCCCATAGGCGCGCCGATCGGCCAGAACGAGCCCGTCCGGAGTCGCCGGCGCGCTCGCTTCCGCGTCGGTCTGGAGGACGAGCGTGCCGTCGGAGGTCAGCAGGTGGGCGCCGCCCGATACGGTCCTCGGATCGATTTCGTCGGCGTAGGGAGGATCGACGAAAACGATTTCGAAACGCTCGCCGCGTCTCGCGAGCTCGGCGATCGCGGACGACGCCGGGAGACGCAGGATCTCGACCGATCCCTCCTCCGGTACCAACCGCCGGAGCGTTTTCTCCAGATGCGCGGGGCTCGACTCGACCAGGACCGCCCGTGCGGCTCCGCGGGAGACCGCCTCGATGCCGACCGCGCCGCTGCCCGCGTAGAGATCGAGCAGCCGCGCGCCCGGAACGCGCTTCTGCAGGATGTCGAAGAGCGCCGCCCGGGCTCGCCCGCTCGTCGGACGCGTGTGCCCCGAAAACTCGAGGCGCCTCCCCTTCCATCGCCCCGCCGCGATGCGCACGGCGCCGGCGCCTCGTCCGCTCCGCCCGGGAGCGCCTCGCCTCAACGGCTCTCCGGCGGGTGAAAGAGGAAGCGGAGATCCTCGATCCGCCGGAACTCCGAGTAGGGATCGCGGAAGCCCTCGAGCTCGACGATCCCCTTGCCGACGTCGAGCCTCTTGACGCGGAAGAGGACGCCGTCGAAGCGGCGGAGAACCGTTCCCGGCGGAATGTTCTCCGGTGTGAAGCGGGACGCGGGCGCGAGCGGTGCGGAGAAAGTCGCGCGGAGTCCTTCGAGCGAGGAGCGCAGCCCGGCGGTCTCGGTGGTCAGCGCCGACAGCTCGTCGAAGCGAATCTGGTGGCGCGTGCCGTCCGGCCGCGTGAGCGTGACCGCGGACTGCTTGATCAAGTCGCCCGTCATGCCACTCCTCAAGTCTTCCGGTCCGGACCAGATTTCGTCGCTTCGAAAATAGTCGCAGTAGAACTTCGCTTCCTCCTCCCCGAGCCGGCGCCGCTTCAACTGCGTGGCACCCGCGAGGCTCCGCTTCCAGACGACGTTGCGATCCGAAAACAGAGTCAGGCGCTCGTATCCGTCGCGGGTCTGCTCGACCCACTCGGCGCAGAAGGTCGGGGCCGAATCGGCGGCCGCCGGCAGAACCGACGCCGCGAGGAGGAGGGCGGCCGCGAGCGCTCGGTTCACGACGCCGCGCCCCGCCGCGCGTGCGCGAGGGCATACGCGAGCTCCCGTTCCGGTCGGATGCGGCCGGCCGAGAGCGCCGCTCGCGTCGCCGCGAGGGCGCGCCCGATGGCCGGACCGGGCGGAACACCCGCCGCGACCAGGTCCCGCCCCCGCACCGACGGCTCCAGGCGGCGGACGGGACGAGCCGGCGTCAGCGCCGAAAGCGCTCGCCGCTCCTCGTCCGAGATCCGCTCCGCCGCCGTGTCCCCGGTCCGCTCGAAGTCGGCAACGAGGCGCGGCCAGCGCTCGAGAGCGCGAGCGCCGCTTCGGGGAAGGTTCAGCCGCCGGGCGAGCGCGGAGGCGTCCGCTTCGGCGAGACGCGCCGCCCAGACGAGGAGGAAGACGAACCAGCCGGCCTCCTTCTCGACCCGCTCCGCTCGGCGCAGACGCGCGAGCGCGGCCGCGTTCGCCGGAAGAGCCGGATGGATCGCAGAGGCGATTCCGAGGCGAGACATTGCCGAGACGGCCTGGGCTCGGCGAGGCTCGGAGAGGATTCGGACGAGCTCGCGACGGAGCCGGTCCCCGGAGACGCGGTCGAAGGCGCCGCGAGCGGCGGCCTCGCGGATCCACTTCCGGGTCGCGGGAGCCACCCGGAAGCCCAGCCGGTTGGAGTAGAGAACCGCGCGAAAGGCGCGGGTCGGGTCGTCGTGCGGCGATGCCGCATGGAGCATCCGCACCCGGCGTCGAGCGAGGTCCGAGCGGCCGCCGTGCGGGTCCTCGAGGCGAGGCCTCCCCGGTACGAGGCGGAGCGCCATAGCGTTGATCGAAAAGTCACGGCGCTCGAGATCTTCCGAGAGGCTCCCTGCGCGGACCCGGGGCAGCGCCCCCGGGTGCGGGTAAGTCTCGGCCCGTGCGCTCGCGACGTCCAGGCGTGCGTTCCCCGGGAGCTTCAGCGTCGCGGTCCCGAATCGGGGGTGCGCGGTCGCAGTGACCCCGAGTCGCTCGGCGAGCTTCTTCGCGAACGCGATGCCGTCTCCTTCGACGACAAGATCCACGTCCCTCACCGCGCCGCCCCGCAGGAGATCGCGCACCGCGCCGCCCGCGAGCGCCAGCCCGACGCCGAGCTCCCCGGCCAGCTCGCGCGCGTGACGCACCGACGATCTCGTCGACGGAGG
The DNA here is from genome assembly GCA_046735265.1 of Acidobacteriota bacterium. GTDB lineage: Bacteria > Acidobacteriota > Thermoanaerobaculia > UBA5066 > Gp7-AA6 > DATBFU01. The sequence goes on along the minus strand of JBKPSZ010000173.1, from coordinate 32,969 downwards.
AAGACCCGAAAGGAGCGCAGTCGTCCGGAGCCTCTCGATCGGGACGCTTCGGACACGCGGGGGAGTCCGGCGGGCCGGCCGACGGTCAGTCGAAGACGTACTGAACCGAGTCCTCCCCGGCGAGCGCGCGGATCTCGCTCGCGAGCCGCGGAGAGGGGGACACGCGGATCGAGTCCGCCGCCTTCACGCGCGCCTCGAACTCGCCGGGACGAAACAGACGGATCGAGACGGGGGTCGTGCCCGGATAGGACGCCAGACTCTCGCGCAGTCGCGCCAGGACTCCCTCGTCGGCCAGCGCCAGGTTCACCCGGATCTCGATCTCCCGGGCCCGCCGTTCGGCGAGCCCTTCGAGAGGTGCCATGTCCTGAACGGTGAGCTCGATCGCGGCGCCGGACTCCCGGACGGTCGCTCCGACCAGGACCGGGAGATCCGCCGCGACCCAGCCGCCCACTTTCTCGTAGAGGCTCGCGAAGACGCAGACCGGCACGCTCCCGGTCGTGTCCTCGAGGACCGCCTTCAACATCGTCTTCCCTTCGTTGACGCCCTTCTTGATTTTCTGTTTCTTCAGCTGCGTCAGGACGCCGGCGATTCGCACCGACTGATCGACGCGCGAAGACAGCTCCGAGACCTTCGCGTCAGCGAACCGCGCGATGTCGTCCGAGTGGCGCGCGAGGGGATGTCCCGTCACATAGAACCCGAGCACTTCCTTCTCCCCTCTCAGGCGGTCGTCGAGCGACCACTCGGGAAAGTCGGGAAAGTCGTCGACGGGAGGCCCGGCCTCCGGCCCGGTGCTCGAAAACAGCGTGGACTGCCCCATCGCGGCGTCTTCGCGCCGGCGGGCCGCGCCCGCCAGGACGCGCTCGGCGCCGGCCGCCAGGGTTGCGCGTCCGCGCCCGAGGGAATCGAAAGCGCCCGCCGCGATCAGGGCATCGAAAGTCCGGCGGTTGACGAGGTGCGATTCCATCCGGAAGGCGAAGTCCGTGAAGGAACGGAACGGACCCTGCTGCCGCTCGGCGAGGATCGCTTCGGCCGCCGCCTCTCCCACGCCTTTGATCGCCGCGAGTCCGAATCGGATCGCATCGCCGACCGCAGCGAAGTTCCGGCTCGATTCGTTGATGTCCGGCGGAAGCACCGCAATTCCCATCTCGACGCAATCGCCGATGACCTTCACGATCCCGTCCGTCGAGCCGATCTCCGCCGAGAGGGTCGCCGCCAGGAAGTCCACCGGGTGGTGCGCCTTCAAGTAGGCGGTTTTGTACGCGACCATCGCGTAGGCCACGGCGTGCGACTTGTTGAAGCCATACCGCGCGAACGGCTCGATCAGCGACCACAGCTCCTGCGCCTTCTTCTTCGGCGTGCTGTGCTCGATCGCGCGGCGGATGAACTTCTCCCCCTCCGCCAGCATGATCTCCTTCTTCTTCTTTCCGATCGCCTTCCGGAGGAGATCCGCCTCGGCGAGCGAATAGCCCGCGACCGTCGAGGCGATCCGCATGACCTGCTCCTGGTACACGAGGATCCCGAGCGTCTCGGCGAGAATCGGCTCGAGCTCGGGGAGCGGATAGGTCACGCGGCTCGTTCCGTTGCGCCGCCGCACGTAGTCTTCGACGGTTCCCGCGTCGAGCGCGCCCGGGCGGTAGAGCGCGTTCAAGGCGGCCAGGTCCGCGAACACCCGGGGGCGCGCCCGCCGGAGCAGGTCCCGCATCCCCGAGGAGTCGAACTGGAAGACGCAGGCGGTCTTGCCCGATCGAAAGAGCTCGTAGGTCTTCTCGTCGTCGAGCGGCAGGTGGTCGAGGTCGATCGAGACGCCCGTCCGCTCTTCGACCGCCGCCTTGGCGGCGTCCAGGATGTCGAGCGTGATGAGCCCCAGGAAATCGATCTTGAGCAGGCCCATTTTCTCGACCGCGTTCATGTCGAACTGCGTCGTGATTTCGTCCTTGCTCGTCCGGTAGAGAGGAAGGAAGTCGGTGATCGGGCGCGGGGCAATGACCACGCCGGCGGCGTGCATCCCGGCGTGGCGGGAGAGCCCCTCGAGCCGCTCGGCGATCCGCACGACCTTGGAAACCGATTCGTCGGAGGCGATCAGCTCCTTCAGGCCCGGCGAGTCCTTGAGGGCCCGGTCAAAAGTGACCTCCGGTCCGTCCGGAATGAGCTTGGCGATCCGGTCGCCGACCGCCACGGGAAGCGAGAGCACGCGCGCCACGTCCCGCACGGCGAGTTTTGGCTTCAGCTGCGAGAACGTCACGATCTGGGCCACGTTCTCGCGGCCGTACTTCTTCGTCACGTAGTCGATGACCTCCGCGCGGCGCGCCTGGCAGAAGTCGATGTCGATGTCGGGCATCGAGATCCGCTCCGGGTTCAGGAACCGCTCGAAGAGGAGGTCGTAGCGCAGCGGATCGATCTCCGTGATGCGAAGCGCCCAGGAGACGATCGAGCCCGCCGCGCTCCCACGCCCGGGTCCGACGGAGATCCCCTGATCCCGCGCGTAGCGGATGAAATCGGAGACGATCAGGAAGTACGACGGGAATCCCATCTTCTCGACGACGCCGATCTCGTACTCGAGGCGCTCGCGGTACTTCTCGGGCGGCGCCGCGAGCGGCACTTCGGAGAGCCGGCGCTCGAGTCCCTCCCGGGCCAGCTCCTGAAAATATTCGGCCGGGGTCTTTCCGGGCGGCGCCGCGAACGTCGGCAGATGCAGCCCCTCGGCGTCGAGCGAGACCGCGCAGCGTTCGGCGATCGCGACGGAGTTGTGGACGGCCTCTTCGCTCCAGGAGCGGAAGCGGGCGCGCATCTCGTCCGGGCTCTTCACGTAGAACTCGTCGTTGTAGAAGCGCATGCGGCGCTCGTCCTCGAGGGTCTTGCCCATCCCGATGCAGAGCAGGACCTCGTGGGCGAACGCGTCGTCTCGCCGGAGATAGTGGCTGTCGTTGGTGGCGACGGCCGGGGCGCCCGTCTCCTTCGAGAGCCGAAGAAGATCGGGGAGGATGGCCGTCTGCTGGGGCAAGCCGTGGTCCATCAGCTCGACGAAGAAGTTCCCCTTGCCGAAGATCTCCTCGTACTCGAGGAAGGCCTTCTTCCCGGCCTGGAAGTTGCCGCGCGCCAGCGCCCCGGCGACCTCGCCTTTCAAGCATCCCGAAAGGCCGATCAGCCCCTCGGCGTGCTCTCGCAGGAGCGCCTTGTCCATCCGGGGCCGGTGGTAGAAGCCGGTCAAGTACGCCTCGGAGACGAGGCGGACGAGGTTGCGGTAGCCGGCCTGCGTGGCTGCGAGGATCGTCAGGTGGTACGCGTAGCCTTCACCCGACTCGCTCGCCGCCTGCATCTCGCGGTCGCGCCGATCCCCCGGGGCGATGTAGGCCTCGACGCCCACGATCGGGCGCACGCCGTTCTTGACCGCCTCATGGTAGAAGCTGAAGGCGCCGAACATGTTGCCGTGGTCGGTCACGGCGACCGCCGGCATTCCCAGCTCTCCCACGCGGCGGCAAAGCTCCGGCAGGCGATTGGCTCCGTCGAGAAGCGAGTACTGGCTGTGGAGATGGAGATGGACGAAGTCGCCGGGCACGAATTCGATTCTACCGGTCTCGCCTCCGCGGCGATAGGCTCTCGCCGCTGATCCGATCGAGATACGAACCGATGCGCACGCGTTCTTCCCGATGAGCTTCCGGCGTGTCCTCGGTCCCTTCGACGCCACGATGGTCGTCGTCGGCGGCATCGTCGGCTCGGGCATCTTCATTCTCCCTTCGGTCGTCGCGCAGAGGCTTCCCACGCCCGCGCTCGTGCTCTTCGCCTGGGCGGCAGGCGGCGCGATCGCGCTCGCGGGCGCCTTCGCTTTCGCGGAGCTCGCCACACTCTTCCCCCGAGCCGGCGGCGAATACACGTATCTGCGTGAGGCCTATCCTCCGGTCGTCGCGTTTCTCTTCGGTTGGGCCTCGCTCGTCATGATTCAGGGAGGGGGACTCGCCGCCGTCGCCATCACGTTCGCTCAGTACGCGATGCGGCTCCTGTCGCTCGAAACGGGCTCGGCGCCGATCTGGGCGGCCGTGGCCATCGCGGTCGTGGCTTTCGTCAACTACGTCGGGGTGAAGCCGGGCAGCCGCCTCTTGAACGTGCTCGTGATCCTGAAGATCGCGGCCCTGGCGGCCCTGATCGGAGGGGGCTTCCTCCTCCCCCACTCCGCGCCGCCCCCGCCCCCGGCGGCCGCTCCGGAACCGCCTGCCGCCGGGATCGCCGCCTTCGGAGGAGCGCTCGTTCCGATCCTCTTCGCGTACGGCGGCTGGCAGTCGGTCAATCTGATCGCCGAGGAGACCCGCGATCCGCGCCGCACGCTCCCGCGCGCGCTCGTCGCCGGAACGGTCATCGTCGTCTTCATCTACCTCGCCGCGAACGTCGTTTATCTCAAGATCCTGACCCGCCCGGGGCTGGCGGCGACGCCGACGCCGGCCGCGGACGCCGCAAGGCTGCTGTTCGGCCCGGGCGCCGACCGCCTGATCGCGGCCTCGATCGCGATCTCGGCATTCGGTTTCCTCGACCTGACCCTCCTCGCGCAGACCCGCATCTACTACGCCATGGGGCGCGACGGCCTCTTCTTCGAATCCCTCGCGCGGATCCACCCGCGCTTTCAGACGCCGGCGCTCGCGATCCTGCTGCAGGCCGTCTGGGGAATCGTGCTCGTGCTGACCGGAACCTACGCGGAGCTCGTGGACTCGGTCGTGTTCGGCGACTGGATCTTTTTCGGCCTGACGGTGCTCGGGGTCTTCCTCTTCCGCCGGCGGATCCCGCTCGAATCGCGCCACGAGAGCGCGTTTCGGACGCCCGGATACCCCTGGTTCCCCGCGCTCTTCCTCGCGGCCGCGGCGCTCGCCGTCGTGAGCGCGATCCGCACGAACCCCGCGCGGTCCCTCGTGGGAACGGGGCTGCTCGCCGCCGGGGTTCCCATCTACCTGTTCTTCGCCCGGCGGCGTCCTGCCACGGAGCCGGGACGATGATGAGCCGCGGCTCTCCGTACATGGAGTGGGCGAAGACGCGCCCCCGCCCGGGCATCGACCTCGCCGGCTCGAACCTCCTCGCGTGCTCCCTCTCGGACCTTCCGGGCGCGCGGGAAGCCGTCGACCTCGCCGGCGAGAGCCCGGACGGCTATCCCCCGCTGCTCCAGACGATCGCCGAGCGGTTCGGCGTCGGAGTCGAGAACGTCGCGACCGCCGTCGGCTGTTCGGGCGCGAACTTCCTCGCGTGCGCGGCACTCCTCCAGCCCGGCGACGAGGTCGTCATCGAGCGGCCGAACTACGACCCGCTCGTCGCCGCCGTCCGGATGCTCGGGGCGCATCCGCGCTTCTTCCAGCGCCGCTTCGAAAACGGATTCGCCCTGGAGGCCTCGGCCGTCGCCGCCGCCATGACTCGGGCGACGCGGCTCGTCATCGTGACGAATCCTCACAATCCTTCCGGCGTCCTCGCCGGGCAGGAAGACGTGAAATCGCTCGCGCGACTGTCGGAAAAGAGCGGCGTCCCCGTCCTCCTCGACGAGGTCTACCGGGAGACGATCTTCGAGGGCCGTCCGCCGCCGGCCGCGACGCTCTCGCCGTTGTTCGTCTCTTCCAACAGCTTGACCAAGTCGTACGGACTCGCGGCGCTCCGATGCGGCTGGACGCTCGCGTCCTCCGAGATCACGAGGAGCATCCGCCGGGCCCGGGACGTCGTCGACGTGTCGGGACCGCTTCCCACCGAGCGCCTGGCGCTCGCGGCCGCACGGGATTTCGACCGGCTCGAAGCGCGGGGCCGGGCGATCCTCGAGCCGAACCGGCGGCTCGCCCGCGAGTTCCTGGCCGGCCGCGCGGAGATCGAGTGCGCGCCGTTCGCCTCGTCGCTCGCGTTCCCGCGCTTCCGAGACGGGCGCGACGCCGAGGTCTTCGTCGAGGATCTCTTCGCCCGCGAAGGGGTCGCCGTGGTCCCGGGCAAGTTCTTCGGGCTCCCTTCGCACTTCCGGGTCTCGCTCGGCGGCTCGAGCGACGCTCTTCGCGAAGGCCTGGCCGCTCTTGCGCGGGCGCTCGACCGAGCCGGCTGAGCGACCGTGTCGCGGCGCGCCGCGGCGCCTGTGGTACAAGGCGGAGGGTTCCACCGAGGAGGAGCGCCATGAGGAGGCGGAACGCGATCGTCGGATTCTCGTTGGCCCTCGCGGCGCTCGGAACGATGCTCGTCGGCGGCTGCGGAAACCGCTCGGAGAAGGCCTCCGAGGCGGCGCGGCAAGCCGCCGACGCGGCGCGCGACGCCGGACAGAGCGCTTCCGAGGCGGCCCGCAAGGGGGCCGAGGCGATGAAGGAAGCCGGAGCCGCGGCGGCGGATGCCGCCCGGCAGGGCGCCCAGGCGGCGAAACAGTCGAGCGAGGCGGCGGCCACCGCGGTCCGGCAGGGAGCGAAAGAAGCGGGCCGCGCCGTCGAGGACGCCGCGACCGAGGCGGGTCAGGCGGCCCGGGAGGCGGGGCAGAAGGTGTCCGACGCCGCGCACAAGACCGCCGAGGAGATCCAGAAGGCCGTCACGCCGAAGAGCTGAGATCGCCACGCGACTATATCAGAGTTGATATAGTAGCGCTCACTCCCACTCGATCGTCGCGGGCGGTTTCGACGTGATGTCGTAAACGACGCGGTTGATGCCCCGCACCTGGCGAGTCACCCGCGCCGCGATGGCGTCCAGCACCTCGTGAGGCATGCGGAACCAGTCCGCCGTCATGAAGTCGGTCGTCTGCACGGCGCGCACGGCGAGAACGTACTCGTGGGTCCTCTCGTCCCCCTTCACGCCGACCGACCGCACCGGCAGCAGGACCGCGAACGCCTGGGAGATCGCGTCGTAGAGCCCGGCGGCCCGGATCTCCTCGAGGACGATCTCGTCCGCCTTCTGGAGCAGGGCGACTTTCTCTCGGGTCACCTCCCCGGGGATACGAACCGCGAGACCCGGTCCGGGAAAGGGATGTCGCGTCAGGAATTCGCGCGGGAGCCCGAGCTCGGCGCCCAGGAGCCGCACCTCGTCCTTGAAGAGCTCCCGCACTGGCTCGATCAACTCGAGGCCCAGCTTCTCCGGCAGCCCGCCGACATTGTGATGCGTCTTGATGACGGCCGACGGCCCGTGGATCGACACCGACTCGATCACGTCCGGATAGAGCGTTCCCTGCGCGAGGTAGCGCGCGCCCGGGATCGATCGCGCCTCTCGCTCGAAGACCTCGATGAAGGTGCGGCCGATGATGCGCCGCTTCTCCTCCGGGTCCGTCACTGCCAGGAGCCTCGACAGAAAGAGGTCGGAGGCGTCCACGGCGCGGATCGCGATTCCGAGCCGTCGGAAGGCGTCCTCCACCTCCTGCCGCTCGTGGGCCCGCATGAGACCGTGGTCGACCAGGATGGGATGAACCCGCTCGCCGAGCGCCTCGCGGAGAAGAATCGCGGTTACCGAGGAATCGACGCCGCCGGACAAGGCGCAGATCACCGCCCCTTCGGGAGCGCGTCGGCGGATCTCCTCGACCTTCTCGGCCCGGAAAGAGGCCATCGTCCAGTCCGGCCGGGCGCCGCAGATCCGGAAGAGAAAGTTCTCGAGAATCGCCGCGCCGTGCAGCGTGTGGCGGACCTCGGAATGGAACTGCAGCGCGTAGATCCGTTTCTCGGGGTTCTCGAAGCCGGCGATCGGGCTGCCCGGGGTCGAAGCGATCACCCGAAATCCCGGAGGAGGAGCGGAGATCGAATCGCCATGGCTCATCCAGACCGTCTGATCGGGCTCGAGCCCCGCGAAGAGCTCGGAGTTCGGCTCGACGCGCGCCGACGCCCGCCCGTACTCGCGTCCGGAGTCGGCCGCCGTGAGCTCCCCGCCCCACGCGTGCGCCATCCACTGCATTCCGTAGCAGACGCCGAGCACCGGAACCCCGAAGGTCCGCGGATCGGCGGCCGGAAGCGGAGCGCCCGGCTCGTAGACGCTTCGCGGCCCTCCCGACAGGACGAGCCCGGCCGGGTCCCACTTGCGGATCTCGCCGCCGTCCGCATTCCCCGGTAGGACGACCGAGAAGACGCGCGCCTCCCGGATCCGGCGGGCGATCAGCTGCGTGTACTGGGAGCCGAAGTCGAGAACGACGATCGGGCGCGACGGCGCGCTCACGCCTCCCCCGCTTTGCGCCAGAGGGCCAGAGGCAGCGCGAGGAGCGCCGCGGGCGCCACGGCGACGGCTCCCGCGGCGAAGGGGACCAGCGCGGTCAGGGCGGGAGCGAGCAGCGCTCCGGGCGCCCGGCGCGACGCGGCACGGTCCGTCCAGAGAAGCAGGGCGCCGCTTCCGGCGAGGAAGAGCAGAGGGAACACGGTCGCGAAAGAGCGGCGGTAGGCTGAGGGAGGCCCGCCGCCGCTTCTCCCGAAGACGCCGAATTCCGCCAGGCTCACGGCCCAGACGAACAGGAGCATCGCGGCATACGCCGGCACGAACAGGATCGCGGCCTGCGCGAGGAAACGGACCTCCGGCGTCGCCTTCGCGGCTCCGGGACCCGCGAGCTGCTCGAAGAACGGGTAGGTCCCGAAGCCGGGGTCCCCGCGTCCATGCGTGAGCAGGAAGCAGAGCGCAGCGAGCAGAAATGCGGACGGGAGGAGGAGAGCGATCTGTCGCAGAAACGTCACGGCGCGCGCCGATTGTATCGGATCGCGGCGAGCGGGGTCGCCGTAAGATCGCGTCGGCGTGAAGCTCCGAAAATCGACCCGGATCTACGGCGCGATCTTCGTCGTCGCGATCGTGCTCGTCGCGATCGACGGGTCCTCCGACCGGCTGGGCGCCGTCGGGTCGCTCGCGGTCCTCGCGGCCTGGACGGCGGGGCTCCTGCTCGCCTGGCGCGCCGGACGCGCAGCGTGGTCGCTCGCGGCCCACCGGCTCGCCCTGCGGCTCGCGTTCTCCTATTTCCTGATCGGGATCGTTCCGATCCCGCTGCTCGCGGCCCTCTTCGCCGTGGTCGGATTCTTCCTCTCGCACCAGTACATGGCGACGCGGCTGCGGAGCGAAGTGGACCAGCTGGCCGAGCTCGCGCGCGCCGAGTCCGCGGCCGTGCCCCGCGTCGTCGTCGGCCCGGACGACCGAGTGGTCTCCTCCGACGTGACCTGGCTCGCTCCCGGCGACGACGCCTCCTGGGCGAAAGACCTCGTCGATCCGCACCCGATCGTCGGCGACGACCGCGTCTGGATGGGTCTCCGCACCGACGCCGCCCGCGGCGCCGAGATCCGTTTCCTCCCGATCGCCGATCACTCGAAGCCCTATCTCCAGCGGCTCGCGGATCGGACGGGCTACTCCGTCGCCATCGAGCTCGGATCCGAGCAGAAGTCCGGGACCGGCTACGAGATCCGGATGAAGCGCGACAGCGAAAAGAACCCGGACCCCGACTTCGAGGCGCGCTTCGTCGCTCCGCGGCACCCTCCCAACGTCCCGAAGGGCATCTGGGGCACGAACTTCCTCGCCGGGGTCTACGTGGACCGCGCCGTCGCGGTGATCGGGAAGAAGGAGACGGCGACACCGGTGGTGGCGTTCGTCGCGCGGACCTCGCCCTCCGTCGTCGTCCGGCAGATCTTCGCGCAGGGCGTGCCGGAGATGCAGCGCGTCGTGCGCATCATCTTCCTGGCCCTGGCCGGGGCGCTCCTCTGCGTGTACCTCGTCGCGCTGGCGATCGCGTTCGTTCTCGTCGCCTCGATCGTGCGCAATGTCAATCGCCTGACGCGCGCCACGGCCGCCGTGGCCCGGGGCGATTTCTCGGTCCGGGTGAACTCGCGCTCCCGCGACCAGATCGGCGACCTCGCCCGATCCTTCGACGGCATGGCCGGATCGATCGAGCGGCTGCTGCGCGACACGGCCCGCAAAGAGAAGCTCGAGGCGGAGCTCGCGGTCGCGCGCGCGATCGAGGAGAGCTTCCTTCCCGCCTCCGGGGCGAGCTGGAAGGGCTTCCAGGCGACGGCGCACTTCGAGCCGGCGGCGGATCTCGGCGGCGACTATTACGACATCCTTCCGATGCCCGACGGCCGCACCGCGGTCTCGATCGGAGACGTCTCCGGGCACGGTCTCCCGACGGGACTCCTCGCGGCGGCAGCCCGCGCGACGCTCGCGAGCTTCGTCGAGCTCGGCGTGCCGGCGCCCGAAGCCTTCACGCGGCTCGGTCGGCGCGTCGCCCGCGCGCGCGATCCTCACCGCCGCCTCTATACGACGCTCTCGTTCTTCGCCTACGACGCGCCGAAGCGGACCGCGACGCTCACGAACGCCGGGCACCCCGCGCCGTACCGCGTCGGTTCCGGCGGCCGGCTCGAGCGGCTGGCTCTACCCGCGATGCCGATCGGACTCCTCCCGGAGCGAAACATCGCCTACCCGTCGCAGGAGTTTCGCTTCGAGGCCGGGGACAAGGTCGTCTTCTTCACGGACGGAGTCGTCGAAGCCGCCAACGGACAGGAGGAGCCGTGGGGCTACGAGCGCTTCGAAGCGCTCCTCTCCCGCGAATGGGCTCGATCGGCGCCCGAGATCATCCAACGGGTCCTCGAGGAAGTCTCGGCGCACGTCGGATCGACTCCCCTCGAAGACGACCGCACCCTCCTCGTCCTGACTCTGGACGCCGCCGATCGCGTCGGACCCGGGACGGTCTCCTAGTCCTCGCCCGGTCGCCGGATCCGCCGCGCGGCGTTGTAGAGTGGCGACCCGGCCGGAGCCGGCAACATGCCTCCTCGGAAACGAAAGAAGAAGAGCGCCGAAGCCGCCTCCCGCGGGCTCGCCGCGACCGAGCTCTCCCAGGGCAATCCGGAGCCGCGGGTTCTCGCTTTGCGCGACGCCGTCGAATCGGACGGCGGGTCGCCGCTCGCGCTCTTCCGCGATCCCCTCGGCGGCCACTGGCAGCTGCTCGCCGCCCTGCCGATCGACAAGGTCGAGCCCACCCCGTTCCAGCGCGACCTGTCGGATGCGCACGTCGGCCGGCTCGCGTCGGTCGTGGACGCGCTCGGCCGCTTCCTCGACCCGATCATCGCGGTCCGCACCGAGGAGGGGCGGTACTGGACGCCGAACGGGAACCACCGCTTGACCGCGATGCGGCGGCTCGGCGCCCGCTCGATCGTGGCGCTCGTGCTGCCCGAGACGGAGGTCGCCTACAAGATCCTGGCCCTGAACACCGAGAAGGCGCACAACCTTCGCGAGAAGGCGCTCGAAGTGATCCGCATGGCGCGCGACCTCGCGGGCCGAGGCGATGCGGCGCCGGAACGGCAGTACTCGCTCGAATTCGAGGAGCCTGCATTTCTGACGCTCGGCGTCTGCTACGAGAAGAACGGGCGATTCGCCGGGGGTGCCTATCACCCGGTCTTGAAACGGGTGGACGACTTCCTGCCCGAGCCTCTCGGCCGCGCGCTCGCGGTGCGCGAAGCGCGCGCGGCGCGGCTCCTGGAGCTCGAGGAAGCGGTCGCGGCCGCGATCGCCGGCCTGAAGGAGCGCGGTTTTGAGAGCCCGTATCTGCGCGCCTTCGTCGTGGCGCGGATCAACCCGCTCCGCTTCCACAAGGGGGAGCCCCCATCTTTCGACGCGACCCTCGAGAAGATGATCGGATCGGCCCGGAAGTTCAAACCGGAGTCGATCAAGGCGGAGCAGGTGGCGCGGGCGGCCGGAGCGCCCGAAGAGCCCGCCGCCTCCTGACGGAAGAAAGGAGCCCTGCGATGCGTCTTCGTCATGCCGCCGGGTGGCTCGCCGCCGCCGGCCTCGTCCTCGCGACGGCCGCAGCGAAACCGCGAGCTCGCGGATTCGACCTCTCGACGGCGCACGTCGTCGACCTGACGCATCCCTTCGACGCGGAGACGCTCTACTGGCCCACGTCTCCGTCCGCGTTCGAGTTGAAGGTCCTCTCGGCCGGTCCGACGCCCGGAGGCTGGTACTACGCCGCCAACTCGTTCTGCGCGCCCGAGCACGGCGGAACGCATCTCGACGCGCCGCACCACTTCTCCGAGCCGGGTGACACGTGCGATCGAATCCCCCTCTCGCGCCTCGTTGCTCGCGCCGTCGTCCTGGACGTGCGCGAACGGACCGCCGGCGATCCGGATTACCGCCTCCGCGTGGCGGACATCGAAGCCTGGGAAAAGGAGAACGGGCGCATCCCCGAAGGTGCGATCGCGCTTCTGCGGACCGGCTGGTCGATGCGTTGGCCCGATCGGAAGCGCTATCTGGGCGACGATCGCCCGGGGGACGCATCGAATCTCCACTTCCCCTCCTTCGGAGAGGACGCCGCGCGGTTTCTGATCTCCCGCCGGAAAGTGGCGGCGATCGGGCTCGACACCGCCTCGATCGATTACGGCCCATCGAAGGACTTTGCGGTTCACCGCGTCGCGGGCGCGGCGAACGTGCCCGCTTTCGAGAACGTCGCGAACCTCGAACGGGTGCCGGCCACCGGCGCCTGGGTCGTGGCGCTTCCGATGAAGATCGCCGGCGGGTCCGGCGGTCCTCTCCGCATCATCGCGCTCGTCCCGTGACGTAGCCTTCGCCCGGCGCAACCGGTCGGCGAAAGGAGCCGCGTGCCCGAGCCTCTCGCGATCGAAGCCGAGCAATTGACCAAGCGGTTCGGCTCGACGACCGCCGTCGACGGCGTCACGTTGCGCGTCCCGCGCGGGGAGATCTTCGGCCTCCTCGGACCGAACGGGGCCGGCAAGACGACGACGATCCAGCTCCTCCTGGGACTCACGACGCCGACCTCCGGTCGAATCCGGATCCTCGGTCTCGATCTCGAACGCCATCGCCGCGACATCCTGAAGCGGGTGAACTTCTCGTCGACTTACGTCTCCCTGCCCGGAAATCTGACCGTGCGCGAGAACCTGAACGTGTTCGCGCGGCTCTACGGCGTCGCCTCGCCCTCGCGGAAGATCGACACGCTCCTCGAGCTCTTCGAGGTGCCCGAGATCCGGGGGCGCGTGACGGGTTCGCTCTCCTCCGGCGAGCTCACACGGCTCAACCTGTGCAAGGCCTTCTTGAACGATCCCGAGGTGCTCTTTCTTGACGAGCCCACGGCGAGCCTCGACCCGGACATCGCCGACAAGGTGCGCACGCGCCTGCGCGGGATCCAGCGGGAGCGTGGCGCGTCGATGCTCTACACGTCGCACAACATGACCGAGGTCGAGCGCATGTGCGACCGCGTGGCGTTTCTCTCGCGGGGCCGGGTGATCGCGGAGGGTCCGCCCCGCGAGCTCGCCTCCCGCTCCGCCGGCGGAACGCTCGAAGACCTCTTCATCGCAATCGCGCGCGGCGGGCGCCTCCCGGCCGGCGGAGCTTCCGCGTGACGGCTCGCGTCGCCGCCCTCCTGCTCCGCTATCTCTACCTCTACCGGCGGAGCCTCACCCGCTCGATGGAGATCCTGTTCTGGCCGGTCATGGACCTGCTCGTGTGGGGATTCGTGACCCTCTACTTCCAACGCCTGGCGGCGCCCCGGGCCGTGTCGTTTCTCCTGGGCGGGGTCATCCTCTGGGACGTCTTCTACCGTTCCCAGCAGTCCATCACGCTCTCGATCTCCGAGGAGATCTGGGTGCGCAACCTCCTCAACATCTTCCTGACGCCGATCCGGGTCTCGGAGCTCGTGCTCGCGACGTGTCTGCTCGGGCTGATGCGCGCCGTCGTCAGCGCCGGGGTCCTGGGACTCCTCGCATGGCTGCTCTACCATTTCCAGTTCTTCGCTGTCGGCCCCGCCGTCGCTCCGTTTCTCGCGAGCCTCGTCCTCTTCGGTTGGGCCGTCGGGATGTTCACCACCGGGCTGATCCTGCGCTTCGGCCACGCGGCCGAGGCGCTGATCTGGGGCGTGCCCTTTCTCATTCAGCCGGTCGCGGCGGTCTTCTATCCCGTGGACGTCATGCCCCCCTGGCTCCAGCGGATCTCGCACCTGATTCCCGCGACCTACGTCTTCGAAGGGATGCGTCAGGCGCTCGCGACCGGCCGCGCGGACCCCGGCCTCCTCGCGCCGGCTTTCGCCGCCAACGCCGTCTTTCTCGCCGCCGCCGCGGCCTTCTTCAGATGGATGCTCGCGCGAGTCCGCGACAAGGGGTATCTCGTCAAGCTCGCAATGGAATAATCCCCGCGCCATGGACCCGCACCCCCTCGGGATCCACCGCTCTCTGGACCCCCCCGGGGTTCTGCCGCAGACGGCGCGCCGGCTCGACGCCACGCCGCGCGCGCTCGTAAACGAGATCGCCGTCGCGGTGAAGGCGTTGAACATCGACTCCGCCTCCTTCCGACAGATGCGGGAGACCGAGCGACGGAATGGCGAGCCCGTCGAGGAACAGGTCCGCCGCATCGTCGCCGAGCGGGGCAAGATGCAGAACCCGGTCACCGGATCGGGAGGGATCTTTCTCGGAGAAGTGCGGGAGGTCGGGAGCGCCCATCCGGCCGCGGGAAAGCTCGCACCCGGCGAGCGGATCGCGTCTCTCGTTTCGCTGACTCTGACGCCGCTCTCGATCGACCGGATCCGCGGCGTCTTCGGATCCTCCGAGCGCGTCGAGCTCGACGGGACGGCGATCCTCTTCGAGCGCACGCTGTGGGCGCGGATGCCGAAGGACTTTCCGGAGGAGGTGGCGCTTTCCGCCTTCGACGTGGCCGGCGCGCCCGCAGCGGTCCGCGTCCGGGCGCGGCCCGGGGACACGGTGGTCGTCATCGGGACCGGGAAGGCGGGCCTGCTCTGCCTCGCCGCGGCGCGCGACGCGGTCGGTCCGGCGGGACGGGTGCTCGCCGTGGACCCGTCGGAGTCCGCCTCGGGTCGCGCGCGCGGCCTGGGCTACGCCGACGCCGTCTTCACCATCGATGCGCGCGATCCGGTTGCCGTCGCCTCGGCGATCCGGGACGCCACCCGCGGCGAGCTCGCGCACCTCGTCGTGAACGCCGTCAACGCGGCCGGTACCGAGACCGCGAGCGTGCTCGCCGCGCGGGACGAGGGCACGGTTCTCTTCTTCGGTATGGCCACGTCGTTCTCCGCGGCGGCGCTGGGGGCCGAAGGCGTCGCGCACCCGGGGACTCTCCTGATCGGCAACGGTTACGTGCCGGGGCACGCCGAGGAGACGCTCGCTCTGCTGCGGCGCCATCCGCGGCTCGCGGCCGCCTTCGCCGCCCTCTCGGGTGCCGCGGCTTGAGCGCCGCGGCGCGACTCACCCGGCGGCTCCTCGATTCCGGTTCGCGGCGCGTCGCTTTCGTCGGTCTGGCGAAGAACGCGGGCAAGACGACTGCGCTCGTCGCCGTCCTGGAGGAGCTCGCGCGCCGCGGCGTGCCGGCGGGCGCCACTTCCGCCGGACGCGACGGAGAGGACTTCGACGCGCTCACCGGCGAGCCCAAGCCGCGCTTCCGGCTGTGGCCCGGCCAGCTCGCGGCCTCCGCGGAGAGCACGTTCTCGGCGGGGGCCCTCGCTGCCCGGCCCCTCGAACGCCTCCCGTTCGACACGCGCTTCGGCGCGGTCGTCGTCCAGCGCATCTCGGAGCCCGGGGAGCTCGAGATGATCGGGCCGGCGACGGCCTCCCAGACTTCGCAGGCCGCGGCGGCCCTCGAGCGGCACGGCGCGCGGGTCGTTCTCCTCGACGGCGCTTTCGGCCGCCGCGCCTTCGCCTCGGCGCGCGTCGCGGACGGGGTCGTGCTCGCCGTCGGCATGTCCGCCGGCGCGAACCTCGAGACCGTTCTCTCCCGCGCGCGGAGCGCCGCCGAGCTCGTCGCGCTCGGTCCGGCTCCACACGGCCGCCCCATGCGCTCCTTCGACGGCGCGCTGACGGATGAATCGCTTCGGGGCATGGAGGCGACGAAGGGCCTGGTCCTCGTGGTCCGGGATTTCGCCTCGATCTTTCTCACCGAGAGCGCCCGGCGCGCTCTCGCCGAGCAGGGCGTCGCGCTCGCCGTCGCGCGCCCGTCGCGCCTTCTCGCAGTCACGGCGAATCCTTCCGCGCCCGGCCGGCCGGGATTACCGGCGCGCGACTTCTTCGGCGCATTGGGCGAGGCGCTCCCCGGCGCCGCGCTCTACGACCTCGAAGCCGATCTCGTCCGGGAGCCCGAAGCTACCAGCGCGCCCTGAGCGCCACGCCGTCTGGAATCGGCACGACTTCGAACGTCGCCGAAGGGGACGGGGGCTCCGCTGCGGCGGCTTCCCGATGGCGGCGGACCAGGAAACGGCCGGTCGCCGTCGCGAAGAGGGCTCCGGCCACGACGTCGCTCGCGAAGTGCGCCCGGTCGTTGATGCGGTCGCACGCCACGACGAAGGCGAGACCGTACGCCGCGGTCGGGATGATCCATCCGGGCGCCCGCATCGCGATCACCGACGCGACGGCGAAGGCCTGCGTGGCGTGGCCGGACGTGAAGGAATTGTGTCCCGAGAAGGGATCGAACTTGGTCTCTCCGTCGGACTCGCTCGGCCGCCATCGCCCCGCCGTCGGCTTGATGACCAGGTTGGTGAACATTTCGGCGATCACCGCGGACTCGAGCGCGTCCCTTCCCATGTCGCGCACTTCGGGGCTTCCGGCAGCGAGCCCCACTCCGATGAGCCCGGCGGCCACGCCCAGGGCTCCCCCGCCCCCGAACCATGTCGTGTATTTGGAGACGCTGTCCGTGAAGTCCGATCGATTGCGCGCGAAGGCGTCGTACACCTCGCGGTCGGCAGCGAAGGCCCCACCGATCAACGCCGCCGAACCCGCGGCCCGCCACGCATCGCTTCCATCCCAGTGAAAGGGTGCGACGACGAGGGCCGCGGTGTCCGTCGCGTAGCGCTTCACTTCGTTCCACAACGCGTCGCCGACGACTCTGGGGACCGACGACCTGGCGGGCGTCGGAGTGGTTTCGTCTGCGGCGGGCAATGGCGCGCCGTCCCGGGCGCCGATGACGGGTTGCCCTGCTTCGAAGTCGTCGCCCCAAGCGGCCGCGGGGGCCGACTGCGCGACGAGAGGCGAGGCGGAGATCAGGAGGATCGCGAGCGCGCTTCCGAAAGACGAGCTTGAAATCAGTCTCGGCCCCCTCCTGGAAACCGCGGGACGACGACCCAGATACGGCAACCGGCGACGCCGCGAGCCTATTTCCCGGGGCCGTCGTCCCTCCCCCCTGCGGCTATACTCCCCCGCGTCCCATGACCCCCAAGCTCGACCTTCCGCAGGAGCGGATCGATCGCTGCCGGGCGCACGCCCGCCGGGTCGCCGAGGACGTCCGCCGGGAGACCGAGCCCTTCACCACCGTCGCGACCGAGCGCACGGTCCTCCGCCTGCTCGGGGTCGACGGGGTCGACGCTGACGAGGTGCCGATCCCCAATCGCGTGGTGGACGCCCTGTCCGAAGCCGGGAAGCTCTCCCGCGGCGCGGCCGTCTGGATCGGCAGCGCGCTCGCGGGGGGGGCCGGCGGCGTGGACGACGCGGCGCGACGCCTCGCCGATCCGGCGGAAGCGCGCTCCCTTTCGGAGCATCCGCGCTGGCGGCAGGCGGTCCAGCCGCTGGTCGCGGCGGCTCTCGCGCGGATCGGCAGTCACCGCGCCGAGCGCGAGAGGCGGCTCGGCAGCCATCCCCCCGAGGAACTGCCTCTCCTCTACGCCATCGTCGCGACCGGCAACATCCACGAGGACATCGTCCAGGCCGAAGCGGCGGCCCGCGCCGGGGCGCAGTGCATCGCGGTGATCCGGTCGACGGCGCAGTCGCTCCTCGACCACGTCCCGTTCGGCGCGACGACGAGCGGATTCGGCGGGACCTTCGCCACCCAGGAGAACTTCCGCCTGATGCGCGCGGCGCTCGACCGCCTCGAGCCGGAGATCGGCCGCTACGTCCGGCTGGTCAACTACTGCTCCGGACTCTGCATGCCCGAGATCGCGGCGATGGGGGCCTTCGAGCGGCTCGACATGATGCTGAACGACGCTCTCTACGGGATCATCTTCCGGGACATCAACCCGTTCCGGACCCTGATCGACCAGAACTTCTCGCGGCGGATCAACGCGGCGGCCGGCGTCATCATCAACACCGGCGAGGACAACTACCTGACGACCGCGGACGCCGTCGAGCAGGCGCCCGCCGTGCTCGCTTCGCAGTTCATCAACGAACGGCTCGCTCTCGACGCGGGCCTCGAACCCTGGCAGATCGGGCTCGGCCACGCCTTCGAGATCGATCCGACCCTCGAGGACGGCCTCCTCCATGAGATCGCGCAGGCGCAGGCCGCTCGCGAGATCTTCCCCGACTCGCCGCTCAAGTACATGCCGCCGACCAAGCACATGACGGGCAACGTCTTTCGCGGATATCAGCAGAACGCCCTCTTCGTCCTGACCTCGGTCGCGACCGGGCAATCCATCCACCTGCTCGGCATGCTGACGGAGGCGCTCCACACGCCCTTCCTCTCCGACCGATGGCTCGCGATCGATCAGGCCCGCATGCTGCGGTCGAACGCCCGGCACCTCGCCGAGGAGATCCGCTTCAGGCCGAATGGGATCGTCGTGCGGCGCGCGCGCGAGGTCCTCGAGGGCGCCGAGCAGCTTCTCTCGCGGATCGCCAACGAAGGCCTCTTCGACGCGCTCGCGGCGGGGGTCTTCGCAGACACGCGGCGCCCGCGCGAGGGGGGGCGCGGACGCGAAGGCGTGGTCCGGCGCCATCCCGAGTACTCGAACCCGTTTCGCGAGGCGTGGGACCGGGAGCCGGCGGGAGCGACGTCGTGAGCGCGGCCGGACGGGACCGGGCCCGCGTTCGCCCCTACGGCGACAAGTGGAACGACGGGGTCGTCCAGGTCTCGTTCACCCTTCCGCTGCCTCGGTCGGCAGTGGCCCTGGAGGCGGCCAAGCGCTACGCCGGCAAGATGGGGATCCGCGACCCGTACGTCACGCTCGCGCAGGCGGTCGCGCCCGAGTTCACGTTCTTCGTGGTCTACGGCAAGGCCGTTCACGAGGTGGACGCCTCGGCGATCGCGGCCGGCGAGGGGGAAGCCCCGCGCCGGTCCCGCGAGGAGGTGGACGCGGAGATCGAAAAGCGATTCGGCCGGCGTCTCGTCATTCTCGGCTGCGCTCTCGAATCGGACGCGCACACCGTCGGGATCGATGCGATCTTCAACCCGAAGGGGTTCGCGGGCGACTACGGCCTCGAGCGCTACGCCGGCTTCGACGCGCGCAACCTCGGCGCGCAGGTGCCGGTTGAGCGGCTCGTGCGCGTCGCCCGCGAGTCGTCGGCCGACGCGATCCTCGTCTCGGCGACGGTCACGCAGAACGAGATCCACATTCGCCATCTGACCGACCTCGTCGACATGCTCGAGGCGGAGGGCCTTCGGGACGCGCTCGTCCTCGTGGCGGGCGGAGCCCGTCTCGACCATGCGCTCGCGAAGGAGCTCGGCTACGACGCCGGGTTCGGTCCCGGCACGACGCCCGCGCGCGTCGCCGCGTTCCTTCTCGAAGAGATCTCGAGGCGCCTGGGCGGCGAAGAGCGGGCGTGACGGGCGAAAAGACGCTGCTTCGGCTGCGGGTCGGCGCCGAGCAGGCGCACTACGGCGGCGGTCTCGTGGACGGGGCGTACGTCCTGAAGCTCTTCGGCGACGCGGCGACCGAGCTCCTCGTCCGACTGGACGGCGACGAGGGGCTCTTCCGCGCGTACTCCTCCGTGGACTTTCTCGCGCCGGTGGTCGCCGGCGACTACCTCGAGGTCGAAGCGGAAATCGTTCGCCAGGGCCGCACCTCCCGGGAGATGCGCTTCGAGGCGCGAAAGGTCGTCACGCCCGGACCCGGAGCGGGATCGTCCGCCGTGCGGCTCGATCCCCCGGTCGTGGTCGCGCGGGCCACGGGCACGTGCGTCGTCCCGCTCGACCGTCAGACCCGGCGCGCATGAGCGACGAGGTCGTCATCACCGTGGCGGGCGTCGGCGCGGAGGTCACCCGCGAGCAGCAGCCGAACCTGCCTCTGCTGCCGGAGGAGGTCGGCGAGGAGTATCGCCGGGCGCATGCCGCCGGCGCCGCCATCGGGCACATCCACGGGCGGCGCCCGGACGGATCGCCGGCCCAGGACCTCGCGACCTTCCGCGCCTACTCCGAGGCGATCCGCGCCCGCTGCCCGATCCTCCAGCAGTTCTCAACCGGCGGCGCGGTCGGAATGTCGGTCGAGGAGAGGATCGAAGCGTTGTCACTCGAGCCGGACATGGCGACGCTGACGCTCGGCACGTGCAACTTCGGAGAGGACGTCTTCGAGAACTCGCTTCCGACGATCCGGGCGATCCTCGCGCGCATCCGGAAGCACGGCGTGACGCCCGAGCTCGAAATCTTCGATGACGGCATGTTCGCGACGGCCGACGTCCTGATCGCGAAGGGAGAGCTCGCTCCCCCGCTCCATTTCGACTTCGTGCTCGGTGTGCCGGGATCCGCGGCGGCGACGGCCGAGAACCTGCTGCACTTCACGCGTTCGATCCCGGCCGGTTGCACGTGGACCGTGGCCGGCATCGGACGGCATCAGACGCGGATGGCGACTCTCGCGCTCGCGACCGGCGGACACGTCCGCGTCGGCTTCGAGGACAACATCTACTACCGCAAAGGGGAGCTCGCCGACTCCAACGCGCGTTTCGTGGAACGCGTCGTGCGGATCGCGCGCGAGGTCGGGCGGGAGCCGGCCTCGGTCGACACGACCCGCCGGATCCTCCGGATGCCGGCCGCCGCGTGAGCTCCGTCTCCGCGCCGTCCGCCTCCTCCGGCGAAGAGCTCAGCCGGGGCCTGAACCTCTGGGACACGACGTTCCTCGTTCTGGGTCTCTCGCTCGGCGGCGGGATCTTCTTGACTCCGTCGTCGATCGCCCGGGCGATTCCGGACTCCGGCTGGATCCTGACGGCCTGGATCGTGGGGGGCCTTCTCTCGATCGCGGGCGGCCTCGTGTACGCAGAGCTCGGAGCGATGATGCCGCAGCCGGGCGGCATGTACCTCTACATCCGGGAGGCTTTCGGCGCGCTGCCCGCCTACCTCTACGCCTGGCTCGCCTATTTCGTGATCCTGGCCGGCGCGGATGCGGCCGTCGCGGCGGGATTCGCGGAGTACCTCTCGGTCTTCTTTCCGGCGCTTTCGACGAAGCACGTCCTGTTCTCGCTCGCCGGGCTTCCGATCTCAGCGGGCCAGCTGGTCGCCGTCTCCGCGGTGCTCGTTCTCTCCGCGACGCACTACGTGGGGGTGCGGGAGGGGTCGCGCATCCAGGGGATCTTCACGCTCCTGATCGTCCTGGCGCTCCTCGGCCTCGTCTTCGGAGGGCTGGCCGCCCCGCGCCCCGCGGCGGCCGCCGCCGATGCCGCGCCCACGGGACCGATCGCCGCGGCCGGTTTCGGTCTGGCGATGGTCGCGGTCTTCTGGTGTTACTACGGCTGGAACGAGATCGCCGCGGTCGCCGGCGAAGTGTCGCGCCCGCAGCGCAACCTTCCCGCCGCCCTGATCGTCGGCACCGGGCTCATCACGGTTCTCTACGTCGGCGTCAACATCGTCCTGCTCAAGGCCATCCCCATCGCGGAGCTCGGCGAAACGGCTCAGCCCGCGGCGCTCGCCTCCACCCGCCTCTTCGGGCCGAGTGCGACGTTCGCGATCGCGCTCGCCGTCACGGCCGCCGCCGCCGGCTGTCTCTCGGCCGGCATCGTCCCGGGCCCGCGGATCGTCTGGGCGCTCGCCAAGGACGGCCTCTTCCCGGCGCCGTTCGCTCGCGTCCACCCGCGCTTCCAGACGCCGTCGTTCGCGATCGCCGTTCAGGCCGTGCTGATGTCGCTCCTCTGTCTCTCGGGGCGCTACGACCAGCTCTACACCTACGCCACGTTCGCGGTGATCCTCGCGTACCTCGCGACCGGCGTGTGCCTCTTCGTGTTTCGGCGGACTCGGCCCGACGCGCGCCGTCCCTATCGGTGCTGGGGCTACCCGGTCGTGCCGGGGATTTTCGTCCTGACGTCGGCGGCGCTCGCCATCAACACGATCCGGCAACAGCCCCGCGAGACGCTGGCCGGGCTCGGGATTCTTCTCGCCGGAGTGCCGGTCTACTTCTGGATGCGCGCAAAGGGGAAACGGAGTGTCCCATGAAGCTCGTCCTCGGCCTCCTCCTTTTCCTGACATCCGGACCGGCCGCCGTGCCGGCCGGCTCCGAGCGGCTGCGCGGATTCACGCCGGAGCGGTCGGCCTGGCAGCGTGAATACGAGCGCCGGCTCGCGGAGCTTCCGAAACCGGCGGAATGCGACGCGCTTCTCCGGCAGCTGACCCGAGAACCCCACGTCGCCGGCACGCCCGGCAACGAGCGGGTCGCGCAGTTCATCGCGGAGGAGTTCCGCAAGGCCGGCCTCGAGGTCTCGACACCGAAGTACGACGTTCTCCTCTCTTACCCGAAGAAGGCCCGGCTCGAGATCGTCGGGGAACCGGACGTTCGCCTGGCCCGCGCGGAGGAGCCGGTCCCGTCCGATCCCGACACGGCGATCGCCAAGGACCTGCCGCCCTGGAACGGCTACGCGCCCTCCGCGGACATCACCGCGGAAGTCGTGTACGTGAACCGCGGAAGCGCCGAGGACTACGACCGACTCGCCCGAATGAACGTCGACGTGCGCGGGAAGATCGTTCTCGCGCGTTACTTCGGCGGCTACCGCGGCGGCAAGTCCCTCGAGGGGGAAAAGCGGGGCGTCGCCGGGATCCTGGTCTTCTCCGATCCGATCGACGACGGCTGGTACCGCGGTGAGGTCTATCCCCCCGGCCCCTGGGGACCGGCCTCCCACTTCCAGCGCGGGGCCACGGTTTACGACTTCCTCGTGCCGGGCGATCCCCTGACGCCCGGCTGGGCCTCGACTCCCGGCGCGCGCCGCATCGCCGAGTCCGAGTCCGTGATCCTGCCGAAGATCCCGATGATGCCTCTGTCGGCGCGCGACGCGGCCGAGATCCTGAAGCGGATCCGGGGGCCCGCCGTTGCCGACGGGTGGCAGGGGCTCGCCCTGACCGACACGTACCGCGTCGGGCCGGGGCCCGTCCGCGTCCACCTCGCGATCGAGAACACCCGCGAGCGCCGGACGATCACCAACGTCATCGGCGTCCTGCGCGGATCGGACGAACCGGATCGGAAGATCCTCCTGTCGAACCACCACGACGCGTGGGTTTACGGCGCCGTGGATCCCTCCTCCGGCACCGCCACGATGATCTCGCTCGCCCGGGCGCTCGGAACGCTCGCCCGACAGGGGCTTCGGCCGCGGCGCACCATCGTCTTCGGAAACTGGGACGCCGAGGAGTACACGCTGACGGGCTCGACCGAGTGGGGCGAGGAGAACGAGGCGGACCTCGCGAAGAACGCGGTCGTCTGCATCAACGTGGACGCATCGACGTCCGGCCGCAGCTTTTCCGCCTCGGCATCGCCGCTCGCGTTCGAGGTGATCCGGGACACGGCGGCGGACGTCGCGGACCCGGGCATCCCCGGCAAGAGTGTCGCCGAAACCTGGCGCGAGAGCTCGGGCCGGACCAACGTCCGCAGCTACGCGACCGGCGCGTCGCGCGACGAGGCTCTTCCGATCGCCATACTCGGAAGCGGCTCGGACTACACCGTCTTCTTCAACCGTCTCGGGATCCCGTCGGTCGACCTCGTCTTCGACGGACCCTACGGCGTCTATCACTCGATTTACGACAACTACACCTGGATGGCCACGGCCGGGGATCCCGGATTCCTGTACCACGCCGCGATGGCCCGCTACGCCGGGTCGCTCGCGTTGCGCTTCGCGAACGCCGATGTCCTGCCGTTGGATGCCGGAGCCTACGGCCGCGAGATCGCCCGGTACGCGGAGGAACTCGCCGGCGACACCGGCGCCGCGGCCCTGCGGGACGAGCTGGCGCAGCTCGGAAAATCGGCGCGCGCCTGGAGCGAGGCGGCCGAGGCGGCCCAGAAAAGCATCGAAGCGCGCATCGGCAACGGCAGCGCGACGGCGGCGGAAAAGGCCGCAACGAACGCGTGGCTGCTCTCCCTCGAGCGAGGTCTCCTCGATCCCGCGGGACTTCCGGGACGCCCGTGGTTCCGCCATCTGGTCTACGCGCCCCTCCCCTCCTATGCGGCCGAGACGCTCCCGGCGATTCGGGAGGCTTCGCTCGCCGGGGACGCGGAGGCAGCCCGCCGCGGCGCGCGGAATCTCGGGGACCGGCTCGCGACCGCCGCGGCCTCGGCCCGCACCGCTTCCGGGGGAGCCCCGGCCGCCTCGGCGTCCGTCGTCTTTCTCGGAGCGATCACGGACGCCGAGTGCGGAGCGGACCACGGCCCGATGATCCGGAAGGGCGGGATGGGTTCCAACGACGCCGAATGCACCCTCGCCTGCGCGGCGAAGGGAACGCCCTTCGGGTTCATCGACGCCCGATCGAAACGTTTCTTCCAGCTCGACGACGCCGAGAAGCCGCGCGCCTTCGCGGGTCGGACGGCGCGGCTCAAGGGCCGTGTGGAAGGGGACACGATTCGCGTCGAGTCGATCGAACCGGCGGGAGACGCATCGAGGGAGCGGCCGATGGATGAAAGAGGCATGAAGGACTTCGCGATTCGATACGCCGCCGCCTGGTCGAGCCAGGACCCGGCGCGCCTCGCCTCCTTCTACACCGCGAACGGCTCGCTCAAAGTCAACGCGGGCGCTCCGTCGGTCGGGCGCGCGGCGATCACCGAGACGGCGAGAGGCTTCATGACCGCCTTTCCGGACATGGTCGTCGCGATGGACGAGCTCGTGCGCGAAGGAGACGGATTCCTCTTTCGATGGACGTGGACCGGGACGAACTCCGGGCCCGGGGGCACGGGCAACGCCGTGCGAATCCACGGCTACGAGAAGTGGACGATCGGGGAGGACGGTCTCATCGCCCGATCCCTCGGCCACTACGACGAAGCGGAGTATCGGCGCCAGCTGCAGAACGGAGTCGCCGGCACCCGCTGAAGACGGCGGGGACCGTCGAAGTGGGCGCCCCTATTTGGCCGGCGCCGCCGCCGCCTTCTCGACCGTCTCGGCGAGCGCCGGCGTCCACCACGACAGGATCTTCTGGACGTACCGGACCGTTTCGCGGTACGGCGGCACTCCGCCGTGGGTCTCGACGGCGTTCTCGCCGGCATTGTAGGCGGCGAGCACGAGCTCGGGATTCTCGTCGTACCGGTCGGCGAGCTCCCGCAGGTACTTCGCACCACCGCGGACGTTCGCGCGCGGATCGAAGGGCCGCGAGACGCCGAACCGCCGCGCGGTCGCCGGCATGAGCTGCATGAGACCGCGCGCTCCCTTTCGAGAAACGCTTCGGGGCTCGTAGTTCGATTCGGCGCGGATGACGGCGGAGACCAGAGCCGCGTCCACGTTCGCCCGCTTCGCCTCCGCCTCGATCAACGCGTCGTAGCGGCTTCCGAAGAGAGGCTTGCGCTGCGCGCGGTAGGTGAGGTCGTAGGCGAGCCCTTCCGCGCCCTGCGGCTCCCGCAGCTCGGCGGACGGCTCGACCTCGACCTCGTCGTCGACGATCCGGTCGATCCGCTCGAGGTCCACACGGTAACTGCCGCCTCCGGGCAGCTCGATTTCGAGCTCCTCGCCGACGACTCGATAGGCGGCGGCCTTGACCACCCGCCCCTCGCGAAAGAGCACGAGCTCCCCCCGCATCGGGCTCGGAAGGAGGAGGAGGGCCAGGAGGGCCCCGGGCCCCGCGAAACGTCTCACGCCGGAGAGTTTACGGATCCGAAGCCTTCTTCGCCACCTTCCGCCGCGTCGCGCGAGGGTGAAACCGGTCGTAGACCCCTTTCAGGCGGGACCCGGAGATCCGCGTATAGATCTGGGTCGTCGAGATGTCCGCGTGGCCGAGCATCATCTGCAGCGCGCGCAGGTCGGCGCCGTGCTCGAGCAGGTGCGTCGCGAAGGAGTGCCGGAGGGCGTGGGGAGTCAGATGCCGCCGAAGTCCCACTTTCCGGCCATAGCCTTCGATGATCTGCCAGAGACGCTGGCGCGTGAGCGCCGCCCCGCGTGCCGACAAGAACAGCGCCGCCGCGCCGCGCCGGTCGAAACCGGGACGGACCCGATCGAGATAGCGCGTCAGCCATGAGGCGGCGGACTTCCCGAACGGGACAAGACGCTCGCGCCCCCCTTTTCCCGACACGCGCAGGATGCGCGCCTCGAGATCGATCCTCGCCCGCGCCAGCCCCGCGATCTCGGAGACGCGCAAGCCCGACGCGTACAGGAGCTCGAGGATCGCGCGGTCGCGAATCCCGAGCGGAGACGTCGTGTCCGGCGCCTCGAGGAGAGCCTCCACCTCCGCTTCGGAGATCGCCTTGGGCAGGGCCAGACCGAGCCGCGGAGTCGAGAGGTGCGCGGTCGGGTCCTCGGCGTGTCCCAGGTGCGCGACCGCGAAGGCGTAGAAACCGCGAATCGCCGAAAGGGACCGCGCCGCGGACCGCGATCCGAGGCCTCGGGACCTCTGTTCCCGGAGGTATCGCGCGAGGTCGGTCCGGGAGAGCCGTGAGCCGAGATGCCGGCGGCCGAGCCAGGTCCCGAAGGCCGTCAGGTCCGCGCGATATGCGGCGACGCTCGCGGGTGCCAGGCCGCGCTCGACGGCCAGGTGGTCGAGATAGGTGGGAAGCTCCCGCGCCAGGAAGTCGTCGCCGCGGGACGGGACCGAACGGGCGCGCTCGGCCCGCATGCTCTCGTCAGCGCGCCGCTTCGGCCGGCGCGAAGCGGTTCACGACCGCCAAGATCTCCTCGTCGGAAAGGACCTGATCGCTCTCCTTGGCGCGGCGGAAGATCGCGTCCACGAGCTCCGGTCGCGCTTCGAGGCCCCGCGACTCGAGCCAACACTGGACGTTGGAGATGCCGCTCATCGGGCCGACTTCGATCTGCTGATGCCGGCCGATCATCGCGGCCGGAACGCCCGAATAGACGCGGTCGGCCAGCCAGTCGTCCCCCTTCTTGCGAGCCTTGATGATCGCGGCGGCATGCACGCCGGTGCCCGTGCGGAAGGCGTCGCGCCCCACGATCGGGTAGTTGTCAGGAATGCGAACGCCGGTCGCCTCGGACACGGCGGCGCAGTAGTCCGCGAGGCGCGTCAGGTCGCGATCGATCCAGCCCAAGAGTTGCAGGTTCACGAGGAGCTGATCCATCGGCGTGTTTCCGACGCGCTCTCCGATGCCGAGCGCGCAGGCGTGCACGCGATGCGCGCCCGCCTCAAGCGCCCAGAGCGCGTTGGTGACGCCGAGACCGCGATCCTGATGTCCGTGCCAGTCGATCTTGACCTTCGGATCGATCTCGGCGACGAAGCCGCAGACGAACCGGATCAGGTTGCGAACGCCGTCCGGCGTCGCGTGGCCGACCGTGTCGCAGACGCAGACCCGCGCGGCGCCGGCGCGAATCGCGGCCGTGTAGAGGCGCCGGATGTGATCCGGGTGAGCGCGCGTCGTGTCCTCCGTCACGTACATGACGGGCAGCCCCTCGCGGACCGCGAGCGATACGGCGTCCTCCGTGAGCTGGAGCATGCGATCCAGGTCCCAATCCTCGGCGTATTGGCGGATCGGCGAGGATCCGATGAAACACGCGACTTCGATCGGCAGCCCGACCCGCTGCGAGATTTCGACGATCGGAAGGATGTCGGCGGCCATCGTGCGAGCCGCGCAGTTCGGGCGGATCCGCAGCTTGCCGTCCGCGATCTCGCGCGCGAGGCGCTCGACCGCAGCGACGACATGCGGGCCGGCTCCCGGCAGGCCGATGTCGGCGGAATCGATCCCGAGGGCCTCCATCAGGTGGAGGATCGCGAGCTTCCGTTCGATCGAAGGGGACCGCACCGAGGGGGACTGCAGACCGTCGCGAAGCGTCTCGTCGTCGAGCTCGACCTTTCCGCGCGACGGGGTCGCCGCGCCGCCGGCCCGGTTCCAGTCGTAGATCAGCTCGGATTCCGCGGGGTGCAAGCTCTCGACGCCTCCCGAACGAGTGTAGTCCGGCCCGCCGGTCAGTTCAACCGACGTCCCTGCGAGCGCGGGACGTCAGTTGGCGCGGCCGATCGAAAAGTCCGCGCCCAGGAAGAAGGCGAGCTCCGGAAACCCCAGCGTTCGTGAGACTCCGCCGCCGAAACGCCCCTCCCGCTGGACGTCCAGGGTCACCGATGGGCGGCTTCCGACGGCGTCGGTCAAGAGCACGTTCTCGCTGCCGCCGCCGAGGCGGACTCCCAGCCTCGCGCGAATTCCCGGTGTGAACGCGTGCCGGAGCGTCAGATCGCCGAAGACCTGCTCGTTGTCGGAATCGGGATGGAAGCCCGAATCGAAGGCGACGGTTTCGGCGCCGAGCACCGCGAGGGAAACGAACGGGAGTTTCTGGCGGTCGTAGGTCGCCGTGAGCATCAGATCGGTGCGGGGCCAGGAATACGCGACTCCGAGTCGAACCGCTTCCAGCCTCGCGTCCTCCGAAGTGTCCCGCGCGTGGAAGTCGGGGAGGCTTTCCTCGTGGACGTCGATCGACCCGCTCATCCGCTCGGCGGAAAGCGTGGCCGTCCAGCAGCCGTGGCGATAGCGGCCTTCGACGCTCGCGCCGAAGACGCCGCCGGAGGAGTTGTGAAACGCCCCGGCGGTTGCGTTGTAACCGGTGACTTTGACGTAGCGGGCGGCGACGGCCGCTTCGAAATTGCGGAAGCGCTGGCGCCAGCCGATCGCGCCGTCGGCCCGTTCGGCGGTCAGGTTCCGCTGTTCGCTGACCTGCTGCTCCTCCCCCCCGATGTTCAGCACCTCGGTCGCATGCATGTTTCGCCGGTCGATGCCGAGCTCGATCGAACCGTTCCCGATCGGAAACCGGCCGAGGACCGCGAAGTTCTCGTAGCGGCCGGTTCCGTCGGTCTCGATCGGTCCGGACACCGTGCCGGGCTTGCGCAGCTGCTCGTCGTGCGATGGGCCGAGGGCGACGCGCGCCCGCCACTCGAAGGCGGGCGTCCCCGCGCCGAGGTCCGCGGCCGCCGATCGCGCGTAGCCCATGCCGATCAGCACGAACTTCGGGGTCACGTCGGAGACATCCGCGTTCTCCCCTTCGAAGCGGCCGGGAATCTCCCGGGCGAGAGTCGAGTACGAGAGCCCGATCTCGGTGCCGAGTCCCGGCCGCGGAGGAAGGTCTCCGCCGAGGAGAAAGCCCGCACAAAAGATGCAGGCGCTGACGAGATCGATGCCCAAGCGTCAGCGCCCGGCGAATCGGGCCGGTCGTTTCTCCAGGAACGCCGTCATCCCTTCCTTCATGTCGTCGGTCGCCGCGCAGAGGCCGAACAGGGTCGCTTCGAGGACGAGCCCCTCGGAGAGAGGCATCTCGAGGCCCCGGCGAACCGCCTCCAACGCGTAACGGCACGCGACCGGTCCGTTCGAGGCGATCTTTGCGGCGATCTCGCGCGCGCCCGCGAGCGCCTGCCCGCTCGGAACGACGCGGTTCACGAGACCGATGCGGTGCGCCTCCGCTGCGGTGACGCCCTTCTCGGAGGTCAGAATGAGCTCCAGGGCCCTCGCCGCGCCGACCGCGCGCGCCAGGCGCTGCGTCCCGCCGTAGCCGGGAAGGATACCCAGAGACGTCTCGGGGAGGCCCATCTTCGCGTTCTCCGACGCGACCCGGAGCGTGCAGGCGAGCGCGAGCTCGAGCCCTCCGCCGTAGGCGAAGCCGTTGATCGCGGCGATCGTCGGGACGGGCATTCGCTCCAGGCGATCCACGACCGCCTGTCCGCGGCGCGCGTGCTCGCGCCCCTCGACCGGCCCGAGCTTCGCGAGCTCCGCGATGTCGGCGCCGGCGATGAAAGCCTTCTCGCCCGCGCCCGTGACGATGAGGCAACGGAGGTCCGCGGCGCGCGTGGCCTCGTCGAAAGCCTGCTCCAGAGCCGAGACCACGTCGGCGTTCAACGCGTTGAGCTTCTCGGGGCGGTCGACCGTGACCGTGCGGATCCCGCCTTCGGTTTCGACGCGCACGTGCGCGCTCATGCCTTGCCTCCGTATTCGTAGAAGCCGCGTCCCGACTTGCGACCGTACCGCCCCGCCAGGACCATGCGCTTCAAGAGCGGCGGCGGTGCGAAGCGCTTCTCGCGGTATTCCTCGAACATGATCTCGGCGATCGCGTAGGTGGTGTCGAGGCCGACGAAGTCGAGCAGCTTGAGCGGGCCCATCGGGTGTCCGCAGCCGAGCTCCATGCCGCGATCGATGTCCTCCTTCGTGCCGATCCCCTCTTCCAGCGCCCGGACGGCATCGAGCAGGTACGGCACGAGCAGGCGGTTGACGATGAAACCGGAGTTGTCGCGGGTCCGGATCGGCTCCTTTCCGAGCGCCTTCGCGAACTCGAAGACCGTCTCCCGCGTCTCCGGCGAGGTCGCGATCGTCTCGACCACCTCAACGAGCTTCATCACCGGGACGGGATTGAAGAAGTGCAGGCCCGCGAACCGGTCGGGCCGCGCCGTCGACGCGGCGAGCTCGGTGATCGTGAGCGAAGAGGTGTTCGAGCAGAAGATCGTTTCCCGCTTGCAGAGGCGATCGAGCTCCCCGAACGTCTGTTTCTTCAGATCCAGGTTCTCGACGATCGCTTCGATGACGAAATCGCAGTCGGCGAGATCGGAGAGGTCCGTCGTGGTCGTGAGCCTCCCCCGTGCGGCGGCGCTCTCCTCCGCGGTCATCTTCTGGCGCTCGACGCCCTTGGCGAAGGAAGCCTCGATGCGGGCGAGCCCCTTGGCGGCCAGATCCGCGGAGACCTCGCGCACGCGCGTCTCGTGCCCGGAACGGGCGACGACCTCCGCGATGCCCGCTCCCATGAGTCCCGCGCCCAGGACTCCGACTCTACGAATCTTCATCGTCCGGCTCCCCCTCCTCCACCGCCTCCTCGGGAGGCTCGAACTCGGGCGGCTCCTCGCCGACGAAGCGCCGGAGTGTCAGCCGCGGATCGAAGTTCGGCCCGGAAAGGGCGATGAGCGGAGTCTCGGGAGCGACCGTGATCCAGCCGCGTCCCTTCCAGTAGTCGAGGCTCTCGCGAACGAGCGAGCCGTCGTTCAGGGTCGAAGCGAGTGCGTTCAGGTCGGCCGAGCCGTGGGCGCGAAGGCCGCGGAGGAAGTCCGCCACCGCCGCCGCCCGGACGGGAAAGTCGAGAATCCTGTCGGTCCAGCGCAGCGGCCGCCCCCGCCCGCCTCAGGCCGCCGACTCCACGATCACGGCGATCCCCTGGCCCCCTCCGATGCAGGCGCCGGCGAGACCGTAGCGGGCGCGACGACGGCGGAGCTCTTTCAAGAGCGTGAGGGTGCAACGGGTCCCGGTCGCGGCCAGCGGATGCCCGAGAGCGATCGCGCCGCCGTTGACGTTCAACTTCGAAAGATCCAGCCCGAGCTCGCGCACGACGCCGAGGATCTGTCCGGCGAAGGCTTCGTTGATCTCCCAGAGATCGATCTCGCCGGCTTTCAATCCCGCGCGAGCCAGGGCAGCTCGGGCCGCCGGCGCGGGCCCGAGACCCATGAGCTCCGGATCGCATCCCACGACAGCCCAGGAGACGAGCCTCCCGAGGGGCTCGACCCGCTTCTCGCGAGCCCGTTTGCCGGACGTCACGACCACCGCCGCGGCGCCGTCCACGATGCCGGAGGCGTTTCCCGCGGTGACCTGCCCGTCCTTCCCGAAGGAGGGTGCGAGCCTCGCCAGGCCCTCGAGGGTCGTATCGGGGCGCAGGTGATCGTCCTTTTCGACGCGGATCGTCTTGCGGCCGGTGCCGACGTCCACGGGGACGACCTCTTCCGAAAGCCGGCAGGCTTCCCAGGCCGCTGCCGCCCGGCGCTGGGAGGAGAGCGCGTACTCGTCCTGCTCCTGCCGGGTGATTCCGTACTTGGCCGCGACGCGGTCGGAGGTCTGGGCCATGTAGAGGCCCGTGTACGAGTCGAGCAGCGCCACCAGGAGCGAATCTTCGAGCGCGCCCTGGCCGAGCCGGAAGCCCTTCCGGGCTCCGCGAATGACGTGCGGAGCCTGCGACATGTTCTCCATGCCCCCCGCGAGGACCGTCGTCGCTTCCTCAAGGAGGATCCGGTGCGCACCCTGGACGATCGACTCGAAGCCGGAGCCGCAGAGGCGGTTCACGGTCACGGCGGGAACTTCTTTCGGCACGCCGCTCTTCAGCCCGACGTGGCGCGCCCCGTAGATGGCATCGCCGGAGGTCTGGAGAGCGTTGCCGAAGATGACGTGGTCGATCTCGGCGGGATCGGTCGCGCTCCGCGACAGAGCCGCCCGCGCGGCGTTCACGCCCAGGTCGATCGCCGAGACGTCGGCGAAAGCCCCGTTGTACTCGGCCATGGGGGTGCGCGCCCCCTCGAGGAGGACGATTTCTTCCACGCGGGCCGAGACTATAACAGCCGAAGCGCGGCTCGATGGAACCGCTGCCGGACCGGATGGAAGCTCTCCTCGCGCACTTCCGGGTGGATCCGGTTGGTGAGCAGAACGAGAACGGCGTCGCGGTCCGGATCGATCCAGAGAGAAGTCCCGGTGAACCCGGTGTGCCCGAACGCGGAGTCGCCGAACTCGGGAATCGCCGAGCCCGCGCCGCGCGCACCCTGCCAGCCGATTCCTCGCGCCTCCGGGAGCTCCGGCGTGCGGTCCGCGGCCAGGTCCGCGCGGAAGGAAGGGTCGAGCCAGGCACGCGCAAGCCGCCAGACGTCTTCCGCAGTCCCGAAGAGCCCGGCGTTTCCCGCGACGCCGCCGCGACGTCGGGCGTTTCCGTCGTGCACCTCGCCCCGCACGACGCCGTCGACGAATCCCCGGTACGAGAGGCCGAGGTCGGCCGTCATCCGCCGCTCGGTTCGATCTCCCCGTTCGGTCGCGGCGCAGCCGAGCGGATCCGACGGGAGGAAACGCGCCCGGGAGTCGGAAGGCGCAGCGACGAGCTCGGCGAAGCAGCGGTCGAGCGGCGCGGAAAACGCCATCTCGAGTATCTCGGCCACGAGGAGCGGACCGAGGTCGCTGTAGACCACGGCCGACCCCGGCGCGCGCTCCGGCTCGATCTGCGCGAGCGTGCGCCGGTAGGCCGCCGGCCCCTCTCCTCCCGTGTAGAGCGGATACCAGGAGGGTAGACCCGAGG
>JBKPSZ010000172.1:0-18347 GCA_046735265.1 Acidobacteriota bacterium | reverse complement strand
GCGCCCGCCGCGTCGCGTGGAAGTGCGAGAGCTGCTCGCTCCACTGCGACTTGTTGCTGCCGTTTCCATGCACGAAGAGGATCGGGAGCCCGCCGCGGCCGCCGTCGTCCACCGAAAGCGTCCCCGCCGGGCCCACGACGGACGTGAGCGGAGCGGAGTCCGGCGTCGGGGGAGTCGAACCGGCCCGGGGGCCCGCCGCCGCGCAGCCCGCGGCGACGAGCAGCGAGAGCGCGACCGGCAGATCCTTCACGCGGCCAAGGATATAGCGCGGGACGAAGCTGTATTCGAAGCGAGTACGATGGAAGCCCGGCGCGAAGAAACCGGAAAATCCGATCGATCGAGGAGGCGTCGTTGACCCGTACCCCGAGACGCTCGGTGATCGCCCTGGTCGTCGGAGTCGGTCTCCTGATCGGCCTCGCGCTGGCGGAGGGGCTCGTTCGCCTGTTCGATCTCGCACCGGATCTTCCGTCCGGCTCGACGAAGTACGTCCCCGACCCGTACCTGCCCTGGAAGCCGATGCCTCTCACGGTCGTTCGCGGCAGGCGCGGCGAATTTCGCCATAACAGCCTCGGGTTTCGGGACGTCGAGCACGCCCGGGAGAAGCCCTTCGGCGTCTTCCGCATCCTCGGCCTCGGAGACAGTTTCACCTACGGCGCGCTGTCGCCGTTCGAGAAGTCCTACCTCTACCGGTTGGAGGAAGCGCTCAACCGCCGCCCCGGGACGCACCCTCGCGTCGAGATCATCAAGGCGGGTGTTTCGCGCTACTTCCCCGAGCCGGAGCGGATCCTTCTCGAGCACTACGGCGTGCCGTTCTCGCCGGACCTGATTCTCGTCGGGTTTCTCCCGAACGACGTGATCGACACGCACGAGGGAATCGGCGCGGTCCGGCCCGACCGCTCGGGAGTCCTGCTCACGAGCGAGGCGATGGGGCTCGGAGACTTCGGCTACGCGATCTATCGCACGTCTCACCTGGCGCGGCTCACGCTCTGGATGTGGGGTGTGGCGCGCGCGAAGGTGTCCGGCGCGCACGAAGCGGAGATCTACCAGGCCGACGGATTCCACGAGAAGGACTGGAGGACGATCGAGGCGGAGTACTCGCGGATGGCATCCATCGCGGATCGCCTTCATGCCCGGTTGGTGATCGTCAACATCCCGCAGAGAGGGCCGTGGGACAAGCGGAAGGAATATCCGGCGAAGCGGCTCGCCCAATGGGCGTCCCGAAATCACGCCGGCTTCGTCGACGTGCTTCCCTATATGCGCCGCGCGTCGGGAGGGGAGCCGCTCTACTGGCAGGACGACGGCCACTGCACTCCGGCCGGGTACGGCGTGATCTCGACGGCGATCTACGACTATCTGGTCGAGAACAACATGGTGCCGTAGCCGGTCGCGTCATCCGAATGTCGGCCGTCCGAGGTGATCGAGCCGCTCCGAATGTCGGGGCGGGGGTTAGCGACGGGCGAACCCGTCGCTTGTCGCGGCTCAGAAGCCGCTCGGTGCGTCCCCGCCCGCGGTGATTGGAGAAGCAGTGTTGCGGCCGCCCCTACCCCAGATGGCGAAACGTCCGCTCGATCTTCGATCGATCCGTGGTCCGGCTTCGCGCACCCGTTAGGCATCCAATGCCGACGTGGAAAAAAATGGGAGGTCGGCGACAGAAACTGTCAAAAAGGACAGGGACGGCTTGGCGTCAGGTCGGGCAACTCGCTAAGAATCAGTCATTTATGAAATCGGGCCAACCTGGCTTTCGGATTGCTTTTTCGTTCTGGCGTGAAGATCGAGATTCGGCCGCCGGACGGCGGCGAGCCCGGCGCGGGAGCCGAAACCCCTCTCGACATGATCGAGGTCCTCGAGGGCGGCGACGAATTCCTCGAGGCCCTCTCGATGCGGTTGAACGAAATCGTCCGCAAGCCGAGCGGCCGCTTCGTCATCTCCTACATGCCCGGAACGCCCGGAGCCAAGAAGCCGCCCCGCGTTCAGTAGGCCGGCATCTCGCCGTCCGCCAGCCAGAACTCCTGTCCGGTCTCGACGAAGAAGAGGCCCGCCCGCGTCGGTTTTCCAGTCAGCTTCTCCCAGTACCGCCGGTAGTGCCGGATCTGAGGGGAGTACCAGTCGGCGAGCTCGCGGAAGTTTCCCGCGACGTGATCGGACTTGTAGTCCACGAGGATCCAGGAGTCGTCTTCCTCGAAAGCGAGATCGATCGCGCCGGAGAGGACGGTTTCGGGGGGTCCGGTGTTCGCGGAGAGCTCGGCCGACGAAACCGGCAGGGCGAAAGGCACCTCGACGAGTCGCCGCCGGGCGCGCACCGCCCGCTCCCAGAGACCCGAGCCGCGCGCCCCCTCGATCAGGCGGACGGCGTCCTCGAGCTCGGAGGCCGGGCGCTCCGCTTCGGCGAGGAGGTTGCGCGCGTAGGCGCGAACGTCGACCTCGGGATCGCGCATCGCCTCTTCGAGAAGGCGGTGGATGATGCGTCCCCACTCCATGCCTCGACCGGTGTCCTGCCGCGCGGGGGCGGGACCGGCCTGCGAGTGCGCGAGGAAAGTGACGGCGGCCGTCGCGTAACTCGGCGCCGCGCTCTTCGCCCGTCGCGCGGCCGCGCGCTCGGAGAAGCGAGTCCGCGCCGCGGCCGGATCCTCGAGCGATGCGGAAACGGACGGGGCCGCCCCCGTGCGCTCCGGCAGGTCGGCGCGCAGAAACGTGTCCAGCGGCGCCCAGGTTCCGCCCGGCTTTCCGTTACCCGGCTTCTTCACGCTCACGACGAGCATCTCTCTCGCCCGCGTGGCGGCGACGTAGAGCATCCGGATCTTTTCCGCCTCTTCGAAACGGGTTTCCGCCGTCTCCTTCTCCTTCCATTCGAGCGGCCGCGCGATCTCCTCGTCGGCGAAGTCGCCCGGGCGATCCGACCGGCGGACGATCCGGAAGTGGCCGGCCCCCGGCTCGACGCTCCGGTCGATCGCGTGGTCCCTTCCGCCCTTGAATTCCGTCGCCGGCTCGGCCAGGAAGACGACTTTCGCCTCGAGCCCCTTCGCGCCGTGAACGGTCATCAGGCGCACGACGTCTCCACGCCCCGGCTCGACGCTCATCTGCTCGATGAGCGTCTCCTGGCGCATCCGGCGGAGCTCCTCGACCACCTCGGCGAAGGAGCGTCCCTCGCCCGAGAGCTTGCGCGCCGCGGCGAAGGCCTTGAGCAGGTTTCCGGCCCGGCTCGATCCCAGTTCCTCGGCCGCCGCGAGCGCGGTCCAGCCGAGGCTTCCCGAGAAGCGCGAGATCGCCGCTCCGGGCGGAAGCGAGCGGGCGAGATCCTCCCCCTCGCGCAGCTTCTCGAACGCCCGGCGGATCCGGGGATCCGCTTGGATCGGAGGCTCCGTCCGGTAGTGGAAGCGTCCGCCCGATCGGGCGAACCGATAGAGAGCCTCGTCGTCCACGCCGAAGAGCGGGCCGCGGAGGGCCGCGAGGAGGAGAACCGGGTCGTCGGGATCGGCGACGGCTCCGAGGAGCGTTAAGAGCGAGTCGAGTTCCTCGGAGTCGCCGAAGGCGCCGCCGCCCGCGATCTCGCAGGGCACGCCGTGGCCCTCGAGCGCCCGAGCGTATTCGGCCATGTACCGGCGCTGGCGGAAGAGGATCAGGAAGTCTCCGGGAGAGCGGCGCCCCCGCCTGATCTCCGAAGCGATCGTCTCGGCGATACGGCGCGAGTCCCAATCGACGACGGGGGCGCTGCGGGATCCCTTCGAGGGCACCGACAGCCGGAAGACGGCGGGCGCTTCCGTTCGCGCCGAATGGTACGGGGAGAGCGCGACGTAGGCCGCCTGCTCCGGGCTCGACTCTTTCAGGAGACGCCCGAAAGCGCCGTTGACCCAGTCGCAGACGTCCGCGGTCGATCGGAAGTTCGTCGAGAGCTCGAGGAGCCGGCCACTGCGCGCGATCCGGCGGCGCACGGCCTCGTAAGTTTCGATGTCCGCGCGCCGAAACCGGTAGATCGACTGCTTGGGATCGCCCACGACGAAGAGGGCGCCGGGAACCGGCGTGAGCTTCCTCCAGTCCCGCTCATCGGACTCCTTTCCCGTCAGGAGAAAGAGGATCTCCGCCTGGATGGGATCCGTGTCCTGGAACTCGTCCACGAGGATCGGCGTGAATCGCTCGAACAGCGCGCGTCGGACCTCGGGGTGGTCGCGCAGGAGATCGCGCGCGTAGAGGAGAAGGTCCTGGAAGTTCAGCTTGCCCTCGCGCCGCCTCCACTCCCGATACTTTTCCCGCGCGTCGGCGAGCAGGTCCACGACCAGAGGATGGACGTATTCGGCCCAGCGCTCGAGCGCAGGTTTGACCGTCTCCTCCCGCAGGCGCCGGGCCTCGGCCGGCGCGCGCTTTACGAAGTTGCCCCGTCGCAGGACCCGGAGCACGCGGACGAACTCGGGGGCCCGGCTCGGGTCGAAGAGCTGGCGCAGGCGACAAGCGCTGCGGACGGATTCCTGGAACTCCGTCCAGCCCCCCTCCGGCGCCTGCGCGGGAAACGTCGCGGCCCACCGCGCGAGGAAGTCCTCGACCTCGCTGCGCGTTCGCGAGAAATCGGGCTCCGGAATGCCCGTTCCGGCGGCGATCGTGAGGTCGGAGTTCTCACAGACCGTCTCGAAGGCGCTCTCGAGATCCGAGAGGCGGATCCCGAGCGCGAGGAGCTTCGCGAGGCGCGGATCGTTCGCCAGATACAGCTGAGCCGTGAAGCGCTCCCAGGCCGCGGCGCGGGCGACGCCGTCCTCCGGCTCGTCCATCTCGACGAAGCCGGGCTCGACGCCCGCCTCGACCGGGCGCTCGCGCAGCAGGCGGGCGCCGAAGGCGTGGATCGTTCCGAGAAAGCAGGAGTCGAGGCTCGCGAGCGCGGCCGCGAGCCGCTCCCGGCGCGTCGGGTCCAACTCGTCGCGAAGCGCCTGCTCGAGCGCGCCCTGGAACTTCTGACCGAGCTGCGCCGCGGCCTTGATCGTGAAGGTCACGGCCGAGAGACGGTCGGTCGTCGCGCGACCGGTCGCGATCAGGGCGACCATGCGATCGACGAGACTCGTGGTCTTGCCCGTACCGGCAGCGGCTTCGACGAGGATCGTCGTACCGAGGTCCTCGCGGATGGCGGTCCGAGCCGCGTCGTCGGAAAGACGCGCTTCACTCTTCTTCGGCATGCATCTCCCGGTAGGCGATGAGGACCGGATCCGAAGCGTTGGCGAGCTTGCCGTCGGCGCGACCGCCGGCGAGCTTCGCGCCGCCGCAGATCGGCTCGAAGTCGCAGTACCGGCAGTCGCTCTCGAAAACGGCGTGCGGAAACATCCCCGCGGCGACGAGATCGAAGAGGCGCGTCAGAACGTCGCCGGCCGGCTTCCGGTCGGGAGCCGACGAGATCCTCTGGCCTTCACCCTTCCAGCCGGGGAAAAAGTAGCCGGAAGTCGAGACGCGGCCGGTCTGTCCCGCGCGGGCGAGAAGCGCCTCGAACGCCGCGGCGTACAGGACGGGCTGGATCTGGCGCCCTCCGCGCACCCCGCCGCCTTCCCGGATTCCCCGAAGCGCTCCGGTCTTGTAGTCCCAGACGT
Organism: Acidobacteriota bacterium; assembly: GCA_046735265.1. Taxonomy (GTDB): domain Bacteria; phylum Acidobacteriota; class Thermoanaerobaculia; order UBA5066; family Gp7-AA6; genus DATBFU01. The sequence goes on along the minus strand of JBKPSZ010000172.1, from coordinate 12,786 downwards.
GAAAAGTGCCGTCCGGCGCCTGGTCCACCCGGTCGATCGAGCCGCGCAGGAGGAAGCGCTTCCCGCCGGGCAGAGGAATCTCGACGGGATCCGCGCTCGCGACGGCGGCCCGGGAAGCCGCGACCTCCCTCGGCCGCCCGAAGGGGACTTCGAAGTAGCGCGGCGACGCCGTTTGGCAATGCGCCTCTTCGAGGCGCAGGAGCGTCGAGCACGCGAAGAGGATCGACTCGCGCTGCGCGTCGAACGCGACTTGGCTGCGCGGTGGAACGCGCTCGCGCCACTCCGCGATGCGTTCGGCGGCGATCTTCTCGAGCGCCTCGCGGTGGCGCGAGGATTCCGGCTTCTCGCCCGCCTCCGTGATGCGCTCGAAGAAGATCCGGAACGTCTCGTGCAGGAGCGACCCTTCGTCGAGCGGCGAGAGCCAGCGCGAGGGATCCCATTCGAGGTCGTCCGGAGCGACGACGCCGAGCACGTGCTTCACGAAGTAGGCGAACGGACAGCGCGCGAGCGCTTCGATGCGCGACGCCGAGAAGGGCTCGCCTCCCGGTCGGCGCGGATCGAGCTCCGGAGCGCCGCTCCGGACCCAGCCGTCCCAGATGGTGAACGTTTCGCTCTCGCGAGCCTCCTCCGCCCGCCGCCCCTCCTCGAGCCAGGGAAAACGCGCGCGGACCGAGCCCGCTCCGGCCCCCGCGGAATGGCGCGCCGCGCGCGAGAGCCACCACTCCGTTTCGTCGAGCGCCGCCTCTTCGCCCGGCACGAAACCGGCCGCTGGCGGCAGCGCTCGAGCGAGATCCTCGTAGTTCGCTTCGGGAAGTCCCGACACGGCACGGAAGATCTCGAGAAAGAACGGAGAGGGCGCGGGCTCTCCGGATTGCGACAGGTTCCGCAGATCGAAGCCGGAGTAGCTCGCCGTCACGCTCCCACGCAGGCGCGCGAAGAGGGATCGCAGCGCGAGGGATTCCTCGCGCGGCCGTTCGCGTCCGAGCGGAAGGACCGCCTGCGAGAGCTCTTCGTTGATGCGGCGGCGCTCTTCGTCGAGGAGAACCGGATCCTCCAGGTCGCGGCCCGGATGCCTCTCGGCGTCGAGTCCGACGAGGAAGGTGTGCGCGCGGCCGGAGTGGCCGCCGCGGCGGTAGGGGGCGACGTGGACGCGACCGGCCCGCGGGCGATCCGGGGCGACCGCCAGGCCAGCGACCGCCTCGCGCAGACGCTCGACCGCTTCGGCCGCGGAGACCGGCACGGGAGCGAGCTCCTCGAACTCCTGGAAGAGGGCGTCGAGAGCGGTTCGAGCGGCTCCGTCGAGCTCGTCGGCGACGCGGCCGAATTCGGCGACGAAGCCGCGGACGCCGGCCGCGAGCGCCTGGAGATCTCCGGGTCCCGCTTCCCACCTCGGAGCGAGCTCGAGAGCGCGCCGGACGAACTCCCGCGCCCTTCGCGCCTCACCTGCCCTGCGCCGGCGGTTCGCCGCACGCCGCTCGGTTTCGCTCGGTTCGTCTTCGTCCCGCCGCGGCGTCTCCGGTTTCCCGAGCGATTCGACGAGCGCGTCGAGGCGGCGGCGATGCCGCTCCCGGCCCCAGCCGATGCCGGCGGCCCGGAGAGCGCGCGCCGCGCCCCTCGCACCGGGTGCGTCCGCCTCCGCGGGAAGGCTCTCGAGCGTCAGGGCTCCGGAGGCAAGGGCCTCCCGGAGGACGTCGGACGCGAAATCCTGGCCGATCCAGTCGAGGAAGGCGAGGGCCGCGCGGCTCGGCCGGGTGTACGTGACGGCGATCCCGCCGGCGAAAGTGCAGGGGACGTCGTGCTCCCGAGAAAGCTCCCACGCGAGCGCCGGATAGACGCGCGCGTCCGTGTGCAGGATCTCGACGTCGTCGAAGAGGACGCCTTCCGAAAGGATCCGGCGGAACACTTCGCGGATCTCGTTCTCCTCGCCGACGGCGCGGAAGAGGTTCGCGTGCCGAGCCGTCGCGCTCCATTCCTCCGGCGGATCCGAAGGGAGCGTTTCGAGCTTTTCTCCGGCGAGCGCCTGGAGAAACCGCCGCTCGACACCGCTCAACTCACCCGGTGCGACGACGAGGAACAGCGCGTCGGGCCTTGCCGAGCCCCCGGCCGCGAGCGCCTCGGTGGCGCGTCGCAGGATCTCGATCCCGTCCGCGTACCTCCCCGCTTCGAGAGAGGCGGCATGACGGCGAAAGACCTCCCGCAGCTCCTTCGACTTCCGCCGATCGGAGAAGGCCACGGCGGGCAGGCGATCGAAGGAGATGCCGGCCGCGCGCAGCTCCTCGAGCGTGCGCTCGAGCGCCCGATGGAGGCCGGGCCGGCCGGCCAGCGACCCGAAATAGGAGCCGGGCGTGAACACCTCGGCGCAGGCCTGCTCGACGAGGGCGAGCGACTGCGCCCGCGAAAGAACGCGGACCCCCTCGCGGACGAGATCCGGTCCCACGACGGCATGCGCGAGGGTCCGCGCGGTCTCGACGCGCAGGTTCACCCACGGCGATCCCTCCCGGGCGAGCCGCTCGACCAGTTGATAGCCGACCGCGAGCGTGGGCGCGACGAGAACCTTCTCCTCGAGCGCGCGATCGCGACACACCTGCGCGAGCTCTTCCACGAGGCGGGCGCTCGGACGGGACCGGGGCGCATCGGGCGAGGGCTCCTCGTCGAAAGGCAGCAGGGCCTGGAAGGACACTGGGGATCCCATTCTGATCTCTCGCGAGGCTTTTCCCAATATCACGGCCGAAGGATGACCCGGACGTCGGGACAAAAGACGACCGAGCCCGCAACGGCGCGGTCGCGGCGAGGTGTCAGAGCTGGGCGCGCGGCGCGATCTCCTCGGCGAGGGCCCTCGCGGCCGGCGAAACCTCCCGTCCGCGCTTGGTGACGATGCCGTAGGTGATCTGCCCGAAGAGATGGCGCGCGGGCCGGGCGGCGAGCCGCCGGTCCGCGGGATCGAGGCAGAACTCGGGCACGACGCCGATCCCGAGCCCCAGACCCGCGTACCGCTTGATGGCCTCCCAGCCCCCTGCCTCGAGCGACACCTTCAGGGCCAGCCCGCGCTCGGCGAAGAGGCCTTCGATGAGCTTGCGCGTCGCCGATCCGTGCCACGGAAGGATGAACGGATATCGAGCGAGGCTTTCGAGCGTGAGGCTCTTCGTCCGGTGGATGGGATGGTCGATCGGGGCGATCAGGAGCCGGTTGGCCGTTCGAAAGGGGGAGAAGGCCATATCGGTCGGGGGCTCGGGAAGAGGCCGGAGGGCGAAGTCGATCTCACCCTGCCGCAGCATCACGAGGAGCTCTTCCGAAGCGCGGTGCCGGATGATGACGTCAACTCGGGGATGCCCTCGCAGAAACGTGCGGATCGGTCCGGGGAGGAGGTACAGGATCGCGGCCTCGCCCGCGCCGAGCTGCACGGGTCCGCGGAGGACGCCGTCCGACATCTCCTGGAGTCTCCGCGCCGCCCGGTCCCACTGCTCGACGAGCGGGCCGAGAGATTCGAGCAGCGTCTCGCCCGCCCTCGTCAACCGCACGCCGTGGCCGACGCGCTCGAAAAGACGCGCGCCGAGCTCTCTTTCGAGCTTCTGCACCGCCATCGTGACGGTCGGTTGCGTCCGATAGAGCCGGCGGGCCGCGCCGCTGAAACTGCCCTCGCGCGCCACGGCGAGAAAAACGCGCGCCTGTTGGGTCTCCATGTCCCCTATTCTCTTTGCTTATATCAGAAATCAAAACTATTGATTTGACGCACCAACATTCGTTGCGGAGATTCTGTTTTCAGATGGTGGGTGACCGAATCGAGCACGGGTCAGACCTTCCGCGGGACCTGATCGAGTCCGCATCGCATCCCGACATCGGCGAAGAGAGGTACGAGGAGATCGACGCCGTGCGCCGCGCGCTCTCCGAGCTGCCGGCTGGCCGGGAAGACGCGACCCGACTCTGGGAGCGGCTGGGGAACGCCTATCTCGGCACGGGCGACTACGAGCGGGCGGTGGACGCGCTCGAGCGCGTCGTCAGCGCGGGCGGAGCGAACCTCGACACCTACGAGAAGCTGGCGCGGAGCGCCCGGGAGCTGCAGAATTTCCTCGACGAGGTCCGATATCGCGAGGCGGCGGTCGATCGGCGCCCCGAGGATCCGGCGCTGTGGCGCGACCTCGGAATCGCCCGGAGGCGCGCCGGCGCGAGCCGGGATGCCGTGACGAGCCTCCGCGAGGCGATGCGCCTCGACCCGGAGGACGAAGTCGAATCCGGCATCGAGCTCGGCCGCGCCCTGCGCGACCTCGGAGAAGCCGAGAACGCGGTGACCGCCTTCCGGGAGGCCCTCGAGCGCCGGCCCGACTGCTCCGACCTCTGGAGCGAGCTCGCCGGCGCCTATTCGGAGCTGGGCCTCTTCGCCGAGTCCGACCAGGCCGTGCGTGAGGCGATCCGCCTGAAGCCGGCCAATGCCGCCGCCTGGCGCACGATGGCGACGAACGCCTTGAAGCGCGGGACGCGCGATACGGCCGCAAAGGCCTATCAGCGCATGAAGGAATTGAATCCCGACTTCGCCGACGAGATCTTGAGCTGGGTCTCGAGCACGGCCGGGCTCCCGCCCGACGCGCTCGGAGAGCCCGACCTCGCGGCGGCCCCGGCGACGTACAAGCGCCGAGGCCGACTCCTCCCGTTCCGCCGCCTGCGCGCCTGAAGGGCCGCCGGCCGGCGGACTCCTCTTTCCTTTCCACGTCGCCCGAGAGCTGCGTCTGACGCACCGCGCGCTCGCCCGCTTCGGATTCGCCGCGACGGCGGTTCTCTACCTCGTCGTCGGAGCGACCACGGCGCGGCTGGCGCTCGAGGGGGCCCGCGATCCGGCGATGGGGATGGCGGGGGCGCTCGGCTGGCTCCTCCGCCAGCCCCACGGAGCCGTCGTTCTCGCCGCGGTCGCGGCGGGTCTTCTTTCTTTCGCGGTCTGGCACCTGCTCGAAGCGCGCCGGAGGCGATCCGGCCCGCTCGAGCGCATCGGCCACGCCATCGGAGCGGCCGGCTATCTGGCTCTCGTCGGGACGGCCGCCTCCGTCTTTCTCCATCGGTGGACGCCGGAGGGGGTTCTCGTCGGGATCCAGCGGTGGATAGCGCGCCTTTCCTTCGGGCCCCTGCTTCTTCAGGCGATCGGACTCGCGACGCTCGCCGGAGGGATCTCGGAGATCTGGCAGGGCGTGAGAGGACGGCTCCGTCAGCGCTTCGCCGCCCACTGGCTTCCGACGGACGCGGCGCGCCTCGCGCGAAAGATCGCCCGGTTCGGAATCGCTTCGCGTGGCGTCGTGCTGATCGTGATCGGCGTCGGCCAGATTCGAGTGGCCCGCGGTCTCGAGGCGGCCCGCGCTCCGGACGTCGGCGGCGCCCTGAAAACGCTCTCGCACTCGAAGTGGGGCGGACCGTGGCTCGCGGCGGTCGTCGCGATCGGTCTCGCCGCGTACGGCGTCTACATGGGCGCGCTGGCTTTTGCGCTCCGCCGGCGCTAGCGACTTCTCACACATTCGTGGCCTCTCCCGGCACCTTCCGGCCATACGGCACTCGTTACCTCGCGTAACGACGCCGCGACGGCGCGCGACGATCGCCTCCGACAACTCGCTCGCTCTCAAGACCTTGATTTCTGGCCGGGGGATTGCGTCATTCGAGGAGATGGCCGGGGTGTCCACCGCCGGCGCCGGAGGCGCAATGAAAGGTGTCCAGAGCGAGAGCAACGGCTCGGATCGCGTGGGTGTGGATCACTCGACGCTGAAGCGCGAAGCCTCCGGATCCGACGTCAGCTATTCCGTGACGTTGACCGGCCGCATCGACTCGGTCTGGGCGGAGGCGTATCGGATCCTTCAGGCGGATTCGAGCGAGTTCCGCCGGTTGCGCCTCGATGCCTCGACGCGCACCGTATCGTTCGTTTGCCGGGCGGCCGAAGGGCACATGCAGGTCTTCGACGTGCTGGAACGGCTGGACGCGTTGATCAAGCGCGTCAACCGGCAGACTTCCGGAAAGTAGGAACCGCCCTCGAAGGAAAGTGAAGTCGGCCGCGTCGCCTTCTCCGACGCGGCCGCGCGAGCCGTCAGCTCTTCATCTTTTCGAGGATTCCGCTGATGCGCTTCTTCTGCGTGTCGTCGCCGGTCATCGCGAGCGCCTTGCCGTACGAGTCCGCCGCGAGCTTCTTCTCGCCTTTGGCCAGATAGGCCTCCCCGAGGCTGTCGTACGTGTTCCAGGACTTCGGATAGTCCTTCGTGTTCTTCTGGAAGTAGCGGATCGCCTCGTCGTACTTCTTCTCTCCCAGGAGCTGATAGCCGTAGTTGTTGATGTCCGCCTCGTTGGCGATCTGCAGAGCCTTCGCCCGCAGGTCCCCGGCCGTCTTCGTGTCCCCGGACTTCTCGAGGAGGCCTGCCTTGGTGCGCAGGTTCGTGAAGTTTTCGTTGATCGCGATCGAGCGGTCGGCCCACTTCGTCGCCTCCTCGAGGTTCACGCCGTGCGTCAGGCAGTAGTTCGCGGCCTGATTCCAGCCCTGCCAGGAGAAGCGCGGCAATCCCCGGAGCTGGCTCCGGAGGCTCTCGACGACCACCTGCGGCGTGTCCACCTGGATTCGGACCGGAACCGAAAGCTCCTCCCAGTGGAGCCGGGCGGTCACCGCGTCCTCGGTCGGATTCTCGAACGTGTACTCGAGGCGCTCCTCGAACGGCGCGCGCTGCGGCTCGACCTTCACGCGCAGGGCGTCCTCCTTCTCGTCGTAGCTGAAGCTGCCCCAAGCGGACGTGACGTTGCTGAAGGCGACCGTCCACTCCTTCTCTCCCGGAATCATGTGGAGGCCGTAGGTCCCGGCGGCGAGCTTCTGTCCCTCGACCGTCACCGGCGAGCTGAACGAGATGGTGGTGTTCTCGTTGGCGCCCGCGCGCCAGACCTCGCCCAGCGGGACGAGCTCTCCCCAGACCTTGCGTTTGTTCACCGCGGGACGGTGGTACCGGATCTCCAGCCGCGTCAGGCCCACCGTCTGCGTGACCGACGCTTCGGGGCTGGCCTGAGGAAGCGTCAGCGGCGGCACCTGGGCGATCGAAGCCACGGGCCACCCGATCATCGCGAGCGCGAGCAGGCTGCCGAGTCTCCAGACTCTTTTCATGGGAACCTCCGTTCGGAACGGCCGGGCGGATCGCCCGGCCCCTTCTGGAGCGTAGGTACGGAGGGGGCCGGGTCGGGTTTTTCGCCGTCGGGCGGTCCATCCCGGGAAATCATGCGTTCGCCCCGCGGATCCGCGGGGCGAACCTGCCCGCGCGCGTTGACAGCATCGGGGATGGCCGTTACCCTCGGGCGCCCCCTCGAGTCCAAAATGCACTTCGATCGGAAGCCGGGAGACCTTCTCGAGCCCGGAACGGGGCGGCGCTGGGATTCCCGGGAGATTCTGCGGCGGGCGCGCGATCGCGCGGCGTTCTATCGGGCGCGTGGCCTGTCCTCGTCGGACCGGGTGTTCCTGCATTTCGGCAACAACCTCGAGTTTTTCGCGGAGCTGCTCGCGATCTGGAGCCGGGGAGCGGCGGTGGCGCCGATCGACCCGCGCTTGACCGACTTCGAGGTCGAGACGCTCGCCTCCGCGGCGTCGCCGAAATTCTCCGCCTGGCTCGGTCCGCCGCCTGGCGAGATCGCCGCGAGGCTCGAGGCCCGCGGGACGATTCCGGTCGACGTCACCGAATCCTTCACGGTGCAAAAGACTTCGGACGAGTTCGGGATCGGGCCGCGGGATCCCGAATCCGACGCGCTCATCCTGTTCACCTCCGGCACGACCGGCGAGCCCAAGGGCGTGGTGCACACCGGCCGCTCGCTCGCCGCGCGCTGGGAGAATCTCGAGCGCGCGCTCGGAGTGGACAAGTTCCGCCGGACGCTGTGTCTCCTGCCGACGCACTTCGGCCACGGCCTGATCTGCAACGCGCTCTTCCCGTGGCTGGCGGGTTGCGACCTCCACCTGCTGCCTCCCTTTCGGCCCGACATCGTGGTCGGCCTCGGAGCTGTGCTCGACCGGTTCCGGATCACGTTTCTCTCATCGGTGCCGACGCTCTGGCGCCTCGCGCTGCGCACGGCGGCGCCGCCGGCAGCGGGGACCCTCGAGCGCGTGTTCTGCGGATCGGCGCCTCTCTCGGCCACGCTCTGGAGAGACATCCAGAAGTGGACGGGCGCTCGGGAGGTCTGGAACGCCTACGGCATCACGGAGACGGCGAGCTGGCTGGCCGGATCGTCGCTTCCGGATCTCGTGCCGGAGGACGGACTCGTCGGCGTGCCCTGGGGCGCGACGATCCAGGTGCGGCGGCCGGCCCCGGAGGCGGCGTCCGGGGACGCGGTCGAGTGCTCCGCGGGAGAGGAGGGGCGCGTTTTCGTACGGACGCCCGCCCTGATGCGCGGGTATCTCGGCCGGGAGGACTCGACGCGCGAAGCGATCGCGGACGGCTGGTTCTCGACGGGAGACGTCGGTTTCCTGGACCGGCGGGGCCTCCTCTTCCTGCGGGGCCGCGAGCGGGAGGAGATCAACAAGGGGGGAATGAAGGTCTATCCGGCCGACGTGGACCTCGTCGTCGAGCGCTTCGGAGAGACGCTCGACGTCTGCGCGTTCGCCGTCGAGGACGCGCTGCAGGGCGAGGACGTGGGCGTCGCCGTCGTGCTCCGGGATCGGGGAGAGGGCTCGCTCCGCGCGCTTCTCGCCTGGACGCGGAAGCATCTCGCGCGGCATCAGGTGCCCGTGCGCTGGTATCTCGTGGAGGAGATTCCCCGCACTTCGAGGGGGAAGGTGAACCGCGCCTCGGTGGCGCGGCGGTGTGCCGATCTCCGGCCGCTCGACCTGCGCTCGCTCGCGGGAAGCGGCACGGAGTAGCCCCATTCCGCGTCGAGACGTGGGAACGAAGAGGGAAGCAGGCGCCGAACGGGAGGCGCGGCGCGAGGATCTCCTCCGGTTCCTCCGGGGCCTCGACCTCGGACCGGACGTCGAGATCTGGGAAGAGACGTCGCTCCTCCGTTCGGGGCTCTTCGATTCGATCGCTCTCTTCGCGCTCGCCGACTGGATCGAGAAGCGCCTGGGCGCGGCGATCGATCCGAGCCGGATCGACCTCGTCGAAGAGTGGGACACGGTGCCGCGGATCCTCGACTTCCTCGAGCGGCGCCTTTCGGGAGGCGCCCGGTGAGCCGACGGAGGACGGCGTGACGGCGGAGTACGAGATCGTCCGATATCGGCCGGAGTTCCGGGACGGCGTCCTTCGTTTGCAGCCCTGGTTCTCCGACCGCTCCATGGGCGAGGCCTACTTCCGCTGGAAGCACGAACGGAATCCGTTTCAGACGACGCCGCGGGCCTGGCTCGCGATGCGAGGCCCTGAAGTCGTGGGCATGCGCTCCTTTTTCGCCACGCGCTGGGAGGCGGGGCCCGATCGTTCCGTTTTCGACGCCCTCTACGCCGACGACTTCGCAATCGCTCCGCCGCATCGCGGTCGCGGGCTCGTGACGCGCATCATGCAGACCGCTTTTCGCGAGCTCGCCGACGGCCCTCACGAGCTCGCGGTCAACCTGAGCGCCGGGGGAGTCACGTATCTCGGATCGCTCGCGGCCGGCTGGAAGAGCGTCCTGCGGATGGAGCCTGTCGGCTGCCGCTCGCGGAGGGCGGCGTTCTTCTCGCTGCCGCACCGCGCCTTGCGGCGCGTTCCGCTCCTCCGGGGCCTTCCCGCTCGCCTGATGGCCGGAGCCGCGGGCCTGTCGCGACCGTTGTCGGGTGTCGATCGAGCCCGGGCAAGGGGCGCGGGCCGGATCACACCGACGATCGTCGTCGAGACGGCGCCGAGGCCGGAGGCGATGGCGGAGCTGGTGGCTCGCCTCCCCTACGACGGGCGCATCCGGCACGTGCGGGACGCGCGTTACCTGTCCTGGCGCTACCAGAACCCGATGTACGAGTATCGATTCCTCTATCGGGAGATGGAGGGCGGCGTCGGAGGATACCTGGCGCTACAGGCCGATCGCACCGCGCGCCGGCCCGGACGGCTCTGGATCGTGGACTGGGAAGCCGCCGACGAGGCCGTTCGACGCGAGCTCCTCGAGGCTGTGCTCCGATGCGGGGGTTTCGCCGAGCTCGCCGTCTGGTCTTCGACCGTCGGACCCGAGACGCTCGGGACGCTCGAGTCCCGCGGTTTCCACCCCGTGGACGTCGAGAGGACTTCCCGCGGCTACCCGTGTCTGCTCGTTCGTCCGATCCGTCGCGGACCCCCTCTCGAAGAGCGGTCCGCCGGCGGCCGGCCCCTGCTCGAGCGCGAGAGCTGGGACCTTCGCATGATCTATTCGATGCACGGCTGAAGCGACCCCGGGCCGCTTCCCTTGCCGCGCCCTCTCTAGGAGCGGGCCCGGACGGCCTCCGCCGCGATCCGATGAAATCCACGGGCGGCGGCGTCCTTTCGGAGGCCGTCGAGCCGGGCCAGAGAATCCTCGGCGCGCCGCTCCTGGATCTCGATCGTTCCGAGCACGAGGCGGGCCTCGAGCTCGGCCGCGACGTTTCCGTTCCCGCGCGCGCGATCGACCGCGGCCCGGGCGATCTGGCGGGCTCCCGCGAAGTCGCGGCGCGATGCGCGAACCACCGCCGTCGCGAGCTGGATCTCGCGTCGAACGGATTCGCGCTGACTCGAAGCCGCCAGGGCGCGTGCTCTCTCGAGCGCTTTCGCGGCCTCGGCCCGGTTCGACGCCGCGAGCGACCGCGCGAGCACGGCTCGGGCGAACGCCTCGTCGTCGCCCGCCTTCTGCCGTTTGAGCTCCTCGGCCGCCGCGCGCGCCGCCGCGGCGGACTCCGCGAGCCGCCCCTCGTTCAAGTCGAGACGCGCGAGCTCCACACGGCTCTGCTCGACGGCGCCTTTCTCTCCGATCTCCGACCGAATCCGCATCGCCTCCGAGATGCCGCGGCGCGCCTCGTCGGCGTGCCCCTCCCAGGCGTCGATCGCGGCGAGCATCGAAGCGACGACCGCTTCTTCGTGCCGGTCCCCCGCCTTGCGACAGGCAGTCAACTGCTCCTCGAGCATCCGACGAGCGCCGGGCAGATCGCCGGTTTCCGCGAGTGTCGACGCGAGACCGGCCGCGGGATAAACCGCCTTGCTCGCCTGGCCGAGGTCGCGGAACAGGCGCAACGACTCTTCGAAGTTCTTCCGCGCCTCGAGGATTTCCCCCTGCTCGGACTTCATCTCGGCGATGTTGTTCAACGTGACGGCGAGGGAGCCGCGATCTCCGGTGTCGCGATGGAGCGGGAGGGCCTGCTCGAAGAATTTCGAGGCGCCCCGGAAATCGCCGTTCGCCACGAGCGCCGCCGCGATGTTCCCGAGCACCCGGGCCTGGCCCCCCTTGTCGCCGATTTCGCGATAGAGCTGGAGGGCCTCCTCGGAAAGCCGTCGGGCGGTGACCGGATCCCCCGCGTCCCCGACGACGCTCGCGATGTTGTCCAGGGCTCCGGCCGCGCGCCACCGGTTGCCGATGTCCCGGCAGATCGCGAGCGACTGCTCGTAGGCCTGCCGGGCGCCCGCGAGATCTCCGAGGTCGTAGCGCGAGTTTCCGATGCTGTTCCAGCCGGAGGCGGCGCCCCCGCGGTCCCCCGCCGCCGCGAAGAGATCGCGGGCCTCCTCGGACGGGGCGATGGCGCCCTTCGGATCGCCGAGATTCCGCCTCGCGATCGCGCTCTGGAGGTGCGCGGTCGCGACGAGCCGGCGCGCGCCCTGTCGCGTCCCGAACTCCGCGGCGCGAGAGGCGGCCGCCTCGACCCTCTTGTAGTCGGACAAAGCGGCCGCCGCCGCCGCCTCCTCGAGCTCGATGCGCGGGTCCCCGGATCCGAACGCGCGCCGGAGCCCCTCGACCGTGGAGAGGGCGTCGGTCGCGTCCCCGGCTCCCGTCTGCGCGCGGGAGAGTTGCAGACCGTAGTCGAGATTGTCGGGATAGAAGGTGAAGAGGGACCGGTAGATCTCGACCGCCTTCGGCCAGTCGTTGCTCAACTCCCGATAGCGCCCCTCGATCATCAGTCGCGTCTCGCGCGACAGGCTCGAGGAGAGGTCGAACGCCTGCTTCGCCTCCTCGCGGGCGCGGACCTCCTAGCCCAAGCCCGCCCAGGCGGCTGCGAGAGCCGAGTGGGCGAGCGCATGACCCGGCTCCGCCGCGACGCTCTTCTCGAGGAGCATCCGGGCCGCCGCGTCGTCGAACCGGCGCAGCGTCGCGAGCCCCTCCGCGTAGAGGCGGGCCGCCTCGGGGGAGTCGGGGAGCGCCGCGCGGACCGCGGCCGACTCGGACGGCGGCACGGCGCCGACGTCGAGCTTCTCCCGGAGACGCGCGCCCGCGCGCGCCGCGAGCGAGTCGAGCTCCGAGACCGGCGCCTTTTCGGAGACCACCGCGAGCGTCTCGCCGGTGCCGGCCTCCTGGAGGCGCAGGTCCACGCGGATCGGCGAGCCGCGCTCACCGGGGATCGAAAGGTAGGAGCCGGTCAGCAGGAGATCCGCGCCGACCCGCTCGCGCACGCGAGTCAGGGTTTGCGGGAGAGGGTGTCGGCTTCCGGAAGCGCCAGGTCCGCCTTCATGCGGGCGACGTCCTCGTTCGAGACCGCCCGGAGCTTCTCTCCGGCCGCGAGCTCCGTCGTCAACATTTCCGAGAGCGCCGTCGAGAGCCAGGCATCCTCGGGGCGGCCCGTCAGGTTTTGAAGCCGAGGACCGCGATCGCCCGGCGGGGAGCGGCCGCCGTTGGCGCCGGGGCGGGGCGGGCGGCCGGCGCGCGGTTGCGCGAAACGAGCCACAGCGCCGCCGCGCCCGCGAGGAG
>JBKPSZ010000171.1:0-8950 GCA_046735265.1 Acidobacteriota bacterium | reverse complement strand
CAGCGGCCGGCCGCCTCTGATCGGCGAGCCAGTCTTCGAACTCGGCCGGTGTCTGCGCCACGAGCTGGAAACCCATGTGAGCATGCTGATAGCCGCAGAATTCCGCGCAGCGGCCGTCGTAGGTCGCCTCGCGCCGCGCCTGGAACGTCAGCGTCGTCAACCGCCCGGGAATGAGATCTCTCTTTCCATTCAGGTTCGGCACCCAGAAGCTGTGAATCACGTCGCCGGACGAGAGACGAAGCCGGACGGGTCTTCCGACGGGGACGTGGATTTCGTTGGCGGTCACGACTTCCTGATCGGAGAGCGCGGCGGGGTAGTGGACCTCCCACCACCACTGATGTCCGATGATCTGGATCTCGAGTGCGTTCGAGCCGGCGGGCGTCGCGATCGAACGGCCGGTGAGCACGCTCGCCGTCAAGAGGATGAGGAGCAGGAGGCTCGACAGAATCGCGCCGGCCGCAACCCAGATTCCGCGCCGGCGTTCCGCCTCCGGGCTCGGCAGGCCGGCGTTTCGCAGGAGCGCTGCGGCGAGGAACCCCATGACGGCCAGAAAGACGGCCACGCAGATTACGAACATGAGGTTGTGGAGCGAGGTGATCCGGTCCGCCTCGGGGCTCGCGCGATCGAGCGCCGCGTAATGACATCCGGCGGCCGCGACCGGAAGGAGAAACGCAACGAGGCGCTTCACCGCGAGGGCTTCCCCTCTCCGGCCTGGAGATGCTCCTGGCGAGGCCCGGGGGGCGCAGAAATCGATCGGTCCCCCTTGAGCTCTTCGACGTACGTGACGAGCTGCCAGACCTGGTACTCGGGAATCTTTCCGCGCCAGGCCGGCATGCCGTTCGGCCGACCTTCGACGATTGTCTCGTCGAGGTTCGCGGGTTCCTTGCCGTAGATCCAGACGTCGTCCATCAACGCCGGACCGATCCCGCCGCCGCCGCGGAAGTGGCAGCCCGCGCAGTTGTACCACTCGAAGAGTCGCTGCCCCTCGGAAGCGGCGTAGGAGTTTCCCTCGTAGGGGTTCTTCACCGAGAGTGGTGGCGTCTGCGGGCCGGCTTGAAGCGGCCCTCCGGCGTGGCTTTGGGGAGGAGCGGAGAACGGAGCGGGCTCGTGAAGGCGGCGCTGCATCTTCTGGCACGCCGCGGCCGCCAGCAGAAACCCGAGAACCGCCGCGAGAGCTCGGGACTTCATCGCCCCGCCGCTTCCGAAGCCCCCGTCACGCGCGGGACGCCGTATCGGTCGAGGATCGCCTCGACTTCGGCGTGCCGGCGCTCGAGGCTCTCTTCGATCCTCGTCTTCAAGTCGTCCTCTCCCCGGCGAACGCCGACCGCGATGTCGTAGACGAAAGGGAGGAAGGGCAGATCGATGGTTGGCGAGACCGGAACGACTCGGAGGGGAACGCGCTGGCGGGGAGCGAAGTATCCGGCGAGCGGGCCCCAGACAACCGCGACGTCCACGTCTCCCCGTGCGACCGCTTCCACGATCCGGGCCGGCGGATTCGCTTCGCCGTAGTCGCCGTACAGCGTGAAGCCGACGACGTTGCGCACGATCCCGCGCCGCGAGAGGGCATGCGCCGGAGGCGTGTTCGCGTAGTCGTCGCCGGCGAGCTGCACTCCGATCCGCAGGTTTCGAAGCACAGGATCGTCGAAGGAACGCACGTCGATGCCGCGGTCGGCGCGAAAGACGAAGACGTAGGTCGAGCGGTAGTAGGGGCGAGTCGGGGCCGTCATTTCCAGGCCGGTCGGAACTCCCAGGACGACGTCGCAGAGTCCCGCCTTGAGCGTGTTCCGGAAGAATCCTCGGCGCTGCGGCCACCACGTGTAGGACACGCGGGCGCCGAGGTCGCGAGCGAGCAGCTTCGCGATCTCGTTCTCGAATCCCTCCCCGCGGCGGTTGGAGAAGGGGAGATTGTTCGGATCGGCGCAGACCTTGAGCTCCGCCGGCGCCGCGGCGCGCGCGGCGGCAGCGCACGCCGGAAGCGCCGCCGCGAAAACGGCGACCGCTCTAAGGAAGCGCGAACACATAGAGCGCGCCCCCCTTCGTCGTCGCCTGCGGCAGATCCTTCATCGCGTTGACGAATCCGAGAGCGGCGGTGCCGTCGCGCGGATCGAGATCGCCGGCGACGATCGCGCCGGCCCAGCCGCCGATGCCCGAAAGAATGGCGACGTACTGCTTGCCGCCGGGGCCGCGGTAGGTGATCGGTTGCCCGATGATTCCCGAGCCTGCCTTGAACTTCCAGAGGAGCACCCCGGTCCGCGCGTCGATCGCCTTGAACCAGCCTTCCATGGTCCCGTAAAAGACGACGTCGCCCGCCGTGGCGAGAGCCCCGCTCCACGCCGGGAAATTCTCGGGAAGCGTCCAGACCTTGCGGCCGGCGACCGGGTCCCACGCGGTCACGGCGCCGCGGTTCCCTCCGGGACCCGGATACATCTTCACGTTCGCCCCGACGAACGGCGTTCCTTCGATGTAGTTGGCTTCGACGCCTTCCTCGTCCTGACAGAGGTTGTTGTGCGGGATGTAGAGGAGCCCGGTCCGCGGCGAGAAAGCGGACGGCTGCCAGTCCTTCCCCCCGGGCGACCCGGGACAGATGTCGCGGACGACCACACCGACCTGTGGCTTCTTCTCCGGGACCTCGATCGGTCGGCCGCTCTTCAAGTCCACGCCGGCCGTCGTCGTGATCGGGACGAACGGCTCCGCGGACAGGACTTCGCCGGTCGCCCGGTCGAGGACATAGACGTAGCCGTTCCGATCGGGATGAACGAGAACCTTCCGCTGCGAGCCCTTCCACGGCAGGTCGAGCAGGACGTTCTCGTTGACGCCGTCGTAGTCGTAGAGATCGTGCGGGTTCCACTGATACGCCCACACGGCTTCTCCCGTTTCCGGACGGCGGGCGAAGAGCGCCGCGGTCCACTTGTTGTCTCCAGGACGCTGATCCGGGTTCCACGGACCGGGGTTCGACGTCCCCGAGTAGACGAGATCGAGCTCCGGGTCGTACGAGAGCCAGCCCCAGACGGTGCCACCGCCGATCTTCCACATCTCGGGGGGCCAGCTCGAGACGCCGAGGTCCGCTCCCCGGTCCGCCGGGTAGAACGGACGGAAGCCGGCTCCGATTCGAACCTCCGCGTCGGGCCCCGTCGAGTACGCGGTCCACGCGACGCGCCCGCTCTTCGCGTCGAGCGCGACGAGCTTTCCCCGCACACCGAACTCTCCGCCGCTGTTCCCGACGAGGACCTTCCCTCGGACGACGAGCGGCGCCATCGTGATCGACTCGCCATGGTTGATCTCGCCGACCTTCGTCCTCCATTTTTCCTTCCCGGTGTCCGCATCGACCGCGACCGTCTGAGCGTCGAGCGTGTTGAAGAACACGAGGCCGTCCTCGTACGCGGCGCCGCGGTTGACGACGTCGCAGCACGCGACGCCCTGCGATGCCGGCGAGACGGGAGGCTTGTACGCCCACTTCGCCGGCGCGCCCGGCTTCGCGAGATCGAGAGCGTAGAGATAGTTCGGGTAGGGCGTGACAACGTACATCGTGTTGCCGACGACGATCGGCGCCGCCTCATGGCCGCGGGTCAGTCCGGTCGAGAACGTGAACGCGAGAGCGAGCTTGCCCGCGTTCGCGGTCGTGATCTGATCGAGGGCGCTGTATCGCGTGCTCGCAAAGTCTTTCGCCGCGCGTTCCCAGAGGCCGTCGTCGGCCGGAATCCAGCTCGGAAGACGGGCTTTCCCGCTTCGAGGCGGGGACTCCTTTTCCACGGCGAGGACGCGGCGGGACTTGGCGCGGCAGGCAGGCGAGAGGACGGCCACGAGGAGCGACAGCGCCATCAGCCTACGAAATGCGGGTGAGCCTCCTGTGCTCACGCCTCGGCGCGGTGCAAGGTCCGGGCCACCGGCAACCGCTGGCAGGACCATTGCTGCGACGACGCCCAAGGTGCGAACTCGATGACGGGTCTCCTCGCGGTGGTCCCGTTTCTCCTCGGAGGAATCGCGCCGCTCGCCGGACGAGTCGGCCCGGCGGAGGAGACTTCTCGCGTCCGGGGAGTCGTCGTCGCCCCCGGAGAGCTCGCGATCTCCGGCGCCCGGGTTCTGCTGCCGGAGCTCGACGCGTCGGTGACCGCGGACGCCCACGGCCGCTTCGAGCTGACATTCGCCGGCGCGCCTCCCGTCCGGCTCGTGGCGGAAGCGGACGGATACGCGGAGAGATTTCTCGTCTGGAACGGAGAGGATCCGCTGCGAATCGAGCTCCGGCCCCTGCGATTCGCGGACTCCCTGACGATCACGGCGGCGCGCGTGCCGACCCGGATCCGCGAGGAGCCGGCGAGCGTGATCGTCCTCTCCTCCGAGGAGCTGCAAGCCTCCGCGACGACGGCGATCGACGCGAAGCTGCGGCAGGTTCCCGGCTTCACGCTCTTCCGCCGGTCCGACAGCCGCACCGCCAATCCCACGACGCAGGGCGCGTCGTTGCGCGGCGTGGGCGGAAGCGGCGCGTCGCGAGCGCTCGTGCTCGACGACGGCGTGCCGTTGAACGATCCCTTCGGCGGCTGGGTCTCGTGGGGACGCGTCGTGGGAGCGGCCCTCGATCGCGTCGAAGTTCTCCGAGGCGGGTCGTCCGACCGATACGGCGCACCCGCCCTGTCCGGCGTCATCGCGATGGTGCCGCGCGAGTCTCCGACGACCGCGCTCGCCGCCGAAGCGTCCTACGGTTCCGCGGACACCGCGGACGCGCAGCTCTTCGCGGCGGGTGGGACGGGACCCTGGACCGCCCGGCTCTCGGCCGAGGCGTTCCGCACCGACGGATACGTCCTGCTCCCGCCCGAGGAGGCCGGCGCCGTGGACGTCCCCGCGGATTCCCGGCACGTCGCCGCCGACGCGCGGGTCGAGCGATCGGGCCGGGCGGCGCGCGGCTACCTGCGCGGGTCCTACTTCGACGAGGAGCGGGGCAACGGAACGCCGCTGCAGGTCAATGACACGAATCTCTGGCAACTGTCCGCGGGCGCCGACGGCGCATCCGGCTCGGGGGCCTACAGCGTCCGGATCTACGGCATGCGCGAGAGATACCACCAGACATTCAGCGCGGTCTCGGCCGACCGGTCGGCGGAGATACTCACCCGCTCTCAGGATGTTCCGTCGGAGGCGGGGGGCGCGAGCGGACAGTGGGAGACGACCCGAGGGTCGCATGGTCTACTCGCCGGCTTCGAAGGACGGATCGTCTCCGGCGCCTCGAATGAGATCGTCGGCGCCGACGGAGCGGCCGTGTCCGACGCCGGCGGAAAGCAGGCGACCGGGGCGCTCTTCGTGCGGGACCGGATCGCCGCGGGCCCTCGTGCGAGCGTCTCCGTCGGGCTGCGCTTCGACGCCTGGCGCAACTTCGACGCCTTCCGGCTCCAGGGCCCGCGCGCGGCGCCGTCGCCGAGGACGGAGCTCGACGACCGATCGGCGACCTTCTGGAGCCCGAGAGCGGCGTTTGTCTACGCGGCGTCCTCGAACCTCTCGCTGACGGCTTCTGTCTACCGCTCTTTCCGCTCCCCGACGTTGAACGAGCTTTACCGGAATTTCCGCGCCGGCGACACGCTGACGCTCGCCAACGACCAGCTCGGGCCCGAAAGGCTCTTCGGCGCGGAGGCCGGCGCGCTCCTGTCCTCATTCGGCGGCGCTGTTTTCGCGCGCGCAACGCTCTTCTGGTCGGAGATCGACGATTCGATCGGCAATCGGACGCTCGAAACGACGCCCGCGTTGATCACCCGTCAGCGACAGAACATCGGGGAGACGCGAGCGCGCGGAGTCGAGGTCGATCTCGAGGGGCGGCTGAGCGCCCGACTCCGGTTCTCCGCCGGGTATCTCTTCGTCGATTCGCGCGTGACCTCGTCTTCGGAGAGCGCGGCTCTCGTCGGTAAACGCGTTCCCCAGGTCCCGCGGCACCAGGTGAGCTTTCAGATGGTTGGGACGTTCGGCGCGGCGAGCCTCGCCGTCGTCGGGCGCTACGGCTCGGCGCAGTACGAGGACGACTTGAACTCGCTGCGCCTGCCCGGTTACACGACGCTCGATGCCGTGGGCTCGGTCTCCGTGTCGCGAGCCGTCGAGGTCTTTCTGGCGGGGGAGAACCTGACGGGGATTCGCGTCGTGACGGGCAAGACGCCGCGCACGAACCTCGGACCGCCGCGCCAGTTTCGCGGGGGGCTCCGTTTGAAGCTCGGCTGAGGACCCTCAGACCCCGGGGAGATCGTCCCGGTCGTCTTCCGATCTCGCCGCCCGGGCATTCTGCGACCGACTTTCCTCGCTCCAGCCTCCCCGCACACCGGTGCCGACGGGGCTCGGCTCGATGAGCGAGCCGTCCGTGTCCTCGGCCGGAGGCGTTTCCATCTGTTTCGCGTGGCTGCGCGCCAGCATGCTCTCCGCGAGCGCCGGGGAGACCCGCCGAGCGGCGGTGGCGATCTTGCCGGCAGATCCGACAACCATCTCGTCGCGGGGCTCCCGGGCGAGCTGGAGCATGGCTTCGACGACTTCCTTCGGATCGTGAACGGGAGGCGGCGGCTCGACCTCGTGGCCGGAGTAGTTCGCCGCGTGTTGAAAGAACGGAGTGTCGTGCGCGTCCGGCAGAAGCGTGCAGACCCGGATGCCGCGGTTCTGCTCCGGCTCCTGCTCGAGCTCGAGCCGCAGAGCCGCGCTCAAGCCGACGACTCCGTGCTTCGCCGCGGCGTAGGAAGCGTAGAACGGCGCCGCGACTTTCCCGGCAATCGAGGCGACGTTGATCAAGATCCCCTCGCCTTGGTGGTGGAACTGGCGAAGCGCCACCCAGCTTCCGTAAAGAGTGCCGAGGAGAATCGTTTCGATCACCTGGACGTGGTCCTCGAGGGGAATCACGTCGAACCGCCCGATCGCGCCGGCGCCCGCATTGTTGATCCAGAGGTCGATCCGCCCGAATCGCGACAACGCGGTCTGGGCGAGCTCGGAGATCTCCAATTCGTCGGAGACGTTCATCTCCACGGCGATCGTATCGGCCCCCTCCGCCTCGCAAGTTTCGACGACCTCCTGCAGGACTTCGCCGCGTCTTGCGGCGAGCACGATCTTCGCGCCCGCCCGGGCGAACGCCACCGCGCCTCCGAGGCCGAATCCGCTGGAGGCTCCGGTGAGCACGAGCACCTTGTCGAGCAGAACGTCCTCTTTCTCCGAGACTCGTTCCGCCTTCTTCGCTTTCATGAGATTCACTCCCGGCCCGTCTCCGCCGTCGGATCGATGACGACCTTGATGCAGCCGTCCCTCTTTTCCTGGAATTTCGAGTACGCCTCCGGTACCTCGTCGAAGCCGACCCGATGGGTGATGAGGAAAGACGGGTCGATGTCTTCGACGAGTATGCGATCGAGGAGGGGCTTCAAATAGCGATGAACGTGCGTTTGACCCATCCGGAAGGTGAGACCCTTGGCGAACGCCGCACCGAACGGCACCTTGTCGAGGATCCCCCCGTATACCCCCGGGATCGAGACGACGCCGCCCGGTCGGCAGGCTTCGATTGCAGTCCGAAGAACGATCGGCCGGTCCGTCTCGAGACGCACTGCCTGTTTGACCTTGTCGTACCAGTCTACGGCGCCGTGTCCGTGCGCCTCCAGGCCGACCGCATCGATGCAGGCGTCCGGTCCGATTCCGCCGGTCAGGGACTCGAGACGCGCGAGCACGTCGCCTTCGCTCTCGTCCACGGTTTCGGCGCCTCCGGCGGCCGCCATCTCGAGCCGTTCCGGCACGCTTTCGATGGCGATGACGCGCTCGGCTCCGAGGAGGAGCGCGCTCCGGATCGCGAACTGTCCGACGGGACCGGCTCCGAAGACCGCGATCGTGTCGCCGGGCACGATGTCGCAGTTCTCCGCCGCCATCCACCCGGTCGGAAAGATGTCGGAGAGGAAGAGAACCTTCTCGTCCGGTACGCCCTGCGGAATCTTGACGTGGCCGACGTCGGCGTACGGAACGCGGACGTACTGGGCCTGGCCTCCGGCGTATCCCCCATAAAGATGGGAATAGCCGAACAGTCCGGCCGTGGCGTGGCCATTCAGCTTCTTCGCTTTTGCGGCGTCCGGATTCGAGTTGTCACACAGAGACCAGAGTTCTTTCGAACAGAAGTAACAGGTCCCGCAGGCGATCGCGAACGGGACCACGATGCGATCGCCTTCCTTTAGGTTCGAGACCGAGGGTCCGGTCGCGACGACTTCGCCCATGAATTCATGACCGAGGATGTCCCCTTTTTCCATGGTGGGGATGAAGCCGCCGTACAGATGGAGATCCGACCCGCAGATCGCGGTCGCAGTGACCCGCAGAACCGCATCGCGCGGATTGAGGATTTCCGGCTCGGGCACTTCTTCGACCGCGACGTTCGCCTTCCCGTTCCAGCACACGGCCTTCATGACCGGACCTCGCTCTCCGCGAGCGATTGCTCCGATCGGGACTTTTCGGTTTCGTCTTTTCGTCCCGAGGCCTGTCCTTCGGTAGTCGGAATCTCGCCCGTCTCGACGAGGCTCTTGAACCGGCGAAGGTCCTCTCGGATCTGCGCCTCCGGGTCGTCCCCGAGAAGCTTCGCGATCGCCGCGCCCGGCCCGCCACCGGGAGGCTCGTAGGCGAGGTGAACCGCCGCCACGGTGCCGCGGTTTCCGGTCGCTGGGCGGAACTCCACGGTTCCGCCGTGGCGGACGTCGGCGTCGCCGACCGTCCTCCAGCGAAGAAGCCGGCCCGGGACCTCGTCGACGATCTCCGAGTCCCATTCGATCCGGCGGCAGCCCGGCCCGCGGACCACCCAGTGAGAACGCTTGTCGTCGAGTTCCGTCACGGACTCGACGTTCTTCATGAAACGCGGAAAGTCGGAGAAGCGCCGCCAGAAGTTATAGAGGGTCTCGGCGGGCACGGTGAGAGTGAAGCTCTGGTGCACTTCGATTCCGTTGGCCATGGGAAAGTCCGGGTTTACGGATCGGCCGGT
>JBKPSZ010000170.1:0-8618 GCA_046735265.1 Acidobacteriota bacterium | reverse complement strand
TGCCGGCGCCGTTGGCGCCGATCAGCGTCACGATCTCTTCGGGCATGAGCTGGATCGAGATCCCCTTGAGCGCCTTGATGGCCCCGTACGAGACGACCAGGTCCGAGACTTCCAGAATCGGGGCGGGTGCGGGCGCTCCGCTCACGCGCCACCCAGATAGGCCTCGATGACCTTCGGATCCTTCTGGATCTTCGCGGGAGGCCCGACGGCGATCGTCGAACCGTAGTCGAGCACGTGAACGGTCTCGCAGATGCCCATGACGACCTTCATGTTGTGCTCGACGAGAAGGATCGCCATCCCGTACTGGTCCCGGATCCAGCGGATGAGATCCATGAGCTCGTTGGCTTCCTGGGGGTTCATCCCCGCGGCGGGCTCGTCCAGGAGGAGGAGTCGCGGGGAAGTCGCCATGGCGCGGGCGATCTCGAGCCGGCGCTGGCTGCCATACGGCAGATTTCGCGCCTTCTCCTCGGCGAGGCGGTCGAGGTGGAAGATCTTCAAGAGCTCGCGGCTCTCCCGGTCGACGCGTTCCTCTTCCTCCGCGTGGGTCTTCGTGCGGAGCATCGCCGCCCCGAGGTGGGCGGCCTGCCGGCAGTGGAAGGCGACCTTCACGTTTTCGACGACCGTCATGTCGGAAAAGAGCCGGATGTTCTGGAACGTCCGCGCGACGCCGTGGCGGGTGATGCGCCCGGTCCGCTTCCCGCCGATCGACTCCCCTTCGAGACGGATCACGCCCTGCGTCGGCTTGTAGACCCCGGTGATGACGTTGAAGACGGTCGTCTTGCCGGCGCCGTTGGGTCCGATCAGACCGTAGAGCTGACCCGGCTCGACCTGGAAGGAGACGTCGTTGACGGCAATCAGGCCGCCGAACCGCATCGTGACGCCCGAAAGCTCGAGGAGGGCCATCCGCCCCTCTCTAGCCGCCCGCGGGCGGAGCGTCCACGCCCAGGCGCCAGCGTTTCGGCAGGAGAGTCAGGAACTCGCGGTGCCCGAGGATCCCCTGCGGTCTCACGATCATGAGGACGACGAGAAGGAATGAAAAGAGGACCATGCGGTACTGCGCGAATTCTCGCAGCCCCTCCGTCAGCCCGATGTAGAGCACGGCGCCGAGGACCGATCCCGTGATCGACCCGAGGCCGCCGATGACGATCATGATGATGATCTCGATCGACTTGATGAACGTGAACGAGTTCGTGTGGAGGTACATCAGGTAGTGGCCGAAGAGTCCCCCCGCGATCCCGGCGAAGGCCGAGGAAACGATGAAGGAGATCACTTTGCTGCGGGTCGTATCGACGCCCATCGCCTCCGCGGCGATCTCGTCCTCCCGGATCGCGATGAGCGTCCGTCCGAAGGAGGAACGGACGATCCGGGACACGACGAGGATCGTGATCGCCGCGAAGAGGTAGATCCAGAAGAAATTCGCGAGCTTCGAGATCCCCGTGAAACCGCGGGCCCCGCCGACCGCGTCGATGTTCAGGATGAAGACGCGGATGATTTCCCCGAAACCGAGCGTCACGATGGCGAGATAGTCCCCGCGCAGACGGAGGGACGGAACGCCGACGAGGAATCCCGCGAGGGCCGCCAGCGCCCCGCCGACCGCCAGGCCCACCAGGAGAAGCGCCCCGTCGCGTCCTCCCTGCGGAAGGAACCCGAGCGCCGCCCGGATCTTGTCGCCGAACGTCACGGTGACGTAGGCCGACGCGTACGCGCCGATCGCCATGAACCCGGCGTGGCCGATCGAGAACTGCCCCGTGAAGCCGTTGATCAGGTTCAAGCTCACCGCCAGGATGATGTTGATCCCGGCGAGACAGAGCACCTGGAGGAAGTACGGGGAGATCTGCACGCCCGGCACGAGCGTGCCCGAGAGGAGCCCATTGCCGACCCAGAGCGCCACGAGGACGCCCGCGGCGATCGCGGCGCGCTTCAGACCTTCTCCTTCTGGACCCGGCCCAGGATCCCCTGCGGCCGGAGGAGGAGGACGAGAATCAGGATTCCGAAGGCGATCGCATCGCGGTAGGTCGAAGAGAGGTAGCCGACGACCATGACCTCGGAGATCCCGATCAGGAGCCCTCCCAGAACGGCTCCCGGGATGTTTCCGATGCCGCCGAGCACGGCCGCGACGAACGCCTTCAGGCCGTAGATGATCCCCATCAGGGGGTCGATCTTCGGAATCTGCATCCCGATCAGCACGCCCGCGGCGGCCGCCAGTGCCGACCCGAGCGCGAAGGTCGCGGCAATGATCGCGTCGGTCGAGATCCCCATGAGCTTCGCCGCGTCCAGGCTGAATGAGACGGCGCGCATGGCCTTGCCGGTCCGCGTCTTCAGGATGAAGAAGCGCAACGCCAGCATGAGCAGGACCGAAACGACGATGACGGTCAGCTGCTCGCTCGTGATTCGAACGTGGCCGAGCCGGAAGTCGGCGTGGGGCGCCAGCGACGGAAAGAACTTCGGGTCGGGCCCGAAGACGAGCTGCGCGCCGTTCTCGATGAAGAGCGAGACGCCGATCGCGGTGATCAGAAGCGTCAGCCGGGAGGCGCGGCGGACGGGACGGTACGCGAAGCGCTCGATGACCATTCCGGCGATCGCGCACGCGACCATCGCGCCCGCCATCACGATGAGCGCCGAGAGGAGCGAAGGCTCTTCTCCGCGGAGCTTGCGGGAGAGAAAGTAGCCGGCGTAGGCGCCGAGCATGTAGACGTCGCCGTGCGCGAAATTGATCAGGCGCAGGACACCGTAGACCATCGTGTACCCGAGCGCGATCAGGGCGTAGATGGACCCGAGCGACAGGCCGTTGACGAGCTGCTGGAGAAAGGTGCTCATGCCGAGGGAGGCGGTCCTGACCCGTCGTGCGCGGGCGCCCCCGGCCGGAGGACGTCCGCGGCGAAAGACTCAAACGCCAATGTCGGCTCTTCGCCCTAGATCTTGACGGATTCGGGCTTGATCGTCTCCACCAGATGGAACTTCCCGTTCTCGACCTTCAGGATGACGGCCGGCTTGACGGCGTTGCGGTCCTTGTTGATGGTGATCAGGCCCGTCACACCCTGGAAGTCCTTGGTTGCGGCGAGCGCGTCCCGCACCTTGGCGCCGTCGGTCGAGCCGGCACGCGTCATCGCGTCCGCGAGGATTCGCGCGGCGTCGTACCCGAGCGCCGCGAGGGCGTCGGGCAGCGCGTTGTAGCGGCGCTTGTACTCCGAGACGAACTTCTGGACGACCGGGGACGGATCGTCGGTCGAGTAGTGATTCGAGAGGTAGCAGCCGTTCAAGGCCTCTCCCCCGATTTCCCAGAGCTTCGGCGAGTCCCAACCGTCGCCGCCCATCAGAGGCACCGTGATCCCGAGCTCGCGCGCCTGGCGCGCGATCGTGCCGACTTCGGTGTAATAGCCGGGCACGTAGATCCCTTCGGGGTTCGCCGCTTTGATCTGGGTCAGCTGCGCGTGGAAGTCGGAGTCCCCTTCGCTGTAGGACTGCTCGGCGACGACCTCGCCGCCGAGCTCGCGGAAGTGCTGGCGGAAGAAGGTCTGGAGCCCGACCGAGTAGTCGTTGCGGACGTCGACCAGGATCGCGACCTTCTTCAATTTTAGCGTGTCGTGCGCGAATTTGGCCATCACGGCGCCCTGGAAGGGATCGATCAGACACACGCGGAAGATGAAGTCTCCGACCTGCGTGACACGGGGATTCGTCGAAGACGGAGTGATCATCGGAATCTGAGCGGCCTGCGCGATCGGCCCCGCGGCGAGCGACCGCGAGGAGGCGACCTCTCCGATCAAGGCGACGACGTGGTTCTGATTGACGAGCTTGGTCGCCGCCGTGGCCGCTTCCTCCGGCTTCGACTGGTCGTCTTCCACGTAGAGCTTCAACTTCTTGCCGAGGACGCCGCCGGCGGCGTTGATCTCTTCGAAGGCCATCTTGACCGCGTTGTCGGTCGAGATACCGAACGTCGCGGTGGTTCCCGTCAGCGAACCGTACTCCCCGATGGGAATCTCGTCACCCGCGCCGCGCTTGCCGCACCCACCTGCCGGGAAAAGAGCGCCGACGAGCAGGGCCGCGGCGAACCAACGCAACCTCATGGAATCCTCCTCCTCACGTTGCTTTCCGAAAGACGCGGTATTGTTTCGCAGGGGTCTCCCAAAGTCAAAACCCCAATTCGATCAAGCCTTTCGGATAGAATCCGGAGCGGATGAGCTCGACTCCGCCGGGAGGACCCGAGACGGCCGGGCCCGATCCCCCGCCGCGCGTCCGGCCGCGCAGTCAGCATCCGATCTCGCGAAAACAGATCGACCCGGACGCGCTGAAGGTCCTCTACCGCCTCTCGGGCGCGGGGCACAAGGGCTACCTCGTCGGGGGAAGTGTCCGCGACCTGCTCCTCGGGCGCGTGCCGAAGGACTTCGACGTCGGAACCGACGCCCCGCCGGGGGCGATCCGGCGGCTCTTCCGCAACTGCCGCCTGATCGGACGGCGCTTCCGCCTCGCCCACATTCTCTTTCCGGGCGGCAAGGTCGTCGAGGTCGCCACCTTCCGCCGCCGCCCGGAGCCGCTCGATCCGAACGCGCCGGAGCTGTTGATGACGGAGGACAACACCTTCGGAACGGCGCGGCAGGACGCGCTCCGGCGCGACTTCACGATCAACGGGCTCTTCTACGACATCTCGGACTTCTCGATTCTCGACTACGTCGGGGGGCTGGACGATCTCGAGGCCGGCCTCATCCGGACGATCGGCGATCCCGACGTGCGCTTCCGCGAGGACCCGGTCCGGATGTTGCGGGCGGTCGAATTCGCGAGCCGCCTCGGGTTCGCGATGACTCCCGACGCCTACGAGGCGATCCTCGCGCACCGGAGCGAGATCCGGAAGTCCGCAGCGCCCCGGGTCACGGAGGAGATCGCCCAGATGCTGCGCGGGGGACACGCGCTCCCGACGTTCCTCCTCCTGCGCGAGGTCGGGCTCCTCGACGCGCTTCTCCCGGAGCTCGCCGAAGTCTTGAGAGACATCGACCCGGAGCATCCGCACGGGGCGGGCCACCTCTTCTGGGCGCTCCTGGACGCTCTCGACCGGGAGAGACGCCGCGGGCGGGTGTTCGGCGACGCGGCGCTCTTCGCCCTGCTCGTCCTGCCCGTCGTCCGCGCCGCCGTCAGCCGCCGCTTCCCCGGCGGCGAGCCTCCCCCCGGCGCGCTCGCCACGCTGCTCGAAGAGATCGCGACGCCGATCGCGGTACGGATGGCGTGGCCCCATGCCATCTCCCACCAGATCAAGCAGGCTCTCGCGATCGTGGGGCGGCTGTCGCACCGACCCGACAACCGGGTCGCCACGCGTCGACTCGTCTTCCGCGAGTCCTTCCCGACCGCACTCGACCTCTTCGAGCTGCGAGCGATGGCCACGGGGCGCGGCGAAGATCTCGTGCGCGACTGGCGATCGCTTTTCGAGCGGATGCAGCGCGCGCGAGAGCACTTCGAAACGGAGACCGGCCTCGCCGCGGCGGCCCCCGCCGAGTCCGCTCTGCGGCGGCGACGCCGCCGGCGCGGCGGAAGGGGACGGCGCCGTTCCCCCTGAGCCGGCGCAACGGTGTCTCATCCGCGCGAAGACGGAGCCGCGTGCTCGACGGTATGATCCTTCCATGTTCCTGTCGTCCAACTTTCTCGGGATCCCGGACGAGGAGAACACGTTCGAGAAGAGCCGGGTCGTGATCCTCCCGGTCCCCTACGAGCGCACCGTCTCGTACGGGGTCGGCACGAAAAACGGCCCGGCCGCGATCATCGAGGCGTCCCATTACGTCGAGCTCTACGACGACGAGCTCGACGAAGAGCCGTACCGGATCGGGCTACACACGCTGCCTCCCTGGCTGCCGGAGAACATGGAGCCGACGCACCTGGTGGAGGGGCTCGAACGCGTCGTCGCGGACCTGCTCGAGAAGGAGAAGTTCGTCCTGACGCTGGGCGGCGAACACTCGATCGCCCGGGGGCCGATCGCCGCCCATCGGGCGCGATACCCGCAACTCTCGGTTCTGCACTTCGACGCCCACGGCGATCTGCGCGACGAGTACGAGGGGCAGAAGTTCTCGCACGCCTGCGCCGCGCGCCGGTGGGTGGAGCTGGATCTTCCGACCGTTCAGGTCGGCATCCGCTCGATCTCCCGCGAGGAGGTCGAGTTCGTGCGCCGCAAGGGGAACGTCCGCGTCGTGTCGAATCGCGAGATGCACCGCTCCGACGAGTGGATGGACGGCGCTTTCCGGCTCTTGACGGACGACGTCTACGTCACCTTCGACGTGGACTTCTTCGACGGCTCGCTCGTGCCGGGGACGGGGACCCCGGAGCCGGGCGGCGGAACGTACGACCAGGCCTTGAGGATCCTTCGCCGCCTCGTCGAGTCCCGTCGGATCGTGGGAGCCGACGTCGTCGAACACTCGCCGCTCGCGGGCAACCGCGCGCCGGACTTCATGATCGCCAAGCTCTGCTACAAACTCCTTTCCTACGCGCACTTTCGAGAGAAGGCAGGCAGCCCGGTGCTCTCGCCGGCGTAGAGTGGGGAGGGGCGATCGGTATCCCATTGCCTCGCAGAGGTTTGCACGCCGGGTCGGGCGGGAAAAGCTCCGAAACGCCCCTAACTCCTCCCAAGTCATGAACTTTCCCCACCCGGATGCGTCTTGTCGAGTGAGGAAGAGTTGAGCGTGCCAGATGAACGGGACCTCGTCGCTCGCTGCCGCAAGGGGGACGATGAGGCCTGGAGGCAGATGGTGGATCACATGGGGCAGAAGGTGTACTCCGTGGCTTACCACTTCACATTGAAGCGGGAAGACGCGGAGGAGCTGTCTCAGGAGATCTTCCTGAAGATCTTCGAGAACCTGCACCGCTACGACGGGAGCTTCCCGCTCGCGGCCTGGGTCCTCTCGGTCGCCCGCAACCTCTGCATCGACCGTTACCGTCGCCGCAAGCGCGAGCGATCCTTCCGTTTCGTGTCCGACGACGCGGTCGCTCCGATGCTCCAGTCGGGAGACGACCCCGCGGCGGAGGCGCTGAAGAAGGAGCGCACGAAGCTGCTCTTCTGGGCGCTCGCGGAGATCCCCGAAGACCTCGCGGAAATCCTGATCCTCCGGGATCTCGAAGGCCTCGCCTACGAGGAGATCGGGAAGGCCCTCGATCTTCCCGACGGGACCGTGAAATCCCGCCTCTTCCGCGCCCGCGCGGAAGTCGCGCGAAAAGTCCGTGAGCGGCACGAGAGCTCGGGCCCGGCGACGTTCTCTTCGCTCGCCGTGGCCGTGGCGGCATTCGTATGAGCGGCTGTCGAGAATTCGCCCGGCTCGTCGCCGGAGGGTACGAAGCCGATTTCGCGGCTCACCAGGCGTCGTGCCGCACCTGCGGCCCGATCGCGCGCGAGATGGAGACGACGGCGTTCGTGGTCGCGGCGCTGCGGCCTCCGGCCCTGCCAAGGTCCCTCGCCGAGAGCCTCTACGCGATTTCCCGCCAGACCGTGCACTGCGAGGCGGCGGGAGAGCTCCTCGCTCGCGCCGGCGACGACGCGGTCGAGCCGGCCGAGGCGCGGCGTCTCGAGTTCCACCTCTCTCGCTGTTCCGCCTGCGCCGAAGCGGCGGGCGTGCTCGGCGCCGCCCGCGCGCTCACGAGCCCGGCTCCCGCGCCCTGGCTCGCCCCGAAGCTCGTGGCCTCCCGTCCGAAGACGTCGCGGAAGGGTCTGCGCGGATTCTTCTGGAGCCCGAAGGGTGCGATCGGGGTGGCCTACGCGGCCGCGGTGGTCGTCATGCTGCTCGGCTTCAACCCCGCGGACCTCGCCCGCAAGGCGGGCACCGCGCGGCTCGAAGAGACGGCGCGCTCGGGAGTCGAGATCGCCAAGAACACGCTCGCGGACCGTTTCGGCGCTCTGCAGGAGCGCGCGCTCCGGTCCTTCGAGGCGACGAAGGGGAAGGTGGGCGGGTACTCCCGGGCCGCTCTCTCCAACGCGCTCGCTCTGGTCATGAGGAACGACACGTCTCGCCGCCCGTCTCGTCAGCGCAACGACGACGGGAGCGGCGCGTGGAACGACCGCGAAACCGAAATCTGGACATGGCGCGCCGAGAGCACGCCAGGAGGAGTGTCATGAACGAGACCGTCCCGCCGCAAGCCCCCGCGCCGCCACCGGCCGCGGTTCCGCCGCCGCCTCCGCCGATCGCCTACGCGGTGCCGCCGCAGGTGGTCGTGGAGAAGAAGTCCGCGGGACTCGCCGGATTCCTGTCGATGTTCCCGGGGCTCGGGCACGTGTATCTCGGTCTCTACCAGCGCGCCTTCGTCATCGGCGGCGCCTTCATCCTGGGAATCGCGATGACTTCGCACGGGAGGGGCGGCGCCTTCTTCGGGCCGCTGATCGGGTTCCTCTGGTTCTTCGCGATCATCGACGCCGTCCGTCAGGCCAAGGCCATCAACCGCGGTCAGCTCGCCGAAGCGGGATTCGCGGGAGACACGCAGATCCGCCGGGCGGTCGGAACCGGCTCTCTCACCTGGGGCGTCATCCTCGTCGGGCTCGGCACTCTTTGGCTCGCGGACCGCTATCTCGACCTCGAGGCCTTCTGGGACTGGGTCGGCGAATGGGGAGGCCCGGCGGCCATCATTCTGCTCGGGCTGATCCTGATCTTCACCCACGT
>JBKPSZ010000169.1:0-9367 GCA_046735265.1 Acidobacteriota bacterium | reverse complement strand
GCCTCGCGCGGCTGCTCCATTCCGGCGTGGACCGCCGGACGGCGCCCGCGCGGCTGAGGGAACGGCTTCGCGGGGTTCCCACCGAGCCGGCAGCGCGGCATCGCTATCCGGTTTTCGCCACGGCCGCTGCGCTCCTTCTGATGCTCCTGCCTCTGGTCTCCGACACGACGCCGCGGACCGGCGCGCTCACGGAGGAGGGAATGGTCTCGCCGGCCGCCGTGGCCTCGGGCGCCACGCTCGTCTCCCGTCGCCTGACCGGCACCTTCGTGTGCCTGGAGTGCGAAGCGCGCTCCGAGGCGGGGTACTGCCCTCTCTCGCACGCCGACCATGCGACCGGGTTCTGCGCCGACAACGGCGAGCTCTGGCGGCTGATGTCCAAGGACCGCCGGCCCGACTCGGCTGAGGCGTCGCTCGGGCGGACCGCGACCGTCGAAGGCGTCGCGTTTCCTCAGTCCGGATTCCTGCGCGTCTCCCGCGTCGGCTACTGAGCTCCGCCCCTCCCGTTTTTCTCCCCGTTTTCGGCTCCCTCCCCTAGACTCGCGTTCCATGCGCGGGGGCTCCGCACAGGCGGAAGCGACGGCGCCGGCCCGCATCGATCTGGCCGGCGGGACGCTCGACCTCTGGCCGCTCCACGTCCTGCATCCCGGGTCCGTGACGGTCAACGTCGCGATCGATCGCCGCGCGTTCTGCCGGGTCCGGGCGTCCGGCGACGGGATCCTCGTGCGATCCCCCGAACGAAAGATCGAGCGGCGGGCGCGCACGGCGACGGAGCTCCTTTCCGATCCCGCGACCTCGCTCGTCGGCTCGATGCTCGAAGCGGTCGGGGCGACCGGCGGCCTCGACATCGAGATCGCTTCCGGCGTCCCCTGGGGCTCGGGGCTCGGCGGTTCCTCCGCGCTCACGGTCGCGCTCGCCACGGCGCTCGATCGCCTCGGCTGGAGCCGCCCCTCGGGAGGGCCCGCCGTCGACTTCGTGCGCGACGTCGAGACGCGCGTTCTCGGGAAACCGGCGGGAGTGCAGGACTACTACCCGCCGCTCGAAGGCGGACTCCACATCCTGTCGTTTGAGGCGGGCGGCGTCCGATCGGACCGCTCGGACCTCGACCCGGATGAGTGGGAGCGCCACCTGACGCTCTTCGACACCGGCGCCGCGCACTCCTCGGGGATGAACAACTGGGAGATCTTCCGCGCGAGGCTCGAGGGAGACGCGGCCGTCGCCGGCCACCTCGAGGGAGTTCGCGAGGCGGCCGTCGAGATGGCGCTGGCGGCGGCCGACGGCGACTTCGAGGCGATGGGGCGAGCCCTCGGGTCCGAGTGGCAGGCGCGCCGGCGCCTCGCACCCGTCGTGTCGACCCCTTCGATCGAAGCGGCGATCGAAACCGCGCGTCGGGCGGGGGCGTGGAGCGGAAAGGCGTGCGGCGCCGGGGGAGGAGGATGCGTCGTCCTTCTGTCTCCGCCCGAGAGGACGCGCGCGGTCCGCGAGGCGCTTTCGGGTTCGGGAGCGGGCCGCGTTCTGCCCGTGTCGGTCGAGAACCGGGGCGTCTCGGTGTCGACCGTGACCGGCTAGGTCGCGGCGCTCAGCCCCGGGTCTTCATCCACTCGACGCAGCGGGCGAGCGCGTCCCGGGCCGCCTCGGGCGTCGCGAAGCGATGGCCGGTCCCGTGCCCCGGAAGGACCCACTGGAAGGGGAAGTCGAGCAGCTTCTGCATCGAGCGGATCTGCTCCGGCCACGAATACCAGCAGGCATCGCGGAACGCCACCAGCCCTTCGCGGCGGCGCGACCAGGCGAGGTGATCCCCGGTGAACAGGAACTTCTCGCGGTAGAGGAGCACCGAATGTCCCCGCGTGTGGCCGGGGGTCGGGATCGCCAGGAGGTCGGGGGCGAGCCGCACGGGCTCGTCTCCGGAGAGAGGGCGCTCGATGCCGCGTGTCCCTGCCGAGAGATCGCGCTCGTGGAGAACGCGCTCGCAGCCGAATCGCTTTCGGAACTCTTCGTGATCGGCGACGTCGTCACGATGCGTCAGGAACAGAGTCGCGACGCCGCCGCGTCTCTCGAACTCCGCGAGCAGTCGGGAAACGGCGCGGGGGGAGTCCACCAGCACGTTGCCTTCGGGGCGCTCGACGAAGTAGCTCCAGGCGCCGAAGGAGTCCTCCGACGTGAAGCCGCAGAAGGAGACCTCCTCCTCGATCCGTTCCGGGAAGGCTTCGAGGGCGGGTCGCGCGTCGCGCCGGGAGACCGTACCGATCGATCCCGTCGGGCAGGCGACGAGCGCCATCATCGCCCGCTTCGCCTCGGGCTCGGAGCCCGGCTGCGTCCCGACGAAGGAGTGGCCGGAACCCTCGTCGAAGACCGAGGGCGCGATGCGCCGGCAGGTGTCGCAGTCGATGCAGGTCGAGTCCACGTAGAAATCGCCGGGGACGTTTTCGGAAAGGCGGAGGGCGGTGTTGGCCATGGTTCGGGTTCGACGCTCACATTCTTCCGGGTTCCGGGATTCCCAGCAGTTCGAGGAGACGCGACATCTCCCGCCGGAAAATACGCGCCACGGCGAGCCGGCGATTCCGGACCGCGGGATCGGCTTCGCCCGCGATCGGATGCCGGTGATAGAACTGATTGAACGCCTGGGCGAGCCCGTACGCGTGGCGCGCGAGGGTCGAGAGCTCGAGGGTGGCCACCGCGCGTTCGGCGACTTCGGCCGTGGCGGCCGCGTCGAGGAGGAGGGCCCAGAGATCCTCCTCCCACTCCGCTTCGGCGAGGGGGGCGACCGTCGGCTCGACCGGGAGGCCGCGTTCCGCAAGCTTGCGAAAGATGTTGTCGGCGCGCACGAGCGAGTACTGCAGGTACGGCCCCGTATCCCCTTCGAAGTTCACCGCCTCGTCGAAGTCGAAGGCGATCACTTTGTTGCGGCCGAACTTGAGCAGGAAGTAGCGCAGCGCCCCGATCGCGATCGCGCGCGCGTCCTGTTCCGCCGCCTCGCCCGAGGCTTCGCGCCGGCTCGAAATCTCGCGGCGCGAACGTTCGAGCAGGATCTCGATCAGGTCGTCCGCCTTGACCCCCAGCCCCTTCCGGCCGGACATCTCGACGAACGGCTTCTTCTCCTCCTCCGCCGAGAGGCGGTACTCCTCGCCGAACCGGGACGCGAGCTCCCGCGCGGCGCGGGGCGAGAGCGCCACGATCTCGTAGGCGAAGTGCTCGGAGCGGTCGGCTTCGTCCTCGAACCCGAGCACCCGGAGCCCTTCCCGCACGACCTTCTGGGGATAGGCCTGACGTACGTCGATGACGTTGTAGACGCGGGTCCCTCGGCCGAAGGCGGGGGCCGGCTCGCGGCCCGGCTCGTGGGCGGTTCTCCAGAGCGAATGGTCCCGGACCGCGGCGGGGATCTCGTCGGAGGAGACGGCCCCCGAGCTCCACTCGGGCCGGAGTCGCTCGTAGTCGAAGTCCACCCCGAGCAGGCCGAACTTCCAGAGCTGGTAGGCGATGTCCTTGCCCGTGTACGTGACCGTCCCGTTCGAGCGGACGAGGATCTTGTCCGGCTCTTCCATGCCGGCGAACTCCTCCGACTCGGAGAGTCGCAGCACCCAGCATCCGGCATGGCGGCCGTCCGTCTCCTGCACGACCGCACCCGAGGCCTTCAGCCGCTCGAACGCGCGCGCCCAGAATCGCTTGCGCAGGATGTCGCTCTCGCGGGGGAGCAGGTCGTAGGCGATCCCGAGCCGCCCCATGGTCGAGAGGTGCGCCTGGGTGACCGCCTCGGAGACCGCCGCCGCGATGCGCGCCGTCTCGTTGCCGCCCTCCTCGATCGCGTGGAGCGTCTCGGTTCGCCAGGCCTGGGTCTCCGGCCGCGCCGTATAGGTCCGCCCGACCTCCGCATAGAGATCCCAGCAGAGATACGCGAAGCCCTTCGGGTTCGAAGCGCCCGAAGGGAAGGCCGCCTCGCGGATCGCGCGCGCGGCGGCGTCCACGGTCGTGACGTTCTCCAGATGGATCAGGCCGGCGACGACGTCGGCGACCTGGACTCCCGTGTCGTCGAGGTAGTTCTGCACCTCGACCTCTTGTCCCAGGAAGCGGAGCGCCCGGACGAGCACGTCGCCCAGAACGGCGTTTCGCAGGTGCCCGATGTGCGCCGCCTTGTTCGGGTTGATGTTCGTGTGCTCGACGATCACCTTTCCCGGCCGGCGCGCGGCCGGCGCCGGGCCGGCGGACGCGAGCGCCGCCGCGAAAGGGCCCCGCGCGAAACGGAAATTGACGTAGCCGCCCCCTTCCACGCGCGCGGAGGCGACTCCCGCGGGCAGGACCAAAGCGCCCGCGATGTCCGAAGCGATCGCGCGCGGCGCCTTGCGGGCGGTCCGGGCGAGGTCGAACGCGACGGGGGAGGCGAGGTCTCCCAGATCCACGCGCGGCGGCCGCTCGAGAAGAATGCGGGAAAGCTCAACGCCGTAGAGTCCCCGCACGGCTTCCCGGATCGAGTCGCCGAGCGCGGCGCGCAGGTCCTCGAGCGTGGGAGAGTGCATGGGAGCGCGGAGTATAGGTCGCCCGTCGCGTCGCCGCTACCCGGCCCATCGAACCGTACGCGTCGAGCCGGTAGAATGCGGACGTGGACCATCCCGTCGTCCGCTCCGTGTCGATCGCCGCGAGCTCGTCGGACGCGTTCGACGCCTTCACGCGCGTCTCCGAGCTGCTCTCCTGGTGGTGCGAGGGGGCGCTCGTCGGATTGCGACCGGGCGGCAACTGGGCGATCGGATTCACGGACCGTCGGGGCCGCACGGAAGCGACCGTGCTCGGGAAGATCGCCGAGTTCGAGAGGGGTCGCCTTCTCGTCGTGCGAAACATCTCCTACGAGCCGAGCGCCGGGGAGCCTCTCGAGGGGCTCTCGATGGTCTTCAAGTTCGCCGAAGAAGAGAGCGGCTGCGTCGTGACGGTCGAACAGACGGTTCCCGACTCCGGCCCCGCGTACGACGAATACCGCGGGGCGCTCGGTTCGACCTGGGACGCGAGCCTCGCGGACCTCAAGCGCTATCTGGAAGGGCCGCGCCGCCGCCGCATCGTCATCGAACAGGGTCTGCCCGAGAATTGAGCCGGGCAGGAGGAGCGTCGAAGTGACGCAGGGGCCGTCGTGCCCGCGATGTGGCGACGCGGGTTGGGTCGTCGAGTCGGTCGAGGGGCGAAAGGTCGCGCGCTCGTGCGACTGCCGGGTCGCCACGATCCGCCAGCAGAAGCTCGCCGCGGCGGCGATTCCGGAGCGCTACGGCGACGACACGATCGACAACTTCAACGACCTCGGGCGGCCCGCTCTCCGGCGGGCGAAAGAGATCGCCCGTGAGTTCGCGGATCTCTATCCGGCGGTGGAGCACGGTCTGCTCTTCGTCGGGCCGTCGGGTCGGGGCAAGACGCACCTGGCCTGTGCCCTCCTCGCGGAGCTCGTCCTGCGCAAGGGCGCGTCCGGCCTGTACGCCGACTTCTCCGACCTCCTGCTCAAGATCCAGACGAGCTTCCGGCCGGATGCGGACTTCTCGAAGGAGTCGCTCCTGACCCCGTACGCGGAGACGGAGTTGCTCGTCTTGGATGAGCTCGGCGCGTCGAAGCCGCACCCGTGGGTGCTCGACGTCCTCTACAACCTCCTGAACACCCGCTACAACCGGAGACGCATCACGATCGCGACCTCGAACTACGAAGACGAGCCGGACGCGGCCTCCGGCGAGCGCGACCGTCTCGAAGACCGTTTGAACTATCGGCTCCGGAGCCGTCTCTACGAGATGTGCCAGCTCGTTCCGCTGCGCGGCGAGGACTACCGCAAGCAGGTCCTCGGGGCGCAAACCCGATCCCGTCTTTGACCCGGAGCCGCCGCCTCCGAGCGCTCGCCGCGGCGGCCCTCCTTCTCGCCGCGCTCGGCGCCGCTTGCCGGACGACGAAGGCCCCTTCCGCCGCGCCGGGTCCGCCCCCAGCGCCGCCCGCGACGGGAACGGCGCCGGCGGCTCCGGTGCCGGCCGCCCCTTCGGAGAGCGCCCCGGGCGGGACGCTCTTCCGCGTCGGGTTGAAGAGCGACCTTTCCGAGCTCGTCTTCGGAGCGCCGGGCTCGCCGTGGCTTCTCGTCTCCGCGGGTCGAACCGAGCGCGTGCGGGGTCCACTGACGTTCTCGCCGGAGGGGAGCGCCGCGCGGCGGTACGCCGCTCAGGCGGGCGCCTTTTCGCAGGAGGAGACGGCGCGTACGATCGCGAGCAAGCTCTCCTCGGAGCAGGGTCTGCCGGCCGCCGTCGCGTTCTCCGCCGACCGCGGCGTCTACCGGGTTCTCGTCGGCGATTTCGCGACGCGGGCCGAGGCGGTCGCGCTCGTCGAGAAGCTGAAAGCGGCGGGCCAGGACGCCCTCGTCGCGGAGGGGCCGGCGGCGGCCGCCGCGACCGCCTTCCTCCGCGTCTCCGACGAGAGCGGCGCCGTCCGGCGATTCGCGTCGCCGGTGGACCTCGGTCCGGGGGCGGCGGGGGTCGGCCTCACGCTCGACGCGGCGTCGTATCGAGGCAGCCTGCGCGTTCTCGTCAACTCGCGGGGAACGATCAACGTCGTGAACCGGGTCAACATGGAGGAATACCTGTACGGCGTCGTCCCGGCGGAAATGGGGCCGAAGCGATTCGACGAGGCGGAGGCGTTGAAGGCGCAGGCCGTGGCGGCCCGGACCTACGCGTACGCGCATCGCGGCCAGTTCGAGTCGGAGGGCTACGACCTGTGCGCGACTCCCAAATGCCAGGTGTACGCCGGACTTTCGGCCGAGGATCCCGTGTCGACCGCGGCGGTGGAAGCGACGCGCGGGCTCGTGCTCGCCTCGGGCGGACGGTTCGCCGATGCGCTGTTCGTCTCCACCTGCGGCGGGCGGACGGAGAACGTCGAGAACGTCTTCGGCGAGGATCCCGTCCCGTATCTCGTGTCGGTCGACTGCGGTGAGCTCGAGACGACCCGCATCGACGGGGCCCGGCTGCCGAGAGCCGAGCGCCCGCGTTCCCGATCCGGGCTCGAGTGGCGCGGATACGTCGTTCGCAACCACGCGCCCCGCTCTGCGGCCGTGCGCGCGAGCGCGCTCGCGACGGCGCAGGACTGGGCCGGCGTCGAGAGACGAGGCGCCGCGCCCGCTTCGCTCGATCCCCCGACGGTCTATCCCTCTCTCGTCACCGCGTTCTCGCTCGAGTCGGCGGTCAAGGAGCACCTGTCGCCCGAGACGCTCGCCTACGACGAGGAGACGCCGCCCGCCGCGGCGGCGCTTTCGGGCTCGGCGCGCGACGCCTACGCGTTCCTGTTGCGATTTCGGTTCGGTGCGGGCGAAGCGCTGCCGCCGGCGGACCGCAAGCTGACCGAGGAGGAGTTCGCCGGCCTCCTCCTTTCCGGAGCGCTTCGGATGGCCGGCGTCTCCGAGGGATCCGGCCGCTTCCTCTCGCGCGAAGGCGGAAACCTCTGGGTCAAGACGCCCGAAGGCCGAACCGGCCTGCCGGTCGATCCGGAGATGCCCCTGGCCCGCCACGCCGGCGGCGCGTTTCTGGTCTCCGCGTCGCTCGATCTGCGCGCCGGCGACCGCGTTCGCTGGTGGAAGCGGGGGGCGCGGGTCCTGGCTTTCTGGGTGGAGCTCGACTCCGCGGGGCCGACTTTCGAGCGCGAATCCGCCTGGACGGAGTGGGTGCGGAGAATCGGGGCCTCCGAGCTCGCCCGCCGCATGAGCGGCCGGGTGGCCGGCGCCGAGGTCCGGGAGATCACCGTGACCCGCCGCAGCTCCGCGGGACGGGCGATCGAGGTGCGCGTGCGCACGGACGTAGCCGAGGCGACGCTCCGCCGCTTCGACCTGCGACAGGCCCTGGGCCTGCCCGAGATGCTCTTCACGGTCGAGCGCGTCCGGGGGGCGCAGGGGGAGACCGAATTCCTCTTTCTCGGGAGGGGCTGGGGGCACGGCGTCGGGCTGTGCCAGAACGGGGCGTTCGGGATGGCCCTCGCCGGCAGCACGTTCGATCAGATCCTCAAGCACTACTACACGGGCATCGAAATCGTGACCGCTGCGGCGGTTGCCCCTGGCCCTCCCTCGACGCGCTGAACCGGCGGACGGACGCGCTAAAATCCTCGGGATGGGAACGACGACGATTTCGGCCGAGCGAGAGACGATCCTCCAGACGCTTCGGGACTTCTGCGAGGCGGAGATCCGCCCCCACGTGCTCGAGTGGGACGAGGCGCAGCAGTTCCCGCGCGACGCCTTCCGGAAGCTGGGCGAGCTCGGCTTTCTCGGAACGATCTTTCCCGAGGAGTACGGGGGCGCCGGTCTCTCGACGCAGGACTATGCCGCGGTCGTCGAGGAAGTGGCGCGCGTCGACGGGTCCGTGGCGCTGGCGCTCGCGGCGCACACGTCGCTCGGATCGAGCCACATCTTTCTCTTCGGCAGCGAAGCGCAGAAGAGACGCTACCTTCCGCTTCTGACGTCCGGGGAGTGGCTCGCGGCCTGGGGGCTGACGGAGGCCGAGGCCGGCTCCGACTCGGGCGGCACGAAGACGACGGCGGTGCGCGACGGCGACTTCTGGGTCTTGAACGGCTCGAAGAATTTCATCACCAACGCCTCGGTCGGGAACCTGGCGGTCCTGATGGCCGTCACCGACCGCTCCCGGGCGCGCCACGGGATTTCCTCCTTCGTCGTGGAGCTCGACAACCCGGGCATCCGCGTCGGCAAGAAGGAGAACAAGCTCGGCATGCGCGCGTCCGACACCTGCACGCTCGTGATGGAGGACTGCCGGGTGCCCGCGGACGCGCTCGTCGGTCGCGAAGGCGACGGGTTCGTCAACTCGATGAAGGTGCTCGACGGAGGCCGCATCTCGATCGCGGCCCTCGCCGTCGGGATCGCGCGAGGCGCCTTCGAGGCGTCGCTCCGCTACGCGAAGGAGCGTCGCCAGTTCGGCCGCCCGATCAGCGAGTTCGAGGCGATCCAGTTCTACCTGGCCGAAATGGCGACCGACATCGACGCGGCGCGCCTGCTGACTCAGCGCGCGGCGGCGGCGAAGGACGCGGGCGACGCGGTGCCGATCCTCTCGGCGCAGGCGAAGCTCTTCGCGTCCGAGATCGCCGTCAAGGCGGCCGACCGGGCCGTCCAGATCCACGGCGGCTACGGGTTCATCAAGGACTTCCCCGTCGAGAAGTTCTACCGGGACGTCAAGCTCTGCACGATCGGCGAGGGGACGAGCGAGATCCAGAAGCTCGTGATCGCGAAGAGCCTTCTCGCGGACCGCGCATGACGACGACCCCGGCCGCCACGGCGGCCGGGATCGCGGAGGGCGTTCTCGCCGGCCGCGTGCGCGACATCGGACGGGCGCTGTCGGCCGTCGAGACCGAGGCCGGCGCCGCGGATCTTTTGCGG
>JBKPSZ010000168.1:0-8854 GCA_046735265.1 Acidobacteriota bacterium | reverse complement strand
ATCAGCCGGGACATCACCGAGCTGCGCGGCCTGCGGGCGGCCGCGGAGGCGAAAGCGCCCGAAGGCGCTCCAAAAGCCTAGCTCGCCTTCGTCTTTCCGCGGCGCTCGACGATCTCCTTCTGCTTGCGGATCGACAGCGCGCGGATCGCAGCGAAGTCGGGCGTGCCGCGGATCGTCGCGAAAAGCGGGTCCTTGTCCATCGCCTGGTGAGCGAGGTAGTTCTCTTCGACCGCGCGACGCAGGAGCCGCAGAGCCTGATCGGGATGACCGCAGTAGGCGAGATGGCCCGCTTCGAAATACTTCGGCTCGGAGTCGCGGGCGGCCAGAATCGAGTCCACCATCCGCGAGAGGGCAGTTTTCTCGAGCGGCTGACCGCTGGCACATCCGACGATGACCGCGCGCTCCGCCTCGGAGAACATGTCCTTCAGGCGGACGAGGTTGTCGTATGCCTCCTTCTTGTGTCCTTCGCGAAGGAGCAAGTCCGCTTCCGTGAACGTCGCCCACTGGGTTCCGGCGTCGAGCTTCAGGAATTCCCGGGCGCGCGCGTAGTTCCCGAGCTGCTCGAAGGTCGCCGAACAGGCCCGAAAGTTGGGACTTCGCGGATCGAGGGCTTGCGCCGCGTCGCATTCGCGAGCCGACTCGTCGAGCAGACCCGCGTACCGGAGGACGTAGGCGAGGCTGAATCGGGCGCGCGCGTTCCTCGGGTTCGAGCGGGAGAGCTCGTCGGCCTGATCGAGCGCGCTCGAAAGATTGCCTCCCTCGACATCGAGGAGGATCAGGTTGGCGGAGGCGTCGATCAGCCCGGGATCGAGGCGGTGGGAGCGCTCGTGCGCCGCGCGGGATCGCTCGAACGCCCGGCTCCCGCCGTCGGAGTACTGACCGTCGTAGTAGTAGCGCTTGCCGAGGTCGTTCCAGGCCGGAGCATATGAGGGATCGAGCGCCACGGCCCGCTCGAGCAGAGGGATCGCCTGCTTGTTCGGGGCCGGATCGCGCGACAGGGCCGTGGCCTTGAGAAACAGATCGTACGCCTCCGGATTCGTGGGCCGCGTTGAAGCCCGCGCCGAGTCGGCCGGCGCGCCGAGCACCGGCAGGAGACCCTGGCGGAGACGGCCGGAGATCTGCTCCCGGAGGCCGATGAGATCGCTCGCCGGCGCGCTGGAGCTGTCGCGCCAGAGGAGCCGGTTGGATTCCGTGTCCACCGCCTCGAGCGTGACCTGGAGCTGCCCGCCCTCCTTTAGGAAGTGTCCGGTCAGGACGTCGGCGACCTTGAGCTCGCGGCCGGCGGTCTGCGGATCGACGTCTCCCTTGGCGTATTTTCGCGTCGAGGCGGACGGGCGGATCGCGAGCGACGGAGCGTAGGAGAGAGTCGTCGCGACCTCGTCGGAAAGCGCCATGCCGAGGTAGTCGAGCGAGGAATCGCCGCTCAGGTTCTGAAACGGGAGAATCGCGAGGGTCACGGGTCCGGCCGTTGTCCCCGTCTTCGCCGGCCGACGCGCGAGAAAGTACGCGCCGGCCAGGGCGATCGCGGCGACTGGGACGGCCACGCGACGCCAGAGCTTCGGACGCGCCGCCGGAACGACCGGCGGGATCTCCCGCGCGGATCGCCCCGACTCGGTGTCGCGCTTCAAACGCTTCAGGTCCGCGCCCATCTCCGCCGCGCTCTGCGTCCGCAGGTTCCTGTCCTTTTCGAGCGCGGCGTTCACGATGCGCTCGATCTCCGCCGGCAGCTGCGGATTGAGCCGGATCGGAGACACCGGGGCGCGGTTCAAGATCGCGTCGAACGTCATCGCGGACGTGTTTCCGGCGAACGGCTGACGCCCGGTCGCCATCTCGTAGAGCACGGCGCCGAAGGAGAAGATGTCCGTCCGGGCGTCGAGCGGCTCGCCGCGCGCCTGCTCGGGCGACATGTAGGCGACAGTCCCGAGCGCCGTGCCGGGGCTCGTCAGATGGGGCTCGGCCACCGCGGTCGGGAGGACCGAGGCCTCCGCGCTGCGAGGCGCTGCAGGCTCGGAGCTCTTCGCCAGGCCGAAGTCGAGGAGCTTCGCTTCTCCTCGCCGCGTGA
This sequence comes from Acidobacteriota bacterium, assembly GCA_046735265.1. GTDB lineage: Bacteria > Acidobacteriota > Thermoanaerobaculia > UBA5066 > Gp7-AA6 > DATBFU01. The sequence continues at coordinate 6,792 of JBKPSZ010000168.1, read as the reverse complement.
CGAAAATGTTGGCGGGCTTGATGTCGCGATGCACGATGCCGCGCGCGTGCGCTGCTTCGAGCGCGTCCGCAACCTGGATCGCGAGCTCGATCAGCGTGTGCACCGGCAGGGGACCGGCGATCAGGCGATCCTGGAGCGTTTCCCCCTCGAGCAGCTCCATCGCGAGGAAGGGGCGCCCCTCGTGCTCGTCGATGTCGAAGATCGTGCAGATGTGGGGATGCTGAAGCGAGGAGGCGGACCGCGCCTCGCGCTTGAAGCGCTCGAGAGCCTCGGGGTGTTCCGCGAGCTCGTCCGGCAGGAACTTCAGGGCGACGCGCCGCCCGAGCTTCAGATCCTCCGCCTCGTAGACGACTCCCATGCCGCCGCCGCCGAGCTTGCCGAGGATCCGGTAGTGCGAGACGGTCTGGCCGATCATCGAAGGATCTCCGATTCTAGCTTTCGACCTCTCCCGTCCGCCGTCGAACCCCGGGCCGAGGCCTCCGGCGGACGGTGCGAGCCCGCTGTCTCACGCGCCTGCTAGGCTTGCCGGCATGAAGATGCGAATTGTCGGACTCCTGGTCGGACTCTGCCTGGCCTCGTCGCTCGCGGCTCAGGAGCCGGCCGCTCCGGCTCCGACCCCCGGCCTCTCGGCCTCGACTTCGGCGACGACCGCGTACACGCTGACGCCCGAGAAGAAGGAGAAGGCGATCGCCTACGCGAAGGCTCGCTACCGACTGCACTTCCTCTCGTTCTTTTGGAGCGTCGCGGTGCTCGCCGCGATCATCGCGCTTCGACTGGGGCCTCGCTTTCGCGACCGCGCGGAGGCCGTGTCGAAGCGCCGGTTCTGGCAGGCGGCGATCTTCGTGCCGCTGCTCTTCACGACACAGGCGATCCTCGAGCTTCCGACGCAGATCTACGGACAGAAGCTCGCGCTCGACTACGAGCAGTCGGTGCAGGGCTGGGGCTCCTGGATGTGGGACGGCGTCAAAGGACTCCTCGTCGGGCTCGTCATCGGGATCCCGATCGTGTGGCTCCTCTACCTCTTCCTCCGGCGGAGTCCGCGCCGCTGGTGGCTCTGGTTCTGGCTCGCCACGCTGCCGATCCTCGTCTTCGTCATCTTCGTCGCGCCGGTCCTGATCGATCCGCTCTTTTTCAAGTTCCAGCCGCTCGCGCCGGGACATCCCGAGCTCGCCTCGAAGATCGAGCAGGTGACCGTCCAGGCCGGCCAGCCGATCCCGCAGCAGAAGATGTTCGAGATGAACGCCAGCTCGAAATACAACTCCATCAACGCCTACGTCACGGGCCTCGGCGCCTCGAAGCGGGTCGTCGTCTGGGACACGACGATGGCGAAGGCCGACATTCCGCAGACCCTCTTCGTCTTCGGGCACGAGATGGGGCACTACGTCCTGAAGCACATCCCGAAGCTCGTCGCGTTTCTCTGGGCGTTCTTCTTCGCGCTCCTTGCCCTCGGGGCGGTGGTCCTGTCCCGTCTGATCGGGCGCCCGGGCGGCCGCTGGGGGATCCGGAGCGTGGCCGACTGGGCGTCGCTCCCGGTGCTCCTTCTCGTCGTCACCGTGGCGGCGGAGCTCGCGCAACCCGTGCTGAACGGCTTCATCCGGAAGCACGAACACGACGCGGACGTCTTCGGGCTGGAGGCGATCCACGGGATCGTGCCCGAATCCGCGCAGGCCGCGGCCCAGGCGTTTCAGATCCTGGGGGAGACGAACTTGTCCGACCCCGATCCGCCCGCGTTCATCCGGTTCTGGCTGTACAACCATCCGCCGCTCGCCGAGCGGCTCCGTTTCGCGGCGACGTACGACCCCTGGTCGAAGGGGGAGGCGCCGGAGTTCCTGAAGTCGCCGGCGGCCCGGCCCTAGCGCTTTCGCGCGATCGTCATCCCGTCGCGCACGGTCAGGAGCACTTTCTCGACGCGCGGATCGCGCGCCACGAGATCGTTGAACGCCGCGATCGCGCGGTCCGAATCTTCTTTCGGCTGGAGCACCTTGCCGCTCCAGAGGGTGTTGTCGGCGACGAGCAGCCCGCCGGACGGCAGGAGCGGCAGGACGGCTTCGAAGTACCGCGAGTAGTTCACCTTGTCGGCGTCGATGAAGACGAAGTCGATCGGAGGCGAGAGGGTTCGGATCGTCTCGAGCGCCGGCCCCATTCGCACCGTGATTTTGCGGCCGTGCGGGCTTCGCGCGAAGTAGCGTCGGGCGACGGCCTCGGCTTTCGGATCGACGTCGCACGTGACGAGAGAGCCGTCGTCGGGGAGACCCGCGGCGATCATCAGGCCGGAATATCCCGTGAACATGCCGATCTCGAGCGCGCGCTTAGCGGCCGAGAGCTCGACCAAGACCTTCAGGAAAGTGCCTTCGACGCGGCCCACCTGCATCTGGGCCTGTTCCATCGTCCGATGGGTCTCCTCGCGGAGCTCTTCGAGAAGCGGGTCGGCCGGCTCGGTGTGATCCGCCGCGTACTTCTCGAGGGCTTCCGAGACGAGAGGCTCCAAGGCGTCTCCCGGGCCCGCGATCAGTTCATGGAGCAGGCGCCGGGCCCGCGCGGGTCCCCGCACGAACCGCAGCCACCCGAGGGGGCGGTCTCCGCGCGGCCGCCTCCCGAGGAGACGGCGAAGACGGAGAGGAGCTTGCGCAGGTTCCGGCTCTCGCACGCAGGGCAGACCGGGCGGGTTTTCCCCGAGACGAACTGCTCGAAGCTCTTCCCGCATGCGCGGCAGAGGTACTCGTAGAGGGGCATCGAAGGGAGGATATCGCGACCCGACTGAGGACTATGGACTCGGTGCCGCAGTCACTTTTGCGAGCACGGCGCCCGGTTCCGGAAGCTCCGTGTCGCTCCAGCCCCCGCCGAGCGCCTTGATCAGGCTCAGGCTCGCCGTCAGGCGGCGCGTCTGAAGATCGACGGCCGTCCGCTCGTTGGCGAGCGCCGTCGTCTGCGCGGTCACGACCTCGAGGTAGCTCGTGATGCCCCCTTGATAGCGGTTCTGGGCGAGCGTGAGCGCGCGCTCGGCCGCGGCGACCGCCCGGGCCTGCTCCTCCGATTCCTGGGAGAGGAGACGCGCGGCGGCCAGGTTGTCTTCGACGTCCTGGAACGCCTCGAGCACGGTCTCCCGGTACGAGGCCACGGACCCGTCGTAGAGGGCGACTGCCTGTTCCTTTCCGGCAATCCGCGCGCCGCCGTCGAAGATCGTCTGCGCGAGCGCCACGCCGAGAGACCAGAAGAGAGTTGGCGCCGAGAACCACCGGCTGACCGAGCCGCTCTCCCAGCCGCCGGTGGCGTTCAACAGGAGATTCGGGAAGAAGGCCGCCTGCGCGACGCCGATCCCCGCGTTCGCCGAAGCGATGCGCCGCTCGGCGGCAGCGATGTCGGGGCGCCGCTCGAGAAGCTCCGACGGGAGCGCGACCGGGACGGAAAACGCCGCCGCCTGGGACGGCGTCTGGGCGATCGAGAACGTCGACGGCGTCTCGCCGACCAGAATCGCGATGGCGTCTTCGAGCTGCGCCCGTGAGAGCTCGACCTCGGTCCGCTGGGCGCGCGTGGACTCGAGCTGCGTCTCGGCCTGGGCGACGTCGACGCCCGAGACGACGCCCTGGTCGTGCCGATCCACCGTCAGCTTCAGCGCCTTCTCGTAGGCCTGAACACTTGAGGCGAGCAGGCGCAGCTGCTCATCGGCGCCCTGGAGCGCGAAGTAGTCGAGAGCGAGCTCGGCGTGGAGCGACAGCCGCGCGGTCTCGAGATCCGCGGCGGTCGCCTGCGCCGTTTCGACCTTCGACTCGACGTTGCGGCGGATCTGTCCCCACAGGTCGATTTCCCAGGAAACCTCGCCCTGGAGCTGATACGTCGTCGCCGTTCCGACCGGCGCGCCGGGGAGCGCGGTCGAGCGGGCGGCGGGAGCGTGCGAGCGCGTGACCGAAGGGGTGACTCCGAGCGTCGGGAAGAGCTGCGCCTTTGCGCCGCGCGCGACCGCCCGCGCGTTTCGAAACTGCGCCTCGGCGAGGGCGAGACTCTGGTTGGAGACCGAGACCCGGTCTTCGAGCGCGTCGAGCTGCGGGTCTTCGAAGACCTTCCACCACGCCCCCCGGTTTTCGGCGTCGGCCGGGCTCGCCGGCTTCCAGTCGGACGAAGAAGGAGCCGGCGAAACGGGCGCCGCCGCCGGCGCGCCCTTGTACGCCGGAGGCACCGCGACCTCCGGACGCTTGTAGTTCGGGCCGACCGCGCAGGCGGCCGTGAGAAGGGCGGCCCCGAGAGGGCCGAGCAGGAAAGAGCGCGTTCTCATCGTCGGAACCTCATGCCGCCGAACCGGCCGGCGCCGGCCGCGGAGCGGGTCGACGCCGGCGCGCCCAGCGAAGGCGCAGTCGGTCGAGATAGAGATAGACGACCGGCGTCGTGTAGAGCGTGAGCATCTGGCTGAAGAGGAGTCCGCCCACGATCGCGATGCCGAGCGGCCGCCGCAGCTCCGCGCCGGTGCCGAGCCCGATCGCGAGGGGGAGACCTCCGAGCATCGCCGCCATCGTCGTCATCGTGATCGGCCGGAATCGCAGGACGCAGGCCTGGAAGATCGCCTCCTCCGGGCTCTTCTTCTCGGCGCGCTCGGCTTCGAGCGCGAAGTCGATCATCAGGATCGCGTTCTTCTTGACGATGCCGATCAGCAGGATGATGCCGATCAACGCGATCACCGAGAGGTCGTTTCCGGTCGCGAGCAGCGCGAGGAGCGCGCCCACGCCGGCGGAGGGAAGAGTCGAGAGGATCGTCAGGGGGTGGATCAGGCTCTCGTAGAGGATCCCGAGGACGATGTACACGGCGAGGAGCGCCGCGGCGATCAGGATCGGCTCGTTGGCGAGCGACGCCTGGAACGCCTGAGCGGTCCCCTGGAAGCTGCCGCGGATGCTGCCCGGGAGCCGGAGCTCCCTCTCCGCGGCCTGGATGGCATCGACCGCCGTTCCGAGCGACGCGCCGGGCGCGAGGTTGAAGGAGATCGTGACCGACGGGAACTGCCCCTGGTGGTTGACCGCGAGCGGCGAAGTCGTGGAGACCGCGTGGGTGAAAGCCGACAGCGGGACGAGCTCGCCGGCGGTGCTGCGGACGTATGTGTACTTCAGGCCGTCCGGGCTCTGCCAGAACTTCGGCTCGACCTCCATGACGACGTGGTACTGGTTCAAGGGCGTGTACGTCGTCGAGACCTGCCGCTGGCCGAACGCGTCGTAGAGCGTGTTGTCGATCGTCTGTGGCGTGATCCCGAGCCGCGACGCGGTGGCTCGGTCGATCTCGAGCGACGCCTGCAGCCCGCGGTTCTGCTGGTCGCTGTTCACGTCCACGAGCTCGCGGAGGCCCTTCAACTTCTGGAGGAGCCGCGGAGCCCATCGGAGCAGCTCCGCCGCGTCGTCTCCCTGGAGCGTGTACTGGTACTGCGCGGCGCTCGCGCGGCCGCCGGTGCGCACGTCCTGAACGGGCTGGAGGACGAGGGTCGCTCCCGGCACGTGCGCGAGCTTGCCGCGAAGACGCGCGATGATCTGGTCGGCCGTGAGCTTGCGGTCCTCCTTCGGCTTCAAGGAGACGAACATCCGGCCGTTGTTCGTGAGACCGCCCCCGAGAAACCCGTTTGCGCTCTCGACGTCGGGATCGCGCTGCACGGTGTCGACGAAGCGCTGGAGCTTCTGCTCCATCGCCTGGAAGGACGTGTCCTGGTCCGCCTGGATCGTTCCGGAGAGCCGCCCCGAGTCCTGCTGCGGGAAGAACCCCTTGGGGATGTGCGCGTAGAGGAAAACCGTGGCGACCATCGTCGCGAGCGTGACCGCGAGCATGAGCGGCTGGTGCCGAAGCACCCACTGGAGCGAGCGCTCGTAGCCCCGAATTACGCGGTCGAAGAGACGCGGCTTGCGGTCGGAGTCGCGCGCAACGGGCTTCAAGAGGCGCGCGGACATCATCGGCGTCGCCGTCAGCGAGATCGCCAGGGACACGGCGATGGCGACCGACAGCGTCACGGCGAACTCGCGGAAGAGCCGTCCGACGAGTCCTCCCATCAGGAGGATCGGGATGAAGACCGCGACGAGCGACACGCTGATCGACATCACCGTGAAGCCGATCTCGCGGGCGCCGCGGAGGGCCGCCTCGAGCGGCGCCAGGCCGGACTCGACGTGCCGCGTGATGTTCTCGACGACCACGATGGCGTCGTCCACGACGAACCCGGTCGCGATCGTCAATGCCATGAGCGACAGGTTGTCGATGCTGTAGCCCGCCAGGTACATGACGCCGAACGTCCCGATCAGGGAGACCGGCACGGCGGCGCTCGGGATGAGGGTCGAGCGCGCGCTCCGCAGGAAGAGGAAGACGACGAGGATGACCAGCGCAATCGAGATCCCGAGAGTGATCTCGACGTCGCGCACCGAAGCGCGGATGGTGCGCGTCGCGTCGATCGCGACGCCGAGCTTCATGGCGGCCGGCGTCTCGGCCTGGAGCTGCGGCAGGAGCTCGCGGACGCTGTCAACCGTATCGATGATGTTCGCCCCGGGCTGGCGGAAGATGACGAGCAGGACCGCCGGCTTCCCGTTGGAGAGCCCCGCCGTTCGGATGTCCTCGACCGAGTCCGTCACCGTCGCAATGTCGGCGAGGCGGACAGCGGCGCCGTTGCCGTAGTGCACGACGAGGGGGCGGTACTCGTCCGCGTGGACGTCAACCCGACGGCCCTCTTCGCAAACGGCCTCGGCCTCGAGGACGTCCGCGCGGTGCTCGCTGCCGCCAACGTCAACCGTCCGAAGGGGAGCCTCGCCGGGCTGGAGCGAGCTTGGAGCCTCGCGACGA
>JBKPSZ010000167.1:0-6539 GCA_046735265.1 Acidobacteriota bacterium | reverse complement strand
ACGTCAGGGAGTCGAGACGCAGAAGCGACCCCCGATCCCGCGCGTCCGCCTCGATGCGTTCGACGGTATCGCGGGGGAGGGCGTAGGGAACCACTTTGACCGTCGCGGCGAGCTGCCGTGGCGCCACCGCGCCGCGGGTCGGGAGCGTCGCGATCGTGACGCCGTCGGAGAGATTCCATTCGGACAGGCGGGCGGGATCGAACCGCAGGACGCCGCGGTCGCGCGCGAGGAGGTTGGCCCTGCCGGCCGACGCCCGGCCGGCCTCGAGGCCGGCGCCCGCCGCCGCCCCGGCGATCCGGGATGCGGCCTCGTCCTCCCCGACGTCTCCGGGCTCGGGCTCGGCGACGTACACGCTCTCGCGTCCGAGGGAGCGGAGCGTCTCGACGTCCGCCGCGGTCAGCGCGCGCCCCTTCCGGAGGAGCCGCCGCCCGTCCCGACCCGCCACGTTGTGGCCGAGGATTCGCCCTTCGGCCCGCGCGAGCGGGACCGGACCGAACTTCACTTCTCTTTCTCGATGTCCTTCCGGACCGAGTCGAAGAAGGCCGCGGTCAGCTTCTGCGTGACGCTCCCCATGAGACGCGCGGCGAGGCTCGCGATCGTGCCGGAGATCGTCACGTCCGCGGACCAAGCGAGATCCGTCGATCCGTTCGGGCCGTCGGCGAGCTCCATCGCGCTCGTGGCATCGACGGCGCTCCCCGGCGCCTGGCCGTGCGCCTTCATGCCGGCGCGGCTCGGCGGGTCGAGGCTCGTCCATTCCACGTCGGACGTGAAACGTGCCTTGACGGTGCCGAAGCCGACGGCGGTGGTGACTCGAAACTTCTTTCCCGGCTCGACGACCTCGAGCTTCTCGAGACCCGGCGCCGCGCGCGAGACCTTTTCGGCGTCCGTCAGGTATGCCCACACCTTCGAGCGCGGAGCCTGGATGTTGACCTTTCCTTCGAGGCGCATGCTTCTAGGCTATCGGAAACGCCGATACGCCCGGCGGCCGCGAAGGCGTCGTTCTAGTAGCCGGTGAGCGCCCGAGCCGCGCGGCAGATCTTCTCGGCGTTCGGCAGGAAGTGCTCTTCGAGCGGGGGCGAGAAGGGAACGGGCGTGTCGGGCGCCGTCACGCGGACGACCGGGGCGTCGAGGCTCTCGAAACAGCGCTCCGCCAGGACCGCCGCCACCTCGGCGCCGATGCCGCCGGTGCGGGTCGCCTCGTGGACGACGATGGCCCGGTTCGTGTGGCCGACCGATTCGAGAATCGTCTCCTCGTCGAGCGGAAAGAGAGTGCGCAGGTCCACGATCTCGGCGTCGATGCCTTCCGACTCGAGCGTCGCCGCGGCGTCGAGCGCCGTCCACACCATGGCGCCGTAAGTCAGGATCGACAGGTCCCGCCCCCGACGTCGCACGGCCGCGGTCCCGATCGGAACGACGTGGTCCCCTTCGGGCAGCACGTCGCGCACCCGGCGGTAGAGGAACTTGTGCTCGAAGAAGAGGACCGGGTCGTCGTCGCGGATCGCCGCCTTGATCAGGCCCTTGGCGTCGCCCGCGGTCGCCGGCTGCACGATCTTGAGTCCGGGCGTGTGGGCGAAGTAGGCCTCGGGGTTCTGCGAATGAAACGGGCCGCCATGCACGCCACCGCCCGACGGGCCGCGCACGACGAGCGGAACGGCGACTCCGGTCCGGTAACGCGATTTGGCGGCGAAGTTCGTGATCATGTCGAACGCGCAGGAGAAGAAGTCGGCGAACTGCATTTCGGCGACCGGCCGCATCCCCATCATGGCGGCGCCGACCGCCGCTCCCACGATCGCGGTCTCGGAGAGGGGCGTGTCCAGGACGCGCTCCTCGCCGAACCGGTCGAGCAGCCCCTCGGTCACCTTGAACGCGCCGCCGTAGACGCCGATGTCCTCGCCGAGGAGGAACACCCGCTCGTCGCGCTCCATCTCCTCGAGGATCCCTTCGCGGATCGCCTCGACGTAGGTCGTCGAGGGGCGCGCTCCGGCGGCGACCGGCGTCACGGGGCATCCCGGACGGCGGCGACTTCGGCGGGGGTGCGGAGCGCGGTCGCATAGACGCCTTCGAGCGCCCGCTCGCCGGCGGGGAAGGGGTCGCGGTCGGCGAGGTCGGCGTCGCGTTCGACCCCGGCGGAGATCTCGCGGTCGATCGCGGCGAGCTCTTCGCGTGCCGCCGCGCCGGTTTCCTGCAGCCCGCGGGCGTATGCCTCGATCGGATCGCGACGGATCCAGGCCTCGAGCTCCTGCTTCGGGACGTACTCCTGGTTGTCGTGCTCGGCGTGCCCCTTCATGCGATACGTGACCGCTTCGACGAGCGAAGGCCCCTCGCCCGCACGCGCGTGGGCCACGGCCCGGCGGCACGCCGCGAGGACCGCGAGGACGTCGTTGCCGTCCACGGACTCGGCGCGGACCCCGTAGGCCGTGGCGCGGTCCGCGAGGCTGCGCGCGGCGGTCTGCTTTCGAAACGGCGTCGAGTAGGCCCAACCGTTGTTCTCGGCGACGACGACGAGCGGCAGCTTCTGGACGCCGGCCAAGTTCATCCCCTCGTGGAACGGTCCGGTCGAAGTCCCCCCGTCCCCGATGTACGTCATCGCCACGAGAGGCTGCCGGCGCATGCGCGCCCCGAGCGCGATCCCGGCCATCACGGGAATGAGCGCGCCGAGCATCGAGATCGCCGAGACCACGCCCTCTTCGGGGCGGCCGAGGTGGAGGTTGCCGTCCTTCCCCTTCGAAGGAGCGGTCGCCTTCCCCATGTGCTGCGCGAAGACATCTCGCGGCGAGAAGCCCATGACGAGCACCGAGCCGAGGTTGCGGATCAAAGGCCCGATCACGTCCCCTTTCGACAGGGCGAACGCGCTTCCGACCGCCGTGGCCTCCTGTCCGAGGCATCGGTAGAGACCTCCGACGATCTTTCCCTGGCGGTAGAGGGCGACGAGCTTCTCTTCCACGAGCCGCGTGGTCCGCATGTAGCGGTAGAGCGCGATCCGCTGGTCGCGAGTGAGATCGGGCATCGCGGTACTGCGAGGATTATACGAGCCGGGCGAGGGCTATGCTCTCGGCCAAAGGAGTCGCGACATGAATCGGAGAACCGCCGCGTTCGTCTCGATCCTCGCTCTCTCCGGCGCCGGGGCGGCGCTCCCGCCCGCGTCGCCGAAGCTCGCCGACCAGATCCTCGGCCGCTGGCGCCTCGTGTCGATCGAAAATCGGGACGACCCATCGAAGCCGTGGGAGCTCCGTTACGGCTCTTCGCCGACGGGATACATCCGCTACGACCGTGACGGCACCATGTCGGTCCAGATCGCCCGGATGCCGCGGCCCGGGTTCGCCTCGGGTCGGGACCAGTCGCCCACGCCGGAGGAGGGACGCGACGCCTACCTCGGGTACGTCGCGTACTTCGGCACTTACACCGTCGACGAGGCGTCCCGCGTCGTCACCCATCACGTCGAGTCGAGCCTGATGCCGAGCTTCGCCGGGACCGATCAGAAGCGGCCGGCCACGCTCGAGGGAAATCGACTGACGCTCTCCGACGAGAAGACCTTCCGCGTCGTCTGGGAGCGTCCGAAGGGCTGAGGCGTCAGCCCTCGATCTGCTGGGCCAGGTAGTTCTCGGCGCCGATGTCCTTGATCTGCTGGATCTGCGCCTCGATCCAGTCGATGTGCTCCTCTTCGGACACGAGGATCTTCTCGAAGAGGGCGCGCGTTCCGTTGTCCCCCTTCTCGGTCGCGAGGGCGATGCCGTGGTTCAGCCGCTTGACCGCGTCGAGCTCGAGCGCGTGATCGACTTTCATCATGTCGGGCACGGTCTTGCCGACGTTGATCTTCATGTACTTCTGCATGTTCGGCACCCCCTCGAAATAGAGGATGCGGTCGATCGCCTCCTGAGCGTGCTTCATCTCGCCGATCGACTCCTTCTCGGTATGGTCGGCGAGCTTCATGTATCTCCAGTTGCGGAGCATCCGTGCGTGGATGAAGTACTGGTTGATCGCCGTCAACTCCGCGGACAGAACCTCCTGCAGGATCTTCAGGATCTCGGCGTCACCCTTCACGCACACCTCCGTCTTCGAACGATCTGAAGGAATCCTATCCCGCGGGCGGGCCGTCGTATCATTCCCCCATGAGCGACAAGGATCCTCTCGTTCCCGAGGGCGTGGCGGCCGGGCGCCGGCGTTGGAAACAGACGTCGGAGAAGGCGTTCGAGAAAGTCCCCGCCTGGAAGAAGGACTGGACGACCGTCTCGAGCGCTCCCGTCGAGCCGCTGGCCGGCCCGGACTCGATCGCGGGCTTCGACTTCGAGCGCGACCTCGGCTGGCCGGGCGAGTACCCGTACACCCGCGGCGTGCAGGCGTCCGGATATCGCGGAAAGCTCTGGACGATGCGCCAGTTCGCCGGCTACGGAACGGCGAAACAGACCAATGAGCGGTTCCACTACCTTCTCGAGCACGGCCAGACCGGGCTTTCGACGGCGTTCCATCTCCCGACCCTTTACGGCTACGACTCCGACCACGAGATGGCGCGGGGCGAAGTCGGCAAGTGCGGGGTCGCGATCGACTCGCTGCGCGACATGGAGATCCTCTTCGACGGGATCGACCTCGGCCGCGTCACGACTTCGATGACGATCAACTCGACGGCGCCGATCGCTCTCGCGATGTACCTGGCGGTCGCCGAGAAGCACGGGACGCCGTGGACGAAGGTCGGCGGCACGCTCCAGAACGACATCCTGAAGGAATACATCGCCCAGAAGGAGTACATCTTCCCGCCGCGTCCGTCGATGCGGCTGGTCACGGACCAGTTCGCCTTCTGCGCGCAGCACGTTCCGAAGTGGAACACGATCTCGATCTCCGGGTACCACATCCGCGAGGCGGGGTCGACCGCGCTGCAGGAGCTCGCGTTCACGCTTCGCGACGGGGTCGAGTACGTGAAGTACGGGATCGACGCGGGGCTGCCGGTGGACGAGTTCGCGCCGCGCCTCTCCTTCTTCTTCAATTCCCACAACGACTTCTTCGAGGAGATCGCCAAGTTCCGCGCGGCGCGGCGCGTCTGGGCGAAGACGATGAAGGAGCGCTTCGGGGCAACGGACCCGCGCTCCTGGATGTGCCGCTTTCACACGCAGACGGCCGGGTGCTCGCTGACCGCGCAGCAGCCGTACAACAACGTGATCCGGACCGCGGTCCAGGCGCTCGCCGGCGTCCTCGGCGGAACGAACTCGCTCCACACCAACTCGCTCGACGAGACGCTCGCTCTGCCGACCGACTTCGCCGTCAAGCTCGCGCTCCGGACGCAGCAGGTCATCGCGCACGAGTCGGGCGTCGCGAACACGATCGACCCGCTCGGCGGGTCGTACTTCGTGGAAGACCTGACGACGAAGATGGAGCGGGGCTGCTTCGATTACTTCCGCCGGATCGACGCGCTCGGGGGCATGGTCGAGGCGATCGAAGCCGGTTTCCCGCAGCGCGAGATCATGGACGCAGCCTACGCCTACCAGCGGGCCATCGACTCGAAGGAGAAGATCGTCGTCGGCGTGAACGACTTCGTCGAGGACGAGGAGCAGCCGCTCGAGATCCTCTACATCGACGAGTCGGTCGAAGAGGGGCAGAAGCAGGCGGTCGCCGAGCTGCGCCGCACGCGGGACGGAAAGGCCGTGACCTCCGCGCTACGCTCGCTCGAGCAGGCCTGCGCCGACGGAAAGAACGTGATGCCGCCTCTGGTCGAGGCCGTGAAGACCTACGCGACGGTGGGAGAGATCTCCGACGTCATGCGGAAGGTTTTCGCGACGTACGAGGAACCGGCGGTCTACTAGCCGTCGCCCTCGCTGCGCTCCGGCTCCCGCAGCGCGAGTCGTTTCGCTCCTGAACGTCGCGAAACTCGGTCGCGCTGCGATCTCTTGCTTGGCCGAGTTCAGGCAAGTTGCTTTCCGTCGCGGCGCTCCAGCTTCCTCGGGTGAGAAAAGGCGCCTGAACGCCCTCGCGTTCAGGCGCCACCAGGGAAACAATCTCTGTCAACGAAATCGCGGACGCTTCTGAACCTAATTCAGCTCGAGTCCGGTCGATCCAGACGAGGACATCGCCGCGGGTCCGGCGTTGCCGTCGCCGTCGAACGGTGTCGGGTTCACGAAGTTGAAGCACGCAGGGACTTGAGCCGGATCGGCGAACCAGAAGACCAGGTGATCGAGATCCGTACGGGTCCGCGGAGTGCCCGGGACGGTCACGAATGCCTCGTTGATGATCGCGTCGACCTTGAGCGACCCAATTCCTGCCGGGTTCGTGGTGAAGTCACCGATGTAGTTGGTCACGCCGAAGGGCGGCGTTGCGAATCCGTCCGCCGACGTCAGAAAGACCGCAAAGTCCGTGTTTCCGGGCAGACCCCGGACCTGCAAGTGCAGGGTATCCACGCCCAGGCTGTCTTCCTTGTGAAAGACGATGACGCTGCCGGTCGCGCCCGAAAGACACGTGGCGTTCACCGGCGAGAGATCGAAACTGGTGGTCTCGAGGGCCTGCGCCGTGCCGAGCCCGGCGAGCAGTGTCAGCGCGAGGCCCAAAGCTACCGA
>JBKPSZ010000166.1:0-12691 GCA_046735265.1 Acidobacteriota bacterium | reverse complement strand
GCCGGGTTCTGGGACTCCGCCATGAGCTCGACCATGCGCTCGCGCGCGCGAACCAGGTCGGGACGTCGGCGGACGAGCGTGCGAAGCCGCTCGACCGCCTTGTCGGCGAGCCCGTAGCGGGCGAAGACTTCCGCTTCCACGACGAGCGTCTCGACCTCGCGCTCGTCGCTGACGGGAGCGGGAGGGGCCGGCGGTGCGGGCGTCGGCGGGGCGGCCGCCGCGCGCGGCTCGATCGGCGGAGGCACCGGGATCTCCGGCGGCGAGGGGGGCTCGGCCGGCTCTTCGATCTCGATCTCGATTTCCGGCGCGGACGGCGCGGAGGCTCCTGCCGCGGACGGGACGAGCTCGGAGAGGCGCGCGGAGATCTCGGCGTCTCCGGGTGCCAGGCGAGCCGCGCGCTGGTATTGCTCGATGGCGACCGGACGGTCCCCGTCGCGCTCGGCCTGCCGGGCAGCGGAAGCGAAGAGGCTTGCGGCCTCGGCGGGCCTTCCGTCCGCTTCCTTGATCTCGGCGAGGTGCGCGAGCACCCGGCGATTGCCCGGGGCGGCCTCGAGGATCGGCGCCAGGTGCGCCGCGGCCCGGGCGAAGTCGCGCGCCGATGCGGCGGCGGACACGGCCGGGAGGATCGCACTCATCGATTCCTCGACGTTGCCCTGCGCCAGGCGAACGCGCGCGAGCTGGACGCGGCACGCCTCGCTGCCGGGGTCGAGCGCCAGACCCTGCTCGGCCGAGCGCACGGCCTCCGCAGGCTCGCCCGTCTCGAACTGCGCCTCCGCGAGGAGCGCGAGCCCCTCTGCGGAGGGCGCCGCTTTTTTCAACACCGCGATGGCCGCGGCCGCGTTCCTCTGGGCGAGGAGGGAACGCACGAGCCCTCGCTGGATTTCGGCGTCGCCGGGGACGAGCTCGAGCGCCTTCTGGAAGACGGCGACCGCCTCGTCGTGGGCGCCGCGCTCCGCGAGCGCGCCGCCGATGACGCCGTATTGCGCGACGGCATGGTTGACCTGCCGGTTGGCTCGGAACAGGTCTGCCAGGCGCGCCTGGATCTTCAGGTCGGAGGGATCGACCGTAGCCATTTTCTTGTAGGCCGCGATCGCGTCCTCGGACCGGTTGTTCTTCAAGTGATGGTCGGCCAGCACCTGGTACTGACTGCGCGCGTCCTGCGTCAGGCCCTGCTTGTGGTAGAGGTCCGCGAGCTGCTCGTAGACCTCCAGGCGAGCCGGGTCGATCTTGTTGATCTTCTTGTAGATCGCGATCGCCTTCAGGAAAAAGCCGTCCCTGGCGTAGAAGTCGGCGATCCGCGTGAAGAAGGGGATCGAATCAGAGGGCCGGTTGATCCGGACGTAAAGGTCCCCGACCTTGTTCAGCGTAGAGATGTCCTTCGGGTTCTCGTCGAGCACCCGCAGGTACTCCTTGAGCGCCGCGTCGAGCTTTCCCCGGGCGAGGAGCTTCTCGGCGCCCTGAAGGATCTGATCCCGATTCGCCATGTTTGGTGAAATTCTAACCGGAGACGCGCCGGCGCCCGGGCGCGCCGCCCCTCACGACGGGCGGGAGTGCGCGCTCGTTCCGGGCCGGGAGGGACTCGGGCGCCGTGACCGGGAAACGCGCCCCCGGCGGGGTTTCGCGGGCGCCGGAGGCTCGAGGCGCGGCGTGCCCGAGATGACGCCTTCGAAGCTCAGACGGTGCTCGGGACACGGCCCGTAGAGGCGAAGTGCCGCCCAGTGCTCGGAAGTGCCATATCCCTTGTGGTGCTCGAAGCCGTAGGCCGGATATCGGCGCGCGAGCTCCGAAAGGAGCGCGTCGCGATAGACCTTGGCGACGATCGAGGCGGCGGCGATCGACGAGCAGAGGGCGTCGCCATGCACGATGGGCAGCTGCGGGCGCCGCACGCCCGGCACCGTGACGGCGTCGACCAGGAGCGCTTCCGCCGCCGGCGACAGCGCCTCGACCGCCTGGCGCATGGCGGTCAGGCTCGAGCGAAGGATGTCCCGCTCGTCGATCTGAGAGGCCTCGACGTGAGCGATCGCGACGGCCACCGCACGCATGCGCACTTGTCGGTCGAGTTTCTCGCGCGATTCCGCGTCGAGACGCTTCGAATCGTCCAGGCCCGGCAGCACGCAATCCGACGGCAGGATGACCGCGGCGGCGACGACGGGACCCGCGAGGCACCCCCGTCCGACCTCGTCGACGCCGGCGACGAACCGGTACCCGCGTCGCGCGAGCTCCCGCTCGAGCGACGACAGGGCGCGAAGACGACCCAGCTCCGCGAACAATGCGGCGAGCGGGTCGCAGGGCACGGGTTCCGGAGGCTCTGGCTATTCGGCGCGCTTCTCTTCCCGCTTCTCGTCGATGCGGGCGGCCTTGCCCGTGCGCTGTCTCAGGTAGTACAGCTTGGCGCGCCGAACGGCGCCTTTGCGCTCGACCTCGATCCGGTCGATCACCGGAGAGTGCAGCGGAAAAATCCTCTCGACGCCGATGCCGCTCGAGATCTTCCGGACCGTGAAGGTCTCGCGCGCGCCGCCGCCGCGCCGGGCGATGACCACGCCGGCGAAGACCTGGATACGCTCTTTCTCTCCTTCGCGCACCTTGACGTGCACGCGCACGGCGTCCCCCGGAGAGAACTCCGGGATCTCGGAGCGGACGGAGGCTTTCTCGACTTCCAGAAGTAGATCGCTCATCACGGGTTCCTTTGGGCGGACGGCTTGCCCGGCGAAAGCGTCAGAGTCTAGACGAAACGAGGGGCTCTCTGCAACCGCGGGCTTCCCGGGGGCCTCGAGCGATCGATCCCGGGGATTCCGCCCTATCCCTCTTCCCCCGGCTCCGCAGGCCGCCGCAGAAGGAGATCGGGCCGGCGAGCACGGGTGCGCTCGAGCGCGCGCGCCCGCCTCCACTTCTCGATCGCCGCATGGTCGCCGGAGAGGAGAACCTCGGGGACCGCGAGGCCGCGGTATTCCCGCGGCCTCGTGTAATGCGGGTAGTCGAGCCGATCTCGAACGAAGGACTCGCGCTCGACCGATTCGGCCTTCCCGACGACGCCGGGAACGCGCCTCGAGAGGGCTTCGACCAGGACCAGCGCCGCCGCCTCTCCGCCGGAAAGGACGAAGTCGCCGATCGAGATCTCCTCGTCGAAGAGCCCGAGCTCCCGCACGCGCTCGTCGATTCCCTCGTAGCGACCGCAGACGAGAAGGAGACGCTCGCGGCCGCCGAGCCTCTCGACACTCGCCTGATCGAGCCGAACGCCGTCGGGAGAGAGGAGGACCCGCCAGGCCGGAGGCGTTCCCCGGCAGGCTTCGATCGCTTCCGCGACGACCGGCGCCATCAACACCATGCCCGGGCCGCCGCCGAAGGGCTCGTCGTCCGCCTTGCGGTGGCGGTCGCGCGAGAACTGCCGCAGGTCGGTGACGGCGATTTCGAGCCGCCCGGTGGCAAGGGCGCGGCCGAGCAGGCTCTCCTCGAGCGCCGAACGGAAGTAGCCGGGGAAGAGGGTCAGGATCTCGATGCGCATACGCGTACGAAGGCGTCCCGGGCTACAGCTCGAAGAGGCCGGCCGGCGGATCGAGGACGAGCCGGCGCCCCTCCTCGTCGATGCGAAGCACGATCGTCTCGACGAAAGGCACCAGGACCGACTTGCCTTCGGGGGTCTTCACGGTCAGGAGCGCCCCGGCGGCCGTCCGCTCAAGCCCCTCGACGGCGCCGAGCGCCTCCCCGCGCGTGTCCTCGCAGCGCCAGCCCTCGATCTCGTGGCTGTAGTACGCCCCCGGCGGCGCGGCGAACGCCTCCGACTCGGCGACCTCGAGCTCCCCGCCCGAGAGGGCCCTCGCCGCGTCGGGACCTCCGATCCCTTCGAAGCGCACGAGCCATCGGCTTCCGTGAGGGCGTCCGGCCTCGACGACGAGGGTGCGGGTCTCGGTTCCGCGCCGCCACTCGAGCCGCGCGCCCGGCGCGAACCGCTCCGGAAAGTCTGTCGTGATCTCGACGGAAACCTCGCCGCTCAAGCCGTGCGGCCGGCGAACGAGGCCGACGAGGAGAACGGAGAGTCTCCCGGTCAGTCCTTGACCCGGACGACCGCTTTCTTGCCCCGTGCCGCGGCGGCGGCGCCGACGAAGCCGCGCAGCGCCCGGACGGTGCGGCCTTCGCGGCCGATCAGGCGGCCCCGGTCCGCCTCCGGCACGGAAATCTCGTAGACGGCGGTCGGACCCTCGAAGAACTCGTGCACCCGGACTTCGTCCGGACGGTCCGAGAGACGGCGGACGATCGTCTCGACGAGACGCCGCATCAGGAGGCGGCGGGCGCCGCGGGCTCGGGCCGGGCGAGGAGCGAGGCGACGGTCGGCGACACGCGAGCGCCGCGCGCGATCCAGTGTTGCGCGCGCTCCCGGTCGAGCTGAAGGGTCGTGGGATTCACCACGGGATCGTAGGAGCCGAGCTCCTCGAGCACCTCCGCCCGAGCCGTGCGGCGCGAGTCGGAGACCACGATGCGGTAGTACGGTCGGTTTCGGGCGCCCATGCGGCGCAGTCGGATCTTCACCATTGGAAATCGGTCCTTTCCTCGGAAAGCGGCGAATTCTAGCAGAATCCGCTCATTTCGGGGCGGGGAGGGGAAGCTTCGAGAAGTCCATGCCCCGGCTCCCCTTGCGCGCCATACGCATGAGCTTGCGCATCTGCTGATACTGCTTGAGCAAACGGTTGATTTCCGAGACCGAGGTCCCCGAGCCGGCCGCGATCCGCTTCTTGCGCGACCCGTTCAGGATCTGGGGGTATCGGCGCTCGTCGGGAGTCATCGAGTCGATCATCGCGGAGACACGGGTCAGGGCGGTCTCGTCCACCGAATCGTTCCCGGCGAGCCCGCGGAAGGCGCCCCCCTTGGGCAGGAGGTCCAGAAGCGAGGAGAGGGGGCCCATCTTCTTCATCGAAGCCAGCTGGTCGCGCAGGTCCTCCAGGGTGAACTCCCCTGCCGCGGTCTTCTCCGCCAGCCGGCGTGCCGAATCGGCGTCGACCTGCGTTTCCACCTTTTCGATCAGCGTCAAAACGTCGCCCAACCCGAGGATGCGCGAAGCCATCCGGTCGGGATGGAAAGGCTCGAAGTCTTCCGGCTTTTCGCCGACGCCGACGAACTTGATCGGCTTGTCCAGCGTCGAGACGACGGTCAGCGCGGCGCCACCGCGCGCGTCGCCGTCCGTCTTCGTCAAGATCACGCCCGAGAGCGGCAGCGCCGCCGCGAATCCCGATGCCGAGCGGACGGCGTCCTGCCCCGTCATCGAATCGGCGACGAAGAGGATCTCCTGCGGCGCGATCGCGTCCACGACCGAGCGCACTTCGCGCATGAGGTCCTCGTCCAGGTGAAGCCGGCCCGCCGTATCGACGAGAACGGTGTCCCGTCCGGTCAACTTCGCCTCGGCGAGCCCCTCGCGCGCCACCGCGACCGGATCGGTTCGGCCTGCGGGGTCGAACACGGGAACGCCGATCTGTTTGCCCAGGGTCTTCAGCTGCGAGACGGCGGCCGGCCGCGTCAGGTCCGCCGCGACGAGAAGCGGATAGCGCCCGCGCCCCTTCAGGTGTAACGCGAGCTTCGCCGCGGACGTCGTCTTTCCCGAACCTTGAAGGCCGACGATCGCGAGCACCGCAGGGCGGCCCGACAGGTCGAGCGCGGCCTGGCGGCCCCCGAGCAGCGCCGTCAACTCGTCGCGAACGATGCGGGTGACCTCCTGCGCCGGCGAAAGCTGCTGCAGGACCTTGGCGCCGACCGCCCTCTCCTTGACGCGGGCCGTGAACTGGCGCACGACGGGGAGCGCCACGTCCGCTTCGAGGAGCGAGAGGCGAATCTGGCGGAGCGCCGTATCGAGGTGGTATTCGGTCAGGTGGCCTTCGCCACGCAGCTCCTTGAAGACCCCTTGAAGGCGATCGCCGAGCCCTTCGAACATGTCTGCCTCCGCCGGACCCGATTCCGACGCCCGGCGCGACCAAGGATATTCGGCATCCGAAAGGAGGTCGAGGCCGGCCCGCCTGTTGACAGGGGGGCTCGATGGGGTATCATTCCGCCTCGTTTTTTTCCCACTCAGGAATTTTTTGCGCCAATGAGGCGGGAGACGAAAGAAGGAGATGACGTTTATGAAGAAGTTCTGGACCCTGGGCGTGGCGGTCGTAATCGGCACGGCGCTTTTGACCGGATGCAAGAAGGCCGAGCAGACGACGACCGAGACCACGACCACGACGGAGGCCCCGGCGGTCGTTGAGGAGACGGGCACGACGTCGACCGCGACCGGCACCGAGTCGACGATGACCTCGACGACGACGACCGAGACGACGACCACCTCGACGTCGACAGTCACCCCCGGGGCGTCGAAGTAGTCAGCGGTCCCGCTCGAACGAATCCCGAGGCCCCCGGATCGCGGGGGCCTTTTCCTTTTCGGCTCGCCGACCTTCCCTGTTCCGTTCTCCGTGATCCGATCGAGACGGACGGAAACGGATGAGGGAGAATCGGGAACTGTAGACTTTCTTCCGTGCTTCCCCTCTGGGCCGAGATCCTGCTCGCGGCCTCGGCCATCGCTCTCGCGGTGGAGGCGCTCCGAGCCCGCGCACGCGCCTCCCGGCTCGCCGAGCGACTGACGGCGCGGGAGCGCGAGACGCATCTCCTCGCGGAGTCCCCCGATCCCGACACGATCCTCGAGCGCGCGTTCGAAGCGGCCTCCGAGCGGATCCCGATCTCGCGCTTCGACCTCTATACGATCGACGAGGTCGGACGGGTGGAGGACGCCTGGACGCTCTCGGAGGTCGACGGCCGCCGCCTCCCGCGGCGCGACGCTTCGAATCGCTGGCGCGGCCGTCCGGTCGACTCGCCGAGGGTCAAGGATCTGACGGCCACGGAGACCGGCCTCTCCTTCGCTCCGCGAGACCTTCTGGCGGGAGGCCCGGCTTCGAAGCAGCTTCGGCTCCCCCTCTACTCCGGGGACCGGCTCGTCGCGCACCTCGATCTCACGAGCCCGTCAGAGATCGATGACCGGGCCAAGGCGGAGATCCGCGCGCTTCTCGCGCCGCTCACCGCGGCCTTGCACGCCTCGCGCAACTGGAGAATCGCGGTGACCGACGAGCTTTCGGGACTCTCTTCCCGGCGCTACTTCGAAACCCGACTGGCCGAGGAGTGGGCCCGCCGCGAGCGGTACGGCACGCCCCTCGCCGTCGCGCTTTTCGACCTCGACCGGTTCAAGGGGATCAACGACTCGATGGGGCACGCGGCGGGCGACCGCGTCCTGCGCCGTTTCGGGGAGCTCGTCCGGACCGAGATCCGCTCGACGGACGTGGCCTGCCGCTACGGCGGAGAGGAGTTCGCCGTCCTCTTCGCCGAATCCAAGGCGGCCGCCGCGAGCGCGGTCGCGGAACGCGTCCGGCGCTCGCTCCGGCGCCAGGAATTCCAGTGGGAGGGGAAGGCCTTCGGCGCGACGGTCTCCGCCGGCGTGGCGGACGCGGAGGAGACGCGAGAGCGTCCGCAGCTTCTCTTCCGCGCGGACCAGGCGCTCTACCGCGCCAAGGACAAGGGACGCAACCGCGTCGTGGTCTGGCCCGGCGGCGCCGCCCGCGGCCGAGCGCGGCGATGAGCGAGGCGATCGAAGACCTGCTCGAGGAGCTGATCACCGGACAGCGCGCCCGCTTGCTCGGGATCGCGCAGCGTATCGATCCGGAGATCACCGCGGACGATCTTCTTCAGCCCCACGACCACGCCGGGCTCGCCGGCCACCCGGACTATCAGTTCGAGGACGGAATCCTGGCCGGCTACCTCGCCGTGCGCGCCGCCCTGCGCGCGAAGCGATAGATCCAGCCTCGCAGGAAGCCGACGGGTCGGGTCGCGACGCCGAGGCTCGCGATCGTGTCGGCATGCGCCCGGATCCAGTCACGATCCGAAGGGCGCACCCCCATTTCGGCGAGCTGCGCTCCCGTCTCCGAGGCGAGGCGGGAAAGTGTCGGCCGGTCGATCATGGAAGGGCGATTCCCGCCGCCGAAAGGAGCGCACCCACCGCCTCGTCCCACGAGAGCGCCGCCGCGCGCCGGCGTCCCGCCTCCCCCATGCGCTGCAGGGCCTCGACCCGATTCCAGGCGGCCTCGAGCGCCGCGCCGAGCGCCTCGGCGCGCGCCGGAACGACGAGCCCCGTTTCGCCGTCGCGGACGAACTCGAGCGGTCCTCCGGAATCCTCCGTCGTCAACACGGGCTTCCCCGAGAGGAAAGCCTCGAGCGGCACGTAGCCCAGGTCCTCTCCCGAGGGGGCGACGGCGACGAGGCGCGCCCCGGCGTAGAGATCGAGCAGCTCCTCGTCACTCGCGTCGGCGACGAACCGGATCCGGTCGCCGAGCCGCAAATCGGCGGCGAGCCGGCGGAGGCGATCTTCTTCCGGGCCGCGACCCACCAGAGTCAGGCGCGCCGAAGGCGCCGACGCGAGCGCCCGCACGATCAGATCGGTCCGCTTCCACGCGTCGAAGCGCCCGACCGAAAGAACGTAGTCGCCGAAAGCACCCGAACGATACCGTCCAACGAGAGGCGGAGGATGGTAGAGCGGCTGGCTCGCGATCCCGTTGTGCTTTCGGAGGCGCTCGGCGACCGTCCGCGAATTCGCGAAGACCTTTCGCGCCTCGGTCAGCCCGACCCGGTCGATCTCGGCGATCGCCTCTCGCGTTCGCCGATCCTCCGGCGAGGCGGTCAGATCGCTGAAAGGAGAGCCGAACTGGTCGTAGGCCTGGCGGTACTGATGGATCAGCCAGACGACCTTGGTCGGATGCCGCACGGCGTAGCTCGGAAACCTCGTCGCGATGACGGCGTCCACCGGACGCGCGCCGACTTCCGTCAGGTCGAGCATCCTCCAGACGAGGGCGCTCCGGACGAGATCGAACCTCTCGCGCTCGATCAGAGGCAGCGTCACGAGATCCGCTTCAACGCCGCGCCGGGAGAGCTCTTCGGTGAGTCGCCGGACGTGCATCTCGGCGCCGCCGTGCGAGAAGGGGCTCTGCACCGCGAGGACGAGGACGCGGGGAGATCGGCTCATCGGTTCATCGGACTATCCGATCAGCGACTCCGATCGTCGGATGAACCGATGCGCCGACGGCCCGATGGCTCCTCGCTTGCCGGGACGCGCGCGACGACCGCGTAGTCCTGGGGCGCGAAGAGGAGCCGATTCAACTTCGCGTCGTTTTCGGATCCTTCGATCAGCCGATCGGAAGGGGGCAGCGGCGCCCGATACTCGATCGCCACGTCGGAGAAGCCGGCCGCTTCGGCCAGGAACGCCAGCGCCGCCGGGGGGACGGGGCGGACGTGAGTCGGATCGAGGAAGAACGCCCGAAGGGCCGAGAGCGAGTCGCTGTTCACCGTCTCGGCGATCAAGACCCCGCCCGATCGCAGGGCCCGTCTCGCTTCGGCGAGAAAGGAAAAGGTCCGCGCCGCGGGCCAGTGCTCGACGACCTGGAACGCCACGACGCCCCCGAGGCTCGCGTCCGGCCGCGCCGAGAGGAAGTCGAGCGCGTCCGCCTCTTCGACGGAGAGGCCCGAATCACGGCAGAGACGCACGGAAAGGGGGTTCGACTCGACGCCGACGGCCTCGATCCCTTCCGCGGCGAGGAGCCGCAGGAACTCCCCTCTTCCGCATCCCGCGTCGAGGATGGGCCCGGGTGCGCCCTGGAGGAACCGCAGGTAGAACCGCTGGTCTTCGGCGATCTTGCCCGGGGCGCCGCGGAAGCGCTCTTCGAACAGGCTGTAGACCGCCGGCGGGATCTCGGTCTGCGCCGACCCGACGGACCCTCCGGCGTCCGCGGCGGCGCGGGGAGTCGCGGGACGCTCGAGGAGCAGGAAACGCGCGTCCTGCACGGCCGCGCGCCGCTGGGAGATGGCGAGCTCCCGCTCCACCGTCTCGCGGAGGCTCGCGAGGCGGCCCTCCCACTCCTGCCGCTCGCGGCGGAAGGCTTCGAGCGCGAGCGCGTTGAAGGCGGCCTGCTCGCGCCAGAGGAAACGGAAGATGCGGACGAGCGCCTTCTTGACCGCGAAGAGGCTCGCACCTTCCGGGACCGAGGGTGTCAGGTGCTCCTCGGCGCGCCGCACGGGATCGGGCGCCGTGAAGCCTTCCGGGTCGAGCGCCGCCGACGGCTGCGCACGGCGCACCGCTTCCCGAACCGTTTCGGCGAGCTCCTCTTCGAGCGTCTTCTCCGAGCTCACGGACCTCCCCGGCCGCAGAAGGCGCGGCGGCGCAACCGGCTCGCTCGCCGCGCGCGCTTCGGCGCGGGCGAGGATACGGCCCACGCCAATCCGAAGCAAGAAACGGCGAGGGGTCTCGCGCGCTGCGAAGACGGCGGCGTCAAGGGCTCGCGGCCTGCGGCTTCTCCCGATCGGTCGAGCTCCACTCCTCCGCGAGCTCGATCAGCGCCAGCGCGAGAGCCACGATCACGGGTCCCAGGAAGAGACCCACGAGACCGAAGGCGGTCAGGCCGCCCACGGCTCCCACGAACGCCGCCAGCGTGCCGATCTCGGCTCGGCCCGAGATGAGAAGCGGCCGGAGAACGTTGTCGGCGCTGCCCGCGACTGCCACCCCCCAGACCAGCAGGAAGATCGTCTTCCACCAGACGCCGAGGGTCGCCAGGTACACGACGGCCGGAACGATGACGAGCGACGTTCCCACGATCGGGACGAAGGAAGCCACGGCGGTCAGCGCGCCGAAGACGACCGGAGACGGAAGTCCCACGATCCGGAACCCGATTCCCACGAGAAGACCCTGCACGAGGGCCGTGACGACGGTGCCGAGGAAGACCGCACGGGTGACTTCGGCCAGGTGCCGGGCGAGCTTCTGCTTGCGCGCCGCGTCGAGCGGCACGAGGCGCCAGACCCGCTGCATGCTCCCGTCTCCCTCCCGGAAGAAAAAGAAGAGGAGGAAGAGCACGAGCGCGACGCCCGCGACGAAACCGAAGGCCCCCGCAAGCGCCGAACGGGCGCGCGCAAAGACCCAGGCGACGACGTCGCGCAAAGCGTTGACGAGCCAGGTCTGGAGCCGGAGCGGGTCGAGGCCGAGGTGCTCCTGCGCCCATCGGATTCCCCTTCCGACGATCGGAATGCGGAGAAGGTCCTCGACCCCGGAGATCCGGTATTGCCCGGCCGAATCGGTCAGCCGGTGCCCGAGCTCCACGGCCTGGTCGAAGAACGCGTATCCCAGGAGAACCGCCGGCGCGACGAGCGCGAGAAAGACGATCGCCGTCATGAGGGAGGCGGCGAGGCCCCGGCGGCCGCGGAGGCGCTCCCGCAGTTTGCGATTCGCGGGAAACAGCATGAAGGCGATCAGCGCGGCCCAGAGGCCGGGCGCCAGGAACGGCTCGAGGATTCGGATCAGGAAATAGCCGAGCGCGGCCGCCGCGGCCAGCCCGAAGACGCGCGGGTAGAAACGGTCCTGTGATGCCAGCGGATCCTCGCGTCGCGATGCTAGCAGGTCGCCGCCGCGGCGCCGGACTCCGACGCGCGGCCGATTGGGCGGCGGCGCCTGCTACGATCCGTGTCCTGGTGTCTTCGAGCGGCTCGGACCGCCTCTTCGCGGCCGGCGTCCTGCGCGAAGAGGCTCGCCGGGAAGGGTTCCTTCGGGTGGGTTTCGCGCGGTCGGGCGAGCCCCCCTTCTTCGGTCACTTTCGCGACTGGCTCCGATCCGGCCGGCACGCCTCCATGAAATATCTGGAGCGGACCGAACGCGCTCGATCGAACCCGGAGAGTCTCCTCCCGGGAGCCCGGTCGATCGTCTGCCTCTCCGATGCGTATTCACCCGCGCCCTTCCACGCGGCGGACGGCGCGACGGTCGCGCGCTACGCCCGCGGCGAGGACTATCACGGGACGCTGCGAAAACGCGCCGAACGCGTCGCGGCGGCTTCCGCGCGCCGTCTGACGCCGCGGTTCCGGTACCGCGTCTGCGTCGACTCGACACCGCTCTGCGAGCGCTCGTTCGCCGCGGCCGCCGGGCTCGGCTGGATCGGCAAGAACGGCTGCCTGATCGACCCCGAGCGCGGCTCCTGGATTCTCCTGTCGGAGATCGTGACGGATCTGGACCTTCCGCCGGACGAGCCGATCGCGGAGCGGTGCGGTTCGTGCGTGCGCTGCCTCCGCGCCTGCCCCACGCAGGCCTTCGAGGCTCCCGGGATTCTCGATGCCCGACGCTGCCTCGCCTACTGGACGATCGAGCACCGCGGGCCGCTGCCGGATGCGGTCAAACCGCACATCGGAGATCGCGTCTTCGGATGCGACGTCTGCCAGGAGGTCTGTCCCTGGAACGAGCAGGAGGAACCGGCGCGAATCGCTCGTGCCGACGGCGCTCCCGGGGCCGCCGACGCGCCGCCGACCCGCGCCGAGTGGCTCGGGATGGGATCGGGAGAGTGGCGCCGTCGGTTCGGGAAGTCCGCCTTGAATCGCTCCGGCCGGCGGGGGCTCCAGCGAAACGCCGCCGCGTCGGCCGGAGCCTGCCGCGATGAATCCGCGGCGGAGCCGCTCCGCCGCGCGGCGTGCGTCGCCGAGGCGGGACTCTCCGATGCGGCCGCCTGGGCCCGGGGCCGGCTCCGGGTCGGCGGATAGACTTCCGAGGCTTCCGAAAGGATCGTCCGATGGACTTGCAATCTCTGCTCTTTACGGCGCTCCTGCTCCTCTCGCTCGCCCTCTCGGCGTTCTTCGCCGGAGCCGAAACCGCCCTCGTGTCGCT
>JBKPSZ010000165.1:0-7896 GCA_046735265.1 Acidobacteriota bacterium | reverse complement strand
CGGGCGAGGTCGTCTCGAAGGGGAGGACCGCCAGCGAATCGATCGCGCCGCCTCCGGAGCGCGTCAGGAAGAAGGCGGCGGCGCCGGCGACGAGGAGGGCGGCGACGGTGACGGTCACGAGTCCCGCTCGCGTCGGCCGCGGGCGCCGAGGAGGAGGCGCGGCGATCGGCGGCGCCGACAAGACCCCGCTCGCGAGCTCCTTCAAATCGCTCGCCAGGTTCTTCGTCGTCCAGTACCGGTCCTTCGGGTCCTTTGCCAGGCAGCGGGTGATGATCGCGTTCAAGCGCTCCGGGATCGCGGGATTGACCTCCGAAGGAGGCTTCGGGTCCTCTTTCAGGATTGCCATCATCGTCTCGAGAGACGATGGGCGGTCGAAGGCCCTCTGGCCCGTCGCCATCTCGTACAGGATCGCGCCGAAGGAGAACTGGTCCGATCGAAAGTCGACCGCCTTGGCGGTCGCCTGCTCGGGCGACATGTAACCGACCGTTCCGAAGACCGTCCCCGGTTCGGTCTCGAGCGTCACCGTGGGGAGGACGCTCTTCGAATTGTCGCGAGGGGCGCGACGCGCGAGGCCGAAGTCGAGGACCTTCGCGAATCCGTCGCGCGTGACCATGATGTTGGCGGGCTTCAAGTCCCGGTGCACGATCCCGGCGGCGTGCGCCTTGGCGAGACCGTCGGCGATCTGCATGGCGAGCTCCGCCGTTCGCTTCGATTCGAGGGGACCCTCGGCCATCATGTCGCGCAGGGTCCAGCCGTCCACGAACTCCATGGCGATGTAGGAGACGCCGTCCGCGACGCCGATCTCGTAGATCGTGATGATGTTCGGATGGTTGAGCGCCGAGGCCGCGCGCGCTTCCCGTTCGAAGCGGACGAGCCTCTCGCGGTCGCCGGCGAGATCGCCCGGGAGGACCTTGAGCGCGACGTCGCGATCGAGGCGCGGATCGCGGGCCCGGTACACCTCGCCCATGCCTCCGGTTCCGATCCGCGAAACGACCTCGTACGGTCCGAAATGCGAGCCGCGTTCGAGGGACATGGGCTCCCCGAATTGTATCGGGCGTGGGAGCTAGGGCTTCTTGTCTTCGAGCCCCGCCGGCGCGAAGCGGGAGAGCGCGACGGCGAGCCGCGGAGGCTTCCGGCCGCGGATCTCCGCGCGCTCCTTCGACGCGACCGCCGCGCGCACCAGATGCGCGCCCGCCCATCGGATCGGCTCCGGCGGGAATCGTCCGGCGGATCTCCCGATGAGAGGGTGCCGGCTCCAGTCGTCGTCGCGCTCGAGGACGAGGCTCGCGAGAATCTTTCCGCCGACCACGCTCGGGCCGACGCCGTTGCCGCTCCATCCGACGCCATACACGATGTACGGGTGTCTTGCGAAACGGCCGAGGAGCGGCAGACTGTTCGGTGTCCGATCGATGGGGCCGCTCCAGTCGTGCGAGACCGGCACGTCCGAGAGCTTCGGATAGGTCCGCCGCAGGTCGGCCTCGACCGTCCGGGCGCGCCCGGGGTCGCGGTCGAAGCCGGCGCCGATGCGTCCGCCGAGAGCGATGCCCCAGCCCCCCTTTCCGAACGCGACTCGGCCCTCGCGCGTGACGTGGTAGTAGTCCACCATCATCTGAGAGTCGGTAATGCACTCGCCGCCCGTCCACCCCATCGCGGCGAGCCGCTCGCCGGCTGGCGCCGTCATCACCATGTCGCTCGTGATCGCGACGATGCCTCGCGAGAGCTCCGGGATCGCGGCCGCCCACGCGTTCGTCGCGACGACGAGCTTGCCGGCGGTCAACGTGCCGCCGTCGGTTCGGACGACGACAGGCTCTCCGCGGCCGAAGCCGCGCACGCGCGTTCCCTCGAAGATGCGCACCCCCGCCTCGAGCGCGACGCGCCGCAGCCCGCGGGCCAGCGCCGCCGGCTGAATCGTCGCGGCGCTCGCTTCGAAGACACCCGCGAGGTGAACGGGGGAGCCCGAGCGCCGGGCGACCTCCTCCGGCTCGAGTCGGCGAAACGCGTCCGCGCCCAGCTCTTCGCAGAGCGCGACGACGCTCTCCCAGGCGCCGAGCTGCGCCTTCGACGTCGCCGTCCAGAGCCAGCCCGCCCGGCGGAAGTGCGCGTCGATGCCGTGCTCCCCGCAGAAGCGCTCGATTTCGCCGATCGCGTCCTCGGACGCCCGCGCGACCCGGAGCGCGTCGGATGCGCCGCAGAGCGCGGCGAGCGAGGAGAGCTTCGGCCACCACGACAGGACGAAGCCGCCGTTTCGCCCCGAGGCCCCGCCGCCGCAGATGTCCTGTTCGAGGACGGTCACGTCGCACGACGGCTCGAGGCGTTTGATCCGGATCGCAGTCCAGAGGCCGACGTAGCCGCCGCCCAGGATCGCGACGTCCGCGCGCTCGGATCCCCGCAGAGACGGGGCGTCGGGCGCGTCGCCGGCGACCTGTTGGAGCCAGAAAGAGCGATGCTTCACGAGACGAGAGGACTCTACACGGCAGGCGCCAGTTCGACTTGACGGAGAATCGCGAGAGACCGATGTCCGAAGCGATCCTCGACACCCCTCGCGGCGATCGAAGGCTGCTCGCGCCGCGCTGGCACACGGTGGGCCTCGTCGCGATTCTGCTCGCGACGTTCGCCGTCGGCGCCTGGCTCCAGCGCCGGGCCGGGCCGGGACCGGGGATCGCGGCCGAGCATCGCGGCGCGATCGGCGTCTACGTGACCGCGCTTCTCCTCGATTGGGCGCTCTTCTATTACGTGTGGGCCTTCGCGCACCGGCACGGGACGACGCTCCGGCAGATCGTGGGCGGCCGATGGGCGAGCGCCCGGGACGTGTTGATCGACTTCGCGATCGCCATCCCATTCTGGGTCGTCTGGCATCTCACCGCTGTCCTCGTGCATCGGCTACTCGGACCCAGCAAGGCGAAGTCCGTGGAGGTGCTGCTCCCGCAGGGCATGGCGGAGATCGCGGTCTGGATCGCCCTCTGTCTGACCGCGGGGTTCTGCGAGGAGGCGGTCTTCCGCGGCTACCTCCAGCAGCAGATCCGGGCGATGACGGGAAGCGCCGCCGTCGCGGTCGCCGCTCAGGCGATCGTCTTCGGGATCGCACACGGCTATCAGGGGATGCAGAACGTCGTCGTCATCACCGTTCTCGGCGCGCTCTACGGTCTCCTCGCGCTCGCGCGCCGGAGCACGCGTCCCGGGATGCTCGCGCACGCCTGGTCCGATTTCTACGGCGGGATGCGGATGCAATTCCTGACGCGCTGGATCCCGATCTAGAAGACACAAGATCGGAAGGCCTGTCTAACGGAGGTCCTCCGCCACGACGCGGGCGAGGCCGAAGTCGAGGATCTTGACGCGCCCGTCGGGCGTGACGAACAGGTTCTCGGGCTTGAGGTCCCTGTGAACGATCCCCTTCTCGTGCGCGGCGGCGAGCCCCTGCGCGATCTGGAGCGCGTATTCGAGCGACTTTCGCTGCGGGACGGGACCTTCGGCGAGCCTCTGCCGGAGCGTCTCGCCGATGAGGAGCTCCATGACCGCGTAGGTCCGGCCAGCGTCCCGTCCGATGTCGTAGATGCCGAGGATGTTCGCGTGGGAGAGCGCGGCGACCGCTTTCGCCTCGCGCTCGAAGCGCTCGAGGGTAGGGGCGTCGCCGGCGAGCTTCTCCGGGAGGAGCTTGATCGCCACTTCGCGTCCCAGGCGTGGATCCCGCGCGCGGTAGACCTCGCCCATGCCGCCGGAACCGAGCGGAGCGAGGATCTCGTAGGGTCCGAGGCGCGAGCCGGGTTCGAGGGGCATCGAGGCGAGGATTCTAGCGGGGCGAGGAGGATGTTTCCGCGCATCTCCATCGCACGACAGGAGCTCTACTTCAGATTTTCGGCAACGACGAGGTCCGATGACAGCACGCGGTCGTAACTGTAGGCGTAGCTCTTGCCGTCGCGGGCGATCGAGATCGACCGGATCCGAATGAGGCCTGCGCGGTCCGCGGGCAGGAGCTCCTTCCACCTTTCTCGACGGCCCGTAGCGAGGTCGAGCCGGTCGATCCGAAGGGGAAGCTCGCCGAAGCGAGCGAGAAACAGACTCGAGCCATCCGCGCTCCACTGGACCGGCTCCTCTCCTGCCTCGACCCCCGGAATCGGCCGCGGCTCGCCGCCGTCGAGCGGATAGGCGACGACGCGGTCGTCGCTCCCCTTTCCGGCGATCCACTTCCCGTCGGGAGAGAGGGCCCAGTGGCTCGACCATCCCTCCGGAGTGAGCGGGGTCGGCTTTCCGCCGGTCGGGTCCACGAGATAGACGCGCGTCCCGTGCCCCGCCTCGCTCGCGGCGATCGCGATGCGCCTTCCGTCGGGGGGCACGAAGGCGGCCTCGAGAACCGTGAGGTTGCCGACCTCCAGGGAACGAGGTGTTCCAGCGGCGGTGGGCAGCACAACGAGCGGGGGGGCGGTCCGGGAATACGCCACCGCGAGAGCCCACTTGCCGTCGGGCGAAAGGTCCTCTCCCCGGCCGTCCCCGAGTCGGGCGGGCGGAGAGCCGTCGGTCCCGCGCAGATAGACCGATCCGTTCTCGCCTCCACCCTGCCGGAGCTCCGAGAAGAGCAGGCGGTCTCCCGTGGAAGAAAGGCTCCCGACGGTCGAGGCGTCGAGCCAGGAAAGATCACGCTCGGACGCATCGGACGGCCGGGCGAACGAGATCTCGGTCGTGAAGACTTCTCGCTCGAAAAGGACGCGGCCGTCCCGGGAGATGTCGTGGATCGTGTCGAGAGTCCCGGTGGTCCAGATCGGCCGGACCGTCCCGTCGAGCCGGACGGCGAAGGTTCCGATGCCGAACTTGGGCTTGGCAAGCACCGCGTCGAACCAGATCTCCCGCCCCGAGGGATGCCACGTCAGGCTGTCGACGACGACCCATCCGGACGTCAACACCCGGCTCTTCCCGGAAGCCTCGACGAGGCGGATCAACGCGTCCGTGGGTTGCCACTCGATGATCGCGACGTTCCGGCCGTCCGGCGAAACGCGGGGCCACTCGAGCCCGACCGACGACTCGTAGAGCGGTTTACCGATCGGGAACTCGAGGATTAAACGTCCCTTTCGGAGGAGCAATACGGCCAGGTTCTGTCCGTCGGGGGCCCAGTCGGCGGCGGAGACATCCTCGAGAATTTCCCGGGGCGTCCCGCCGGTCAGAGAGACGCGCGCAAGCGTTCCGCTGCCGCTCGTGCCGTAGAGATAGTTCTTCTTCATCAAAATCGCGAGCTCGCCCGCCGGGGAAATCGAGAGAACGCTCGCGTTCGAAATTCCCAGAGGCCGCGACTCCGGGCTTCCGAGGCGCGCGAGGAAGATCTCGGCGGGCCGGTCGCCCCATGCTGCGCCGTAGACGATCGTCTGACCATCCGGAGCGAAGCGGGCATACAGGACGTTGCCGCGCCGGTACGTCAGACGGCTGAAGCCCGGGAACGTCCCCCCTCGCTTCGTCGATTCCGCTCCGGTCCGCCGGCCCGCCCAGAAGGCCAGAAGGATCAACGCGGCGGCAGCCGCCGCGGCGGCGAGCCAGGGGAATCTCCGGCGGCGCGTGGCGGGAATCGTGGCTGCCGCGCCGGAGACGCCCGAAAGCGCCTCGAGGTCGAAGGCAAGATCGTGAGCGGAGTGGAACCGTTGCTCGGGCTTCTTCTCGAGGCAGTGCCGCACGATGCGCTCGAGACCGGGGGAGATGGCCTGGTTGGTGGCGGACAGGTCGGGCGGCTCCTCCTTGAGGATCGCCGACATCGTGTCCGCGGCGGAGTCGCCGCGGAAGGCGCGTGTGCCGGAGAGCATCTCGTAGAGGATCGCGCCGAAGGCGAAGATGTCGCTGCGCGCATCGGCGGGCCGGCCCCGGACCTGCTCTGGCGACATGTAGCCGAGCGTTCCCATCACGACACCCGGCTCCGTGCCGGCCGCGGCGGTCGGCAGACTCGTCGCCGGAACGGTCTCCTCCGGCTGGACGAGCTTCGCCAGGCCGAAGTCGAGGATCTTCACCCGCCCGTCGTTCGTGACGAAGAGGTTGTCCGGTTTCAGATCCCGATGAACGATCCCCTTCTCGTGCGCGGCGGCAAGACCGTGCGCGATTTGCAGCCCGTAGTCGATCGCCCGGCGCGGAGGGATTCGGCCCCCGGCGAGGATCGCCCGCAGCGTCTCCCCTTCGAGAAGCTCCTGGACGACGTAAGGCGCGCCTTCGTGCGTGCCGATGTCGTAGACCGCCGTGATGTTGGGGTGGTTGAGCAGGCCCGCCGCCCGCGCTTCCTGCTCGAAGCGGCGCAAGCGGTCTTCCTGTTGGGAGAAGGAGGCCGGCAGGACCTTGATCGCGACCTCCCGGCCGAGGCGGGGGTCCCTCGCCCGGTAGACCTCTCCCATGCCTCCCGCGCCGAGAGGAGCGATCACCTCGTAAGGACCGAGACGGCTGCCGGCTTCGAGCGCCATTCTCACGTTCCGAGCGGGATGCCCGGTGGGATCGGCAGGATTCTAGTTGAGTCGACGCGATGGAATGGAGCGAAACGCTCTCGGAAAGCCCTGGGAGGGGTACGGATCTTGCTGCCTCGACTCTTGAGGCGATCCTGATGAAGCCGCGGCCTTCTGCGACTCTTCTTCTTCTCTTCGGCGCCTTGCTCGTTTCGGCGGCGTCGCGGGCCGAGACCGTCGCCGTGCGCCATCCCGAAGGACTCGTCCGGGGTTTCCTGACGCTTCGGTCTCTCGATGGAACCGCTCTCGCCGACGGCGACCTGATCCAGTCCGCGAAGGGTGACCGCGTGACGAGCCGACTCGTCTTTCGATTTCGCGACGGATCGCTTCACGACGAGACCGCCGTCTTCACGCAGAGCGGCCGGTTCCGCCTCGTCAACGATCACCTGGTCCAGCGTGGCCCGAGCTTTCCGAATCCGCTCGACGTCTGGATCGACGCGACGTCCGGAAACGTGAAGATCCGCTATCGCGAGAAGGGGGAGGAGAAGTCGATCGAGGAACGGGAGGAGCTGCCTGAGGACCTCGCGAACGGACTCATGCTCGTTCTTCTGAAGAACATCCCCGCCGACCCGGTCTCGACGAGCGTCTCGGCGCTCGCGGCGACTCCCAAACCGCGGAAGGTGAAATACGTCGTCTCGGTCGCGGGCGAAGATCCCTTCTCCGTCGGCGGCGCCTCGCACAAGGCGACGCGGTACCGGGTGAAAGTCGAGATCGGAGGCGTGGCCGGGCTGATCGCGCCGATCATCGGCAAGCAGCCGCCCGACACCTTCGTCTGGATCCTGGGCGGCGACGCGCCCGGGTTCGTGCGGTCGGAAGGGCCGCTCTTCCAGGGCGGTCCCATCTGGCGAATCGAGCTGGCGCGGCCGGACTATCCGGAGATGCGAGTCGAACGGCGATAAGGCCGCCCCTCCGGATGTACGGGCGGGGCTCGTCCCCGCCCGCCTGGATTCTGCGGGGCCGTATCTGCGACGCGGGCGGCCGCAAGGGCCGCCCCTACACAGACGGCGAGCGCAACGTCTCAGCGGAAATGCCCGTGTCGGGCTCTGGTAGGTAGGGGCGGGGCTCGTCCCCGCCCGCGGTGATCGGAGAACGTGCGCCGCGTCCGCCGCCACCGGCGTTGCAGGCGGCCGCCCACGGTTCAGATGCGGCCGCGCCCAAAACGCAAGGGGCGGGGAGAACCCCCGCCCCTTCGAATTTTCGATCGCAGCGATCGTCAGACTGCCGCTTCCTCCAGCTCCCGAATCGGAGTCTCGCGCGTCTCGACTTCGCCCACCTCCGCCTTGTGCGTCTTGGCGACGAGCACGTAGATCGACGGCACGACGAAGAGCGTGAACGCCGTGCCGATGATCATTCCGCTGACGAGCATGATACCGATCGAGTTCCGCGCGCCGGCGCCGGGCCCTCTCGCGAAAACGAGCGGCAGGTGGCCCATGAC
>JBKPSZ010000164.1:0-26513 GCA_046735265.1 Acidobacteriota bacterium | reverse complement strand
GAGCCCTCTCGAGGATCTCGTCGACTTCCACCTGCGCCACACAGCCGGTCACGCCGATGACGAGATCGGGGCGCTCCCGCTTTCGGATCCCGAGCACGCCGAGAGCGCTGTAGACCTTGGCCTCGGCCTTCTCCCGAACCGCGCACGTGTTCAGGATCACGACGTCGGCCTCCGAAGAGCTGGCCGCGGCCGCGAGACCCCCGGCTTCGAGCTGGCCGGCCATGCGCTCGCCGTCCAAGACGTTCATCTGGCAGCCCCACGTCTCGACGTGATATAGACCGGCCGAAGAGGAACAAGTCTCTTCCCTTCCGATAGTTGCGAGAGTCGGGAGAAGGCTCATTCGCGAATCCATCCTGGAAGCGCGCCGGCTTTCCTCGCTCTTTCGGGCAAGTCGGCGAGGTCCTTCTCGGCTTCCTCCAACTCGCGCCGTGCCGTCTCCAGTTCCTCCCTCTTCTTGTCCCACGCGGGCTTGATCACGTTGTCGCGGTAGAGCCCGTCGTCCCAGGCGTAGAAGTCGTTCTCGAGCTTCTTGGTCTCTGCGTCGAGGCGCGCGACGTCCTCGCGCCCCCGGGCGACGCGCTCCCGCGTCTGCTGCGCGATCTCCCGCCATCGCGCCTCCTCCCCCGCCGCGGCGTCCGGCGGCGCCGGCGTCGCGGTCGGAGTCGGCGTCGCAGCAACGGACGCTCCCTTCGCGGCCGACGCCGGCTGGCCCGGAGCACGGGTGGGAGCCTGCCAGGTCGTCAAACGGCCCCGGTTCGGATCGGTGACCAGACTCTGGTTCGTGATGGAGACGCCGGGCCGAGGTGTCTCCTTGTTCGGTCTTCCATCCTTGGCGGCGCGCACGACGTCCTGGAGGGACTGCCCGCTCGCGGCGCGAGAAACGGGCGTCGCGGCGGCGCGACCGAAGCCCCCGGAGAGTCTCGGGGGTGGTGTCGGTGTGGGTGTCGCCGTCGGCGTGCCGGCCGCCGAAGCCGAGAGAGCCGACCCGATCAACGCGACCGCGACCCGGGAGTTCACGGAGCCGTCGTCCCGGCCCGGCCGTAGGCGTCTTCCAGCCGGACGACGTCATCGAGCTCGGGCGAGGAAACCTCGACGAACTCGCAGACGCTCTCCGCTCGCATCCGGTGACGCACCCCCGGGCGGATCCGATACACATCGCCCGGTCCGAGCCGCATTTCCTTGAGTTCCCCCTCCACGTCCACCTGAAGGTACACCTCGCCAGAGAGAACGTATAGCGTCTCATCCTTTCTTTCGTGGTACTGCAACGAGAGCCGATGGCCCGGCTCGATGTGCAGGATTTTCCCGGCATAGCGCTCGTTCTCGGCGAACACGATTTCGTGTCCCCACGGCTTCGGAACCCGCCTCATGATTTCCCCCGGAGCCAGCGCTCCGCTTCCGCGGCGTCCGAGCTCTCGAGCGCCTTCTGCGCGAGCACGGCGGCACGAGATGCCTCCATCTGCCCCACCTGCTCTTTCACCGGCCCGATTGCCACAGGGGTGACCGAGAGCTCGGCGATCTGCAGCCCGAGAAGAAACGTGATGCCCGGAGGATCGGAAGCCATTTCGCCGCAGACGGCGACGGGCCGTCCTCGCGAACGTCCCGCGTCCGCGACCATTCGGATCATCCGGAGAATCGCCGGATGGAGCGGCTGATACAGCGAGGCCACCTCGGGATTCGCCCGGTCCACCGCGAGACCGTACTGCGCCAGGTCGTTCGTTCCGATCGAGAAGAAGTCCGCCTCGGAAGCGAACTCCGACGCGAGGAGCGCGGCCGAGGGCACTTCGATCATCACCCCGGTCGCGGGGGGACGGGCCAGGCCCGCGCGCTCGGAGGCGCGCGCAAGATGGCGGCGCGCCGCACGCAGCTCGGAAAGCGACGTCACCATCGGCAGCAGGATCCGCAGGTCCCCTTTCGGCGCCGCGAGACAGAGCGCCGTCAACTGATCGTCGAAGAGCTCGGGATGCGCCAGGCAGTAGCGGAGCCCCCGTAGCCCCAGCGCCGGATTCTCTCCTCGCACCGGACCGATGCCCTTCTCGCCGCCCAGGTCGTAGGTCCGAACGACCACGGGATGCCCGCCGGCGGCCTCGAGCAGCGTCTCATAAGCGGCGCGCTGCTCTTCGACGCCCGGAATCGACGGCGCCGCCCTCAGGTAGAGAAACTCCGATCGGAAGAGGCCCACGCCCTCGGCGTGGTAACGGTCGAGCGCCGGCACCTCCTCGAGAAGCTCCAGATTCGCCCGAACCGTCACGCGAACGCCGTCGCGGGTCACGGCCGCGCGGGCGGTGCGCGCGCGCAGCCGGCGCTGCCGCTCCTTGCCTTCGCGGGCGCGGAGAAGTCCTTTCCGGAGGCGTTCCTTGGAAGGAGAGACGTCCACCGTTCCGCGGTCGGCGTCCACGACGATCGGACGGTCGGGAGATACCGCGGCGCAGAGCCCGGGCACGCCGACGAGAGCCGGCATCCCGAAGGAGCGGGCGATGATCGTGGCGTGGGAGGTCGGACCGCCGCGCTCGAGGGCGATCGCCCGGACGCGCTTCGGGTCGAGACGCGCCGCCTCGGCCGGCGAGAGCTCGTCGGCCACGAGGATCGAGCCGCGGGGAAGCTCGCGCCGGGGCTTTTCCGATCCTCCCGCGAGCTGGCGCCCGATCTCGCGCGCCACGTCGGTCACGTCCGCGGCCCGCTCGCGCATGGCGCTCGACTCCGCAGCGGCGAGGCGGCCCGCGAATTCTTCGGCGGCCCCGGAGAGCGCCCACTCCGCGTTGACCCGGTCGCGCCGGACGCGCGCCACCACGGCGGAAAGAAACGTCTCGTCACAGGCGATCAGGGCATGCGCCTCCAGGATCGCGGCGAGCTCGGAGGCGATCCCCTCCCCCGCCTGCGCCGAGTGTCCTCGCAGAGCCTCCGCGGCCTTCCTCGCGGCCCGGCGCAGGCGCCGCTCCTCCTCCTCGAACTCGTCGGGAGCGACGGCGCGGCGAAACGTGGGTACGCCGTCGAAGCGCACGATGACGGCGCGACCCACCGCAACGCCGGGAGAGACCGAGAGACCCTGAAGCATGGGCGATTGGTGATTGATGATTTGCGATTGATGATTTGAGATTGGCGATCGGCGTTCTCAATCACCAATCGTCAATCACCAATCATCAATCCTCAATCCTCATTCTCCTTCGTCGAAGCTGCGCTGGATCAGATCCTCGACTGCGGCGAGCGCGGCGGCCTCGTCCTCGCCGCTGACCGTCACGATGATCCTCGTGCCTTGCGAAGCCGCGAGAAGGAGGATGCCCAGAATGCTCTTCCCGTCCACTTCCTCGCCGTTCTTCCGCACCTTCACGGCCGACTTGAAGCGACTGGCGGTCTGGACGAACTTGGCGGCGGCACGGGCATGCAGACCGAGCCGGTTACGGATCGCGAGCTCGCGTTCGATCACCGACGCGCTCTAAGACGCGGAGGGGTCGTACGGACCTCCTCCGCCGGACTCGCTCGCGGCCGACACCGGCTCCTCCTCGGCGAGGAGGTCGGAGGCGACGTAGATGGAGCGCTGGCCGCGATCGCGGGCGAGACGGGCCATCTCCGCGACGGACGCGGCGCTCTTCTGGAGCGCAGCGCATTTCAAGACCATTGGAAGATTCAACCCCGTGACGATCTCGATGCGGTCCTTCTGCAGAAACGAGAGCGTCAGGTTCGTCGGCGTTCCTCCGAACATGTCGGTCAGGATCACCGCGCCCTCGCCCGAGTCCGCCTCGGCGATCCCGGCCCGGATGCGCTCGCGGGCGTCTTCCCCCGTTTCTTTCCACTCGAGCGCGAGGGCGACGAGCCGTCCCACGTCGGGCTGGATCATTTGGGCCGCGGCCTTCAACTCTTCGGCCAGGCGGCCGTGGGTCACCAGAAGGATTCCGATCATCGGGCCGTCGATTCTAGCCCGGCCGCCGGGCTCCGCCCGCTCTCACTCCCGCGTCGCGTCCCGATGGGAAACCCGCACGGGGAACCCCTTTTTCTTGAGGATTTCCGCGAGCCGCTCGGCGATGTAGACCGAGCGATGCTTCCCGCCCGTGCACCCGATCCCGAGCGAGAGATAGCTCTTGTGCTCTTTCTCGTACCGCGGCATCAGGTAGTCGAGCAGATCCGAAAGCCGCGACAGGAAGGCTTCCGTTTCCGGATCCTTCTCGATGTAGGCCGCGACCGCGGGGTCGAGTCCCGTCTTCCCCTTCAGCTCCGGCAC
Source organism: Acidobacteriota bacterium (assembly GCA_046735265.1). Taxonomy (GTDB): domain Bacteria; phylum Acidobacteriota; class Thermoanaerobaculia; order UBA5066; family Gp7-AA6; genus DATBFU01. The sequence goes on along the minus strand of JBKPSZ010000164.1, from coordinate 22,300 downwards.
GAAGTTCGGGTTGGCGAGGAACCGCACGTCGAAGAGGAGGTCCACGTCGTGCGGCACGCCGAACTTGTAGCCGAACGACGTCGCGGAGACGACCATCCGCGCCCGGCTCGGATCGCCCACGAAGGTTTTCTGGATCACCGAGCGCAGCTCGTGGACCGTCAACGCGGACGTGTCCACGACGACGTCGGCCACGGCCCGCACGTCCTTGAGCATCTCGCGCTCGTTTCGGAGAGCCGCGAGGAGTGAAGAGTCCCCGGCGAGGGGATGCGGGCGGCGGGTCTCGGAAAAGCGGCGGATCAGCGACTCTTCCGAGGCGTCCAGGAAGAGCAGCCGTGTGCCGGGGCATCGCCGCCGGACGCGGGAAAGGATCTCCGGGAACCGGGCGGCGAAGCCGGGGTTGCGCACGTCCAGAATGACGCCGACCATCCGCGCGGTGACGTGATCGAGGAGCGGCTCGACGAGCTCGAGCGGGAGGTTGTCCACGCAGTAGTAGCCCATGTCTTCCAGGCTCTTGTTCACGTAGCTCTTCCCGGAGCCGGAGAGTCCGGTCACGATTACGAGGCTTTCGGGGACGCCGGGCGCCGGAGCGGTGCTCATGACGATGGCGAGGCCGCCCTCACCCCTTCCGGAACGCGGGCGACGCCGCGTTGCGGGCGATCTGCTCGTCGACTTTGAGAGCGAATTCCTTCGCGGCGTCGTAGCCCTGCTGCTTGAGCAGCTCGTTGCGGGCGGCGATCTCGATCAGGAGCGCGAGGTTGCGGCCGGAAGCGACTGGAAGCGTCAAGAACGGGCGCGGGCGGTCGAGGATCGCGTAGGACTGGCCGTCGAGACCCAGCCGGTCGTACTTTTTCGTCGGGTCCCACCGCTCGAGCTCGATGACGAGCTCAATCGACTTGGACGCGCGCACGGCAGAGACGCCAAAGAGATTCTTGATGTTGATGATCCCGATCCCGCGGAGCTCCATGTGGTAGCGGATCATCTCGGCCGCCCGGCCCACCAGCGAGCCGTTCGGGTACTTGCGGATCTCGACGACGTCGTCGGCCACCAGCCGGTGCCCTCGCGCGATCAAGTCGAGCGCGCACTCGCTCTTGCCGATGCCGGAGTCACCGATCAGGAGCACTCCCATGCCGTAGACGTCCACGAGCACGCCGTGGACCGTCGTCGTCGGGGCGAGCTCGTCCTCGAGCAGGCGCGTGATCGACTGGATGACCACGGACGTGGTCTGACTCGACACGAGCAGCGGAATCTCCTCGATGCGGCACTGCCGGGCGAGATCCTCAGGAACCTGCTGTCCCTTGGTGACGACGAACGCCGCGACCGGCAGACGGCAAATCGCTTCGATGCGCTCGCGCCGGATCTCGGGCGGCATCGTGTCGAGATAGTGGAGCTCGCTCTCCCCCAGGATCTGGATCCGCCCCGGCTTGATGAACGCGAGGAAACCCGCGAACGCGAGGCCCGGCCGCTGGATCCGGCCCCAGGAGACGGGCCGCGAAAAGCCCCCTTCCCCGGCGACGATGGAGAAGCCCAGGTCCGCGAGGAACGAGGAGCGGAGAATGTCCGCGGTCAAGCGCGAGGTACGCGCGGCGATCTCGACCGGGCTCATGCGGTGGCGGCCGCCGAGGAGCCGTTCTCCGCCTCGCGGAGCGCGCGGGCGGCGTCCTCCTTCGAGACCGCTCGCCGGAGCTCCTCGATCAACCCGGGCGTTCGCGCGAGCCTTGTCAACCAGGCGAGCGCCTGCAGGTGGAGCGCGGGCTCGTCACGCGGCGAGAGCAGCACAAACAGCACAGTGATCGGCTTCCCATCGGCGGCGCCGAAGTCGACACCCGCGTGCGAGAGGCCGACCGCCGCGACGACGCCCGGCAATCCGTCCATGCGGCAGTGCGGGAACGCGATGCCCCCGCCCATCCCGGTACAGCCGTCCCGTTCGCGTTTGCTCAGGCGCTCGGCGAGCTCCGCGGCGTCGCGGACCACGCCGGCAGCGGCGAGACGCTCGGAAATCTCGAGCAGAACGCCGTGGAGCGTCCGCTCCCGCAGGTCGGGAAAAACGAGATCCGGATCGACCCGTCCCGGCGGAAACCGCGCGCTCAAGGCTCCTCCCGGAGAGAGGATCTCAGCATTCCGGCACGATCAGCCCGAAATCTCCGTCGCGTCTCTTGTACAGGACGCAGATCTTCTCGTTCGAAGAGTCCCGGAAGACGAGGAATTCCTGACCCGAGCTCTCGACTCGCATCGCCGCCTCTTCGACGCTCATCGGCTTGATGGGCAACCGGTCGGTTCGCACGATGTGATTGCCGTCGGGACCGGATGCGGGAGGCCGTGCGATGGAACGTCCGGATAGCACGTCCATGCGCCACGCGGCCGCGGGAGCCCGATGCTTCCGATCGCGGCGCTTCTCGGTGTCGCGTTTCGCCTGCGCGTCGATCTTCTCGAAAGCGGCCGCGACGGCGGCACGGGGGTCGGCGGTCTCCTCCTGCGCCTTCCAGCGCCGGCGTCGGTGCGTCGCGATGATCTCGGCGCCGAAGCGATGCTTTTCGTGGGACAGCACGACGCGGACGCGCGCGGGCCCGCCCAGGTGGCGTTCCAGTCTCTGCGCCCGCTCCTCGGCCAGCTCCCTCAAGGAAGAGGTCACCTCGACGTTGCGACCCGTGCACTCGACCGCCATGACTCCTCCTTCGTTCAAAAGCTCTGTTTGCGCTGAGACGAGGAAGGGATCCGGAGCTCCTCCCGATACTTGGCGACCGTGCGCCGGGCGATCTGGATTCCCTCGGCGCGCAGCCGCTGCATGATCCGGGCGTCCGAGTAGGGACGTCGCGAGTCCTCATCCGAAATGATCCGGGAGATCTTGCTCTTGATCGAGAGAGAAGACACGTCGTCACCGGTCGACGAGTCGATGCCGCTGTGGAAGAAATACTTCATCGGGAAGAGGCCCCGCGGCGTGTGGATGTACTTGTTCGACACCACGCGGGAGACCGTGGATTCGTGCATCCCGATGTCGTTGGCGACGTCGCGGAGGACCAGCGGGCGCAGGTGCTCGATCCCATGGTCGAGGAAGGCGCGCTGGTGTCTCACGATCGAGTCCGCGACCTTGTAGATCGTCCGCTGCCGCTGGTCGAGGCTCTTGATGAGCCAGACGGCGGCGCGCATCTTGTCCTTCAGGTAGGCCGCCGCCTCGTCGCCGATCGCGCCGTTCCCGCTGCGGAGCATGCGGCGGTATGCCGCCGAGATCCGCAGCTTCGGAAGCCCGTCTTCGTTCAGCTGGATCACGTACTCGTCGCCGATCTTGCGGACCGCCACGTCCGGCTCGACGTAGATCGTCCGTTCGGTGGAGTACTTGCGGCCCGGCTTGGGCTCCAGGTTCTTGATGATCTCGACGACCGCCTGTAGCTGCGACATGCCGACGCCGAGCGTGCGCGCGAGCGGAGCGAACTGGCGGTTCAAGAACTCGGGCCAGTGTTCGGTGATGATCTTCTCGATGAGAGGGTTCGCGATCCCGAGCGCCCGGATCTGGAGCATCAGGCAGTCGGGCAGATCGGACGCCCCGACGCCGGAAGGGTCGAAGGAGCGGACGAGGGCGAGAGCCGCTTCGACGTCCTTGTCCTCCGAAAAGCCGGCCGCCCGGATCTCCTCGCGGCTGACCCGGAGGTAGCCGTCCTCGTCGAGGTTGCCGATCAGGTAGGTCGCGATCTCGCGCACCGCAGGCGGCGCGTCGGACATCGAGAGCTGCCAGGTCAGGTATTCGGTCAGGCCCGGGGCGGTGGAGAGGGTGTTCTCGAGGGGAACCGCCTCGGTCTCCTCGTATTGGCGAGGGTTGTAGGCGCTGTCGAGATAGTCCTCGAAGTAGGAGTCGAAGTCGATCTCTTCGAAGGAGTCTCGCTCCTTCGTCTCGGGAGGGGTCTCGGTGGGGGTCGTCGGCGTCGGCGCGGGGGCCTGCGGGGCCGCCTCGCGGGTCTCCTCAGGAGGAAGAGCCTCTTCCTGTTCCTGATCCTCTTCGAGGAGCGGGTTCTCGACCATCTCCTGGGTCAAGACCTCCTCGAGCTCGAGCTTCGACATCTGCAGCAGCTTGATCGCTTGCTGCAGCGACGGCGTCATGACGAGCCGCTGCGATAGCTTGAGACTAAGTTTCTGCTCGAGGGCCATGGCGAAGGGACTGCAGCCTTATGTCAGCTGAAAAGCCTCCCCGAGATAGATCTTTCTGACGACGGCGTCGGTCGAGAGAGCAAGCGGCGTGCCTGCCCGCAAAATCCGACCCTCGTGAATTATATAGGCGCGATCGACGACGCTCAAAGTCTCGCGCACGTTGTGATCCGTGACGAGAACTCCGATCCCCGAGGAGGCCAGCCGGCGGGCGATCGCCTGGATGTCGAGGACGGCGATCGGGTCGATTCCGGCAAACGGCTCGTCGAGCAGGAGAAACGAGGGCGAGAGCACGAGGCTGCGCGCGATCTCGACGCGGCGGCGCTCGCCTCCCGAGAGCGTGTCGGCGCGGTGGGATCGGACGGCGACGAGCCCGAACTCCGACAAGAGCTCGTCGGCGCGCTGTCGGCGTTCGGCCGGCGAGAAGTCGAGCGTCTCCAGGATCGCCAGCAGATTCTGCTCGACCGTCAGCCGGCGGAACACCGAAGGCTCCTGCGGGAGGTACGAGATGCCGGATCGTGCCCGCCGATACATCGGCAGATCGGTCACGTCCCGCTCCCCGAGCCGGACGGCGCCGTGGTCCGGGCGCACGAGGCCCACGACCATCGAGAACGTCGTGGTCTTGCCGGCGCCGTTCGGTCCGAGGAGGCCGACGATCTCGCCGCCCGTGATCTCGAGAGACACGCCGTTGACGACGGCGCGGCCGCCGTAGGACTTCACCAGCCCCTCCGCCGCGAGCACGGGAGGGAGAAACGGCGGCTCCGTCGTCGTCATCGATCCTGTCGCGTCGGATGAATGGTCTGGGTTTGTCCCCCTTCCGGGGGCGTGACCTCGACCCTACGCCCCCGTTCCGTGATCGTCAAGATCGCTCCGGCCACGCGATTGCCTTCGCCGTCGGTGACGACGGCCGGCTTGCCCTCCAGGATCGTGCGGTCTTCCTCGGGATAGTCGACCGCGTGCTCGGCCTGTCCCGACCGGCCGGCGGCGGCGTCGGAGAGCGAAACGTTCCCGGCGAGCTCGACTTTCTGGACGCGGCGGTCCTTCGAAAGAAGGACTTTCCCCGACTGTCCGGTCGCCCTCCACCCTCCGCGCGAGGCGGCCACCCCCCCGTCGAACGCGACTTCTCCCGCCTGCGGAACCGGCTCGCCCGCGGGCTTCGGCCCTTCCCGGTAGATCAGCCGTCCAGCCGAGACGACGGTCGGCCGTTTGTCCTCCGGTCGTTTGCCGGCGGGGTCGGGCGCCAGCACGGCGCGCGCGTTCCCGGTCGCGACGACCGACCGCTCCGCGTCGTTGACGGTGATGTCATGCCCGAAAAGCGACGACGCCTCCTGCCACAGCGCGGCGTCTCCCGAGAGGACGGCCGTCCGGGCGGTCTCGTCGAAAACCATCCGCTGCGCCTTCGCGAAAGTCGGCCGCGACGGATCTCCGACGAGCGTCGCGTTGGCGCCGTCTCCATGCGAAGGAGCCAGGACGGCTCGCGCCCCGCCCCCTTCGGCTCGGACGACGTTGCGCGGATCGTCGATCTCGATGCGCGGCGCGGAGACGCGCGAGCCCGAGCGCTCGACACTCGCCGAAGAACGCGCGTCGCCGGTCAGGATCCAGACTCCGCTCGACGACACCTTCAAGGCCCGGTCGGCGCGCCCGGAGCGGCCATCGCCATCGAGACGCGCCCCGCCGGAGAGCGAGACGCCCTCGACCTCGCCGTCGGGGCCGAAGGAGAGGTCTCCCTGGTCGGCGTAGGCCTTGTCGGCGCCAGCCGTCAAGGCGACCTCGCCTCGGGCGCGCGCGGAAACGGCCCGCCGCCCGGCGAACCCGATCTCGATCGCTTTCGCGGTCACGCGGCGCTCGGGCTCCTCCGTGACGGCCGGCGTCCCGTTCAAGGTGAGGCTTCGGATGTCCCCCGAGTCGTCGAAGAGGAACGTCGCGACGTCTCCCGAGTACCGCGGCGAGGCGCCCTTGCCGCCGGGCGTGCGCTTCGAGGCGACGGTGCCGGCCACGGACCCGGACGCGCGCGCCGACTCGAGCTTCCCTCCCGGCTCGGTGAGGCGGAGAGACAGGCGCTCGCTGTCGATCGTGTCTCCCTCGCCGGATTCCGCGTGGACTCCTCCCTCGAGCTCGATCGCCCCTTCCCCCTCTCGGTAGACGCCCGAGCCGGCGTTCAAGCGCGAGAACGCTCCCTTTCCGCCGGCGCCTTCGACGGGGCCGGCGAGGGCGAGCTCGCGGGAGCCGACGTCGTACTTTGCGGATTTCGCGTTCAGATCGAAGCCGGATCGGGCGAAGTGAATCGGACCCGGCGCCGTGAGAGAGCGCGCCGCCGATTCGAAGATCACCTTGCCGGTCTCCGCGAGCGCTCCCTTTCCGTCGTTCCACCGGACGTTCCCTTCCAGGGTCGCGCGCTGCGAGCGCGCGTCGTACTCCGCGCGCTCGGACTGGACCGTGACGGGCTTCCCCGTGTCCGGGTAGACCGTGAGCGTGATCCCTTCCCCCGCGAAGAGCTCGGGCGATCCTCCCGGAGCGGGCCCTTCGCCGAAGCCCGCGGTGCGCTCGGCTTTGATCCGGAAGAGGGGCTTTCCGCGGACCGACTCCGTGAAGTCGAACCCCGAGGAGAGCTGAGTCGCCGGCCCGGCTTCGCGCGCCTTCGGCATGGGGTGCGCCGCCGTCGCCGCCCGCGGCCGGCTCCCGGAGCGAAAGGAAAAGAACACGACGCCGAGAAACACCGCGCCGAAGAGGAGAAGCCCGATCTCGATTTTTCGGCGGGTCATCGACCCTCGAGTGCCGTCGCGGCGGGCGCCGAAGTGCGAAGCTCGCCCCCGGCCGGGCGCGCCGCGACGATCTCGGCCTCGACGCCTCCGGCGCGGCGCCGCGAGAGCCGGTACTGGATCTCGATCGCGCGCCGCTCCGCGGCCGCGTCCTCGAGCAAGTCGCGCGACCAGCAGACGAACGGAAGGGGCTCGCCGGCGCGCTCGAGGCGGCCGCGCAGGCCGTTTTCTCCGAGCGGAGTCGTCCCCTCGTCGATCCGGACGTCCGAAGCGAAGAAGACCGGACGGGGATTTCCCGCCCCGTGCGGCTCGAGAGCGTGGAGCTCACGGCCGAGATCGGCCGTCGCGCCCTCGAGCGGGAGCGCCCACTCCGCCTCTTCCACGCGAACGAGCTGCTCGGGCTCGAGTCGGTTGGCGAAATGTTCGCGCGCCGCCTCGCGGAACTCCTCGAAGCGATCCTCCGGCAGCGAGCCGCCCGCGGCCTGGTCGTGGCCCCCGAATTCGAGGAAGAACGATGCGAGACCCCGGAGCGTGTCGTACAAGGGAACCCCCGGAATGCTCCGGCCGGAGCCGACCGCCCGGCCTCCATCGAATCCGAAGAGGAACACGGGTCGGTGATATTCCCGGGCCAGGCGGGAGGCGGCGATGCCGAGGACGCCGCGATGCCAGCCGGGGTCCCCTTCCACGATTGCCGTCGGCCCCGGTCCTCCGGCGCGCTCGACGCGCTCCCGGGCCTGGCGGACCACGTCCCGCTCGATCGATTGACGTTCTGCGTTTCGGAGCGAGAGCTCGGAAGCGATCTCCCGGGCCCGCGAGGGCTGCCGCTCCTCGAGGAGAGCGAGCGAGAGGTGCGCGGTGTCGAGACGCCCCGCCGCATTCAAGCGCGGCGCGATCCGAAACGCCACTTCCTCGGCATCGGGGCAGAAACCGGGCGAGACCCCCGCCTCGAGAAGAAGCGCCCGGAGGCCCGGCGCCCGGGCTTCCCCGAGAGCCGCGAGGCCCGCCGAAGCGAGGATCCGATTTTCCCCGGTCAGGGGCACGAGGTCGGCGATCGTGCCGAGACACGCCACGCGCCGAAGCGACTCGGGCGAGAGCGGGAACCCGGTGCGCGCGCCCACCGCCAGCGCCAGCTTGTAGGCGATCCCGCAGGCCGCGAGCTCTTTGAAGGGGTAGGAACATCCGGGCTGACGCGGATTGACGACGACGGCCCCCTCCGGGAGCTCTTCGGGTACGAGGTGGTGGTCGGTCACGATGACCTCGACACCGGCCGCGCGCGCGCAGGCGACCCCTTCGACCGCCGAGATCCCGCAGTCGACCGTCACGATCACCGCGGGCCTCTGCTCGGAGACGACCCTCCGGACCGTCTCGGGCTTCAGGCCGTAGCCGTCCCGCAGCCGGTGCGGGATGAAGGCGACGGCGTCCGCGCCCGCTCGCGACAGCGCCGCCCGCAGCTGCGCCACCGCGGTGATCCCGTCGACGTCGTAGTCTCCGAAGACGACGATCCGCCGACGCGCGGCGGCCGCAGCGCCGAGAATCGCGGCGGCCTCCTCCATTCCTTTCATCTCCAGGGGATCGTGGAGATCTTCCGCACTCGGGAGGAGGAAACGGCGCGCTTCCGCCTGCGTGCGAACTCCCCGCCTCCAGAGAAGCGCGGCGAGCGGGGGCGAGAGACCCGCGCAAGCGCCGAGCTCGGGCGCCTCACTCGGGTGCGCCGCCAGGCGCCAGACGGTCATGGTCTGCAGGATACGGACGCCGGCGGACAGACCGTGTCCGAGCCTCAGCCCTCGACCGAGGACTCGAAGCGGCCGACCGCCCGGAACTTCCGGTACCGCCTCTCCCGTCGCTCCTCCGGAGTCAGGTCGAGCACCTGCCGCAGGTGGCGCTCGATCGCCTCCCCCACCGCCGCCGCGGCGCCGGCGGGATCGGCGTGCGCGCCGCCGGGCGGCTCCGGCACGACCTCGTCGATGACGGCGAGCTCGACCAGGTCCGCCGCCGTCAGCTTGAGCGCCTCGGCCGCGTCCTTCTTGCGCGAAGCGTCCTTCCAGAGGATCGCGGCGCATCCCTCCGGGGAGATCACGGAATAGATCGCGTGCTCGAGCATGAGGATTCGGTCGCCGACTCCGAGCGCGAGCGCGCCTCCGGAGCCCCCCTCCCCCGTCACCGTGACGATGATCGGAACATGGAAGGACGCCATTTCCCGGAGATTCGTCGCGATCGCCTCCGCCTGGCCGCGCTCCTCGGCGTCGATTCCCGGATAGGCGCCCGCGGTGTCCACGAAGGTCAGGATCGGCCGGCGGAACTTCTCGGCGAGCTCCATCACCCGAAGCGCCTTGCGAAAACCTTCGGGCCGGGGCATGCCGAAGTTCCGCCGCACCTTCTCCTTCGTGTCGCGCCCCTTCTGGTGTCCGATCACGGCGACGGGTCTCGCCCGGAAGAAGGCGAAGCCGGCGACGACCGCGGGGTCCTCCGCGAATTTCCGATCGCCGTGGAGCTCGGTGAACTCGGTCGTCAGCGCGGCGATGTAATCGAGCGGGTAGGGGCGTGCCGGATGGCGGGCCACGAGCGTCTTCTGCCACGGCGTCAAACTGGCGTAGATCTCGCGCGAGACGCGCTCGAGACGCTCCCGGAGCTTCTCGATCTCCCGTCGGTGGGAAGCGTCGTCGGGAAGCGCCGACAGCTCCTCGATCCGCCGTCGCAGCTTCACGATCGGCTCCTCGAAATTGGCCTCTTCGTTCATCGGGAGAATTGTAACGGTCGGGACCGACGGGCGCCGTTCCTACATCAGGTCCTGGGGATCCACGTCCACGTCGATCCGGACGCCCGCCGGCGCGCGCTCCGGAACCGCCTCTTCGAGCGCCGCCAGGAGCCTTCTCCGATCGGCGGCCCGAAGGAGGATCTGAAATCGCCACCTCCCCTGCAGGCGCTCGAGAGGAGCCGGGGCGGGCCCGGAGAGTCGGAGCCGATCCGCCCGCTTCCCGAGGGCGCCGCCCAGGCCCGCCGCCGCGCGCTCGGCGCGATCGCGGTCGGCCGACGAAAGGAGGATCACCGCGAGCTCGGAAAACGGGGGGTAGACGAAAGCGCGCCGGAACTCGAGCTCCTGCCGCGCGAAGCCGTGGAGGTCGTGCGCCGCAGCGAGCACGATCGCGGGATGCTGCGGGTGGAAGGTCTGGACGTGGACGGTTCCCGGAACGCTCCCCCGCCCCGCGCGCCCCGCCACCTGCGACAGGAGTTGAAAAGTCTTCTCCGCCGACCGGAAATCGGGGAAGTTCAGGAGGGTGTCGGCGGAGAGCACACCCACGGCCGTCACGTTCGGAAAGTCGTGCCCCTTGGCGACCATCTGCGTCCCGATCAGGCAGGCGATGCGTCCGGAAGCCATCTCGGAGAGGACCTGCGCCGGGCCGCGCCGGCGCGCCGTGTCGCGGTCGAGGATCGCATGGGGAACGTTCGGGAAGAGCGCGGCGAATCGCTCGCCGACGCGCTCGGTGCCGGCGCCGATCTCCTCGAGGATCGCCCCGCCGCAGTCGGGACAGCGAGCGGGTCGCGGCGAGCGTCGCCCGCAGTAGTGGCACAGGAGCGAGCGCCCCCGGTCGTGCACGGTGCGCGAGACGCTGCATTCGGAGCAGCGGAAGTCGTGACCGCAATCGCGACAGAGGAGAAACGGGGCGTAGCCGCGTCGCGGCTGGAGCAGGATGGCCTGCTCCCCCGCCGAGAAGACCTCGCGCAGGCGCGCGACGAGAGGCGCGGAAAAGAGTGGCACTCCCCTCTCCTCCGGCAGCGCCTTCTCGCGTCTCAAGTCTACGATCTCGACGGTCGGAAGCGGCCGGTTCTCGACCCGAGTCGGAAGCTCGAGAAGGGCGAGCCTCCCTTCGCGTGCGGCATGGTAGGCCTCGAGCGACGGGGTCGCTGATCCGAAGATCAGGGCGGCGTCGTTCGCGCGCGCCCGGATCGCAGCCACTTCTCGCGCGTCGTAGCGCGGGGACTCGCGCTGCTTGTAGGAGGCGTCGTGCTCCTCGTCGACGACGAACAGCCCCGGCTCGGCCACGGGCGCGAAGGCCGCGGAGCGGGGGCCGATCGCCACGCGCGCCCGGCCAGATCGGACCCGCTCCCAGGCTTCCGCCCGCTCGCGCTCCGAGAGCGCGGAGTGGAGGACAGCGGCGCGGTCGCCGAATTGAGTCGTCAAGCGGCGCGCGAAGAACGGAGTCAGGGCGATCTCGGGGACGAGCCAGATCGCCCCTCGGCCGGCCTCGAGCGCCGCGGCGATCGCTCGCACGTAAATCTCGGTTTTTCCGCTCCCGGTCACGCCCTGTAGGAGGGCGCCCAGGTAGCGGCGGGATCGGATCGCGTCGAGGACGGCGGCCTCGGCCGTGGCCTGCTCCGGGGTCAGACGGAGGACCGGTTCGCCGGAGGCGGCTCCGAAGGGGCTCGGATCGGGGCGGCGGGTCTGCTCGAAGGAGAGAAGCAGACCGCGCGAAGCGAGTGTCCGGACGACCGAAGCCGATGACCCCGTGGAGGCCGAGATCTCCGGCGCGGTCGCGGGCCGCGAGAGCTCGTCCAAGAAGGCGAGCACTTCGGCGCCCCGCCGGCTGCGGCCGAGACGGCGGGAGCGCTCGTCCGGGGCGAGCTTTGCGGGAAGGTAGGCGAGCTCGGTTCGGCGGATGGGTTTCGAGGGCATCACGGGCCGGACCCAACCGCGCTCTTCGAGCGCTCGCAGTGTCTCGAGGCGCCCCTCGAGCGGCAGGTCGGTGACTCGGACCGCGCTTCCGTCCGCAAGACGATCGAGGATCACGCGCTCCTTTTCGGAGGCCTTCGCCAGCGCCCCGCGCTCCGTGATCCGGTAGCGGACGGCCCCTCCCGCCGGCAGCCGCGCGGGAAGCGCGCTCTTCAAGACCTCTCCGGTCGAGACGAAGAAGCGCTCGGCGACGCGCGACGCCGTCGAGAGGATCTCGGGCGTGCACACGGGCTCCGAGTCCATCACCTCGAGCACGTCGCGCAGCGCGGCCGGCGCGGCGGGTGCCGAACGGCCGGTCACGACGCCGGTCAGGATCCGCTCCCCGAAGGGCACGCGGACCCGGTATCCGGGCGGCGGCGGCTCCATCCCCGAGGGGACGCGGTAGGAAAACTCCTGTCGGATCGGCAGGGGAAGAGCGACCGAGACGATCGGGAGATCGGAAGCTCCGGTCATCGGGAGATCGGAGCCGACCGCTCCGCCGATAGGCCGATGATCCGATGAACCGATGATCCGATTCCCCTACGTTCGAGACAGGTCGGGCGGGTCGGTCTCGGGCTCGTCGTCGCGCACGAACACGTAGGACCGTCGGGAGGGATCCCACCGATATCGTCGCGTCGCCTCGTCGTCCAGATCCGGGGTGATCACCACCGCGTCGCGGTCGATCGAGAGATCGCCGGCGGACAGCGAGATGTCGCGCTCGAGGAACACTTCCGGCCCGAAAGTGCCGTCCTCCCTGCCCGAGAAGACCGCCACGGTGAACCACGGGGTCGAGGGAGAGGAGTCGCGCCGCACGAAGCCGATCACGAAGTCGAGCAAGCCGTCGTCGTTCAGGTCTCCCCGCACGAAGTAGGGATGGTAGACGCCGTAGAGATGCTGGACGTCTCCGTCTCCGGACGAGACGCGGCGGTCCTGGTCGGTCGGGAGCCGCAGGTCCGCGTGCCGCCGGAGAAAGTCCTCGACCGTGCGGCGTTCGGCCGGCCGAAACCCGTATTGCTCCGGAACGACGACAGTGGCCGGCGTCGCCGCCGGGACGGGAGTCGCGGCGGTCGCGGGCGCCGGCGGCGGATCCGCGCGGCGCCGGCAGGCCGCAGCGATTGCGATCGACGGAAGCAGAACGGCGAAGACCCGAACCGCTCGAGGGACGCGCCGACTCCAGAGCGAATGTTTCATCGACGATGCTCTCCGCTCGCGCGGCGAGCCGACGGAATTCTATTCCAGGCGACGCGGTCGCGATCTGCTAATGTTGCGGCGGTTCTCCGAGACGCGGGAGGGATCACTGCGGCAGGAAAGGGACAGCCTGGGAACGCGGGAGATTCCCGACGAGGCCTACTGGGGTGCGCAGACCTCGCGCGCGATTGAAAACTATCCCATCTCCGGAGAGCGGGCCCATCCCGAAGTGATCCGCTCCTACGCGCGCATCAAGAAGTCTTGCGCGCGCGCCAACGCCGATCTCGGACGCCTCCCGGCCGAGAAGGCGGCCGCCATCGGGCAGGCCTGCGACGAAGTCCTCGCCGGCCGGCACGCGGATCAGTTCGTCGTCGACGTCTATCAGGCCGGCGCCGGCGTCTCGTTCCACATGAACGTGAACGAAGTCCTCGCCGGGCGCGCGGCCGAGATTCTCGGAAAGGGGCGCGGAGACCGCTCCGCCGTCCACCCGAACGACGAGGTCAACCTCGGTCAGTCCACCAACGACACCTTTCCGACGGCGCTCCATCTCTCGGCGCTCGCCGTCGGGCGCGCGCTCGTCCGCGAAGTCGCGCTTCTGACGGCCTCCTTCGAGCGAAAGGGAGAAGAGTTCGCGGGCATCCTGAAGTCCGGGCGCACGCACCTGATGGACGCGGTGCCCGTCACGCTCGGCCAGGAGTTTCGCGCCTACGCGAAGGCGCTCGAGAAGCGGCGGGAGGTCCTGGACCGCTCGCTCGACGGCCTTCGGGAGCTCGCGCTCGGCGGCACGGCGGCGGGGACCGGTCTGAATTCGGTCGCGGGATTCCGGGAGAAGGCGATCGCCTACCTCTGCGCCGAAACGGGCGAGAAGCTCTCGCCGGCGGCCGACCCGCGCGAGGCGCTGCAGAGCCGGGCAGCGGCGGGCGACTATTCGTCCGCCCTCCGAGCGTTCGCCGTCGAGCTCGGCCGCATCACGAACGATCTCCGTCTCCTGGCGTCGGGGCCGGCGACCGGCATCGACGAGATCCGGCTGCCGGCGGTCCAGCCGGGTTCCTCGATCATGCCCGGGAAGGTGAACCCCGCGCTTCTCGAGTGCCTGAACATGCTCTGCTTCCAGGTGATCGGATTCGATGCCGCCAACCAGCTCGCGGTCGGCGGCGGACAGATCGACCTGAACGTCATGATGCCGCTCCTCGCCTACAACCTGACCCGCGGGCCGCAGCTGCTGATCAACTTCCTTCCGGTCGTCCGCCAGCGCTGTATTGACGGCATCCAGGCGAACACGGAACAGTGCCTGATCTACCTCGAGGACACGCCGTCGGTCGTCACCGCGCTGACCCCGCGCATCGGCTACGCGCGCGCCGCCGAGATCTTCAAGGACGCCGTCGCGCGAGGCCTGAGGGTCCGCGACGTGCTCCTCGAGAAGAAAGTGCTGACCGAAGAGGAGCTGGACCGCGCGATGAGCCCGGAGCTGCTCCTCGGACCGCTTCCGTGAACGGGCTCGTCCGCTCCGGTTCTCGCCGACATTGCGCCCGCGTCGAGCGGCATTTCCGAATTCGTTTTCGCGTGGAGGCGCGCGGCGCGCCCGCGCGCAAGGAGGGAGGATGCTGACCTGGCCCCAGGATTTCCCGACGAACTTTCAGTTTCTGCTTCGCTGGCTCCATTTCCTCGGGGGAATCACCTGGATCGGGATGCTCTACTGGTTCAACCTCGTCAACGTGAAGGTCCAGAAGGATCTAGACGGTGCGATCAAGGGTCGTGTCAACCTGAACGTGATCCCCAAGACTCTGTGGTGGTTCCGCTGGGGAGCGATGCTCACCTGGTTCACCGGGTTCATCTACTTCTACTACCTCATCGACGGTGAGAAGACCGGGCACATGCCACTGGTCCACTTCGTCGTCGGATGGGCGATCGCTTTCATCGTCCTCGCCGCGTTCTATCGCGTCTCCGTCGCCGGCGGGCCCTTGAAGGACGGCCGCGTCCTCGCGATCGTGATCGCGGTCGTCGTGATTTTCATCTCGTACGCCGTTGCGCTCATGGCACACAACGTCGGCTCGAGCTCCCGCGTGATCTCGATCGAGATCGGCGGCGGCCTCGGCACGATCATGTTTCTGAACGTCTGGATGATCATCTGGCCGCTGCAGAAGAAGATCCTCGCCGCGACGCGGGCCACGGTGGAGGCGGGAGCCGCCGCGCCCACCGAGCTGCCCGCCTGGGCGCGCCGCGCGTTCCTCGCGTCCCGCACGAACGCGTGGCTCTCGATCCCGATGCTCTTCTTCATGGGGGCGGCGAGCCACTTCCCGATATTCAGCGTCCTCACCAAGTAGCTCGTCCGATCTCTCGAGATTCTGGGGGCGGCTCGCGCCGCCCCTTTTCGTTTCAAGGCCGTTCGTCCTCGCGGGAGGCGGGTTTGTATTCCACGATCTCGCCGAACGGCGCGAAGCCGATCCGGCGGTAGAGCCCCGCGCCCGCCGGGGCCGCCTGCAGGACGGCGGTGTGACGGCCGGCGGCGCGCGCCTCGCGCAGGGCGGCCAGGGTCAATGCCCCTCCGAAGCCGCGGCCCCGGAAAGCTTCGATCGTCGAGAGGCCGTACAGGCCGGCGATACTCTCGCCCGCGGTGATCTCCGCGGCCGCGACCGGCTCGCCGGCGAGATATCCGAGGAAAAACGACAGGGGCGAGTCGTTCGCGAGAACGAACGGCGCCGCGAGCCGAAAGTAGCGCTCGACGGCGGCGTCCGGCGGCGCCGCATTGGCGGCGGTCACGCGCGCGACGGCGCCGAGCTCGGCCGGGGTTCGGACGCGGCGAACATCGAAGCCCGCCGGGGGCGGCCAGAGCGGCAGCCGATCGAGATCGAGCCACATGCCCGTCTCGACTTCGGCCGGGCGCAGGCCGTTCTCGACGAGAAGGCCCGCCAGTCCCTCCGGCCGGTCGCCCGGCGCGGTCCACCAGGAGAACGTGCGCCGCTCGCGGCGGAAATGGTCGATCGCCTCCCGCACGCGCTTCGCCGCACTCCCCTGCGGAAGCCGGGACCGACAGACGACGTTGAACGTGTCGCTCGCCAGCCCCGAGTCCACCAGAAGGAGCCCGTCGTCCTGGGCGACGCGCATCCCCCGGATACGCGACGGAGCCCAGGAAACGTGCGTCGCGAAATTGTCGGCGGCGGCCTCGGCCGTCCGGGTCTCGTCCATCCGGTCTCCGGATCGAGGCGCGCTTCCCGGGGGACCCGAGGACATCTCGAGAGCGCCGGCTATTCCCCGGCCAAGTACTCCATGACCTTCTTCATGTCCTCCCAGACGTCTTTTTTGCGTTCCGGCGAGCGCAAGAGGAACGCCGGGTGGAACGTCGGCATCACCTTCACGCCGCGCGCGCTCTGCCAGCGTCCCCGGAGGCGCCCGATCGGCTCGTCGGTTCCGAGAACCGCCTGAGCCGAATACGTCCCGAGCGTGACGATCACGCGGGGGGAGACGAGACGGATCTGCTCGTCGAGGAAGGGCATGCACGCCGCAACCTCGTCGGCTTCCGGATTCCGGTTGTTGGGAGGGCGGCATTTCAAGACGTTGCAGATCCAGACGTCTCCCCGCGACTTCCCCATCGCTTCGATGATCTTGGTCAGCAGGCCGCCGGCTCGGCCCACGAAAGCGAGGCCCTGCTCGTCCTCTTCGCGTCCCGGCGCTTCGCCGACGAACATCAGGTCGGCTTTCGGATTCCCCTGACCGAAGACGATGTTCGTCCGGGTCTTCGACAGCTTGCAGCGCGGGCAACCTTCGAGGAACTTCTGCAGAGCCGCCAGATCCCGCATCGAACCCGCAACGGCCGCCGGCGCCGGCGAGGAGGGTGCCGCGAGGAAAACTTCGTCGACGCCGAGATCGCGGAAGTACTCGAGCAGCTCTCGCGCCGGCGGCTCTCGCATCGCCCCGCGAGTCTACGCGCGGTCAGCCGCGGGGGGAAGCCGCGGGCGATGCGGCGCGTCGCGCCGACAGGAACGCGTCCCAGATCCGATCGGCGACCTCACGCTTGCTCGACCGCGGCACGGCCTCGCGCCGTCCGTGGCGATCCAGGAGGAGCACTTCGTTGGCCTCGGAATCGAACCCGATATCGGCGCGCCCGACGTCGTTGACGACGACGAGGTCGGCCCCCTTGGCCTCCATCTTCCGCTTTCCGCGTGTCTCCAGGTCCTCCGTCTCGGCCGCGAACGCGACGACGGTCTGATCCCGGCGCAGCGGCTTCAGGCTCGCCAGGATGTCCCGCCCGGGAGTCAGTCGGACGTTGACTTCTCCGGCCTCCCGGTGGAGCCGGCTCGGGCTCTCCGCCGGGATGAAATCCGCGACGGCCGCAGCCATGATGAGACCGTCGCATTCCGGAAACTCGGAGAGAAGGAGCGCGTGGAGTTCGTCGGCCGTCTCGAAGGGCAGAACGCGGACGCCGCCGGGCGCCGGCAGCTCCGTCGGCCCTGCGAGGAGCGTGACGCGCGCGCCCCGGTCGCGCGCCGCCTCCGCGAGCGCGAAGCCCATCCGCCCGCTCGACCGGTTGGAGACGAAGCGAATCGGATCGAGGCGCTCGCGCGTCGGCCCGGCGGTGACGAGAAGCCGGAGGCCCTCGAGGTCGCGGCGGCCCTCGGCCAGCCGGAGGATCTGATCGACGATCACCGCGGGCTCCGCCATCCGACCGATTCCGCTGTGGCCGCTCGCGAGCGGCCCCGCGTCGGGCCCGACGAGGCGCGCGCCCCTCGCGACGAGCGCGTCGACGTTCCTGCGAACGGCGGGGTTCTCCCACATCCCCGTTTCCATCGCGGGAGCCAGGAGGACCGCGCGATGGTGCGCGAGGAAATAGGTCGAGAGGAAGTCGTCGGCGAGACCGTTCGCGAATTTCGCGAGGGTGTGCGCCGTCGCGGGGGCGACCGCCAGCACGTCGGCCCAGTCGGCGAGTTCGACGTGGTCCACCGCCGGCGTGTTCCCGTCCCCCCAGACCTCGGTGTGGACGGGTCGTCCCGACAGAGCGGCGAACGTGAGCGGCCGCACGAACTCGAGGGCGCCTCGGGTCAGCGCGACCTCGACCTCGGCACCGCTCTGTGTGAGCCCGCGCAGGACTTCCGCTGCCTTGTACGCGGCGATCCCGCCCGAGACACCGAGAACGATGCGGCGCGGGCGGGACATGGGAAGACGCCGGAGGAGCTCTATTCGGAGACGGTCGCCTCTTCCTCGGCGACCTCGGCCGCGTTCTCGCCTTCGGTCTCCGTGGCCGGCTCGAGAACGCCCCCTTCCTCGCCGTAGTCCCAGCGAACCTGACCGGCTTCGAACTCGGCGGCGGCAAGCTTGGTCGGCTTCTGCGGCCGATCGCTCTCGAGCTTCGGGCGGGCGCCCCGCATCAACTGCTCCGCTCGGCGAGCCACCAGCAACACCAGACGGAACTTGCTGTCCACCCCTTCGGGCATCTTCTGGATCATTCCTCTCCCCTGCTCAACGGAATTCTCGGCGGATCCGCTCCAGGCGCTCCGCCTGACGACCCGGCGACAGCCGCCGGGCCCGAACGATCGATTGTAGCTCAAGAGAGGCCCGATCGAGATGATCGTTCACGATAACATATTGAAAGGAAGGGGCTTCCTGAATCTCACGCGCCGCGTTGATGAGCCTTTTTCGGATCGCTTCGGGCCCGTCCAGACCCCTGGAGACGAGCCGCCGCTCGAGCTCGGCCGGCGAGGACGGGACGATGAAGATCGAGATCGACTCGGGGTGGACGCGGCGGACGTCTCGCGCTCCCTGCACGTCGATGTCGAGCACGACGTCGGACCCGGCCGCGAGCCTCGGCAGTACTTCGGCCTTCGACGTGCCGTAGATGTTGTCGTGCACCTCGTTGTGCTCGAGGAACTCGTCGCGTTGAACCATGCGCTGAAACTCCTCGACCGAGACGAAGTGATATTCGCGGCCGTCCAGCTCCCCGGCCCGCTTCGGGCGGGTCGTATGAGATACGGAAAAGTGCAGGGGCGCCCCCGGCGGGTCGGCGAGGAGTCGGCGAATGAGTGTGGTCTTTCCGCCGCCCGAGGGAGACGAGACGATGTAGAGATCCCCGCGCTCCGGGCTCATTCGACGTTCTGGACCTGCTCGCGGATCTTCTCCGTCTCCGCCTTCATCTCCAGAACTTCTCGGGCGAGGGTCAGGTCGCGGGCCTTGGCGCCCAGGGTGTTGATCTCTCTCAAGATCTCCTGCGTGAGAAAGTCGAGCTTCTTCCCGACGGGCCCTTTCTCCCCGTCCAGGAGCTCGCGGAACTGCTTCAGGTGCCCGGTCAGGCGCGCGATTTCCTCAGACACGTCGGACCGTTCCGCGGCGAGCGCCGCCTCCTGCTCCAGCCGACCCGAATCGATCGGAAGGCCGGAGAACAGCGAGGACATGCGCTCCCGAAGAGTCGCGGCGATCGACCTTACGATCTCGTCCCGCCGCGCCGCGAGAGGCTCGAGCTTCCGCTCGAGGATGGCGATGCGCTGGGAGAGCTCGGCCGCGATCTGGCGGCCCTCCTCCTCGCGCATCGCCACGACGGCGGAGGCCGCCTCCTCGGCGAGCTTCTCGACCGCTTCCACCTCTTCCGCGGCGAAGCCGTCCGTCGGCGGGTCGATCGAGATCAGCTGCGGCACGGCCAGCAGGTCCCGCGCCTCGAGCTCGCCCCGGATCGGATAGCGCCGGGAGAGCTCGCTCAACCGCTCGAGGAGCGATTCGAGAAGACGCTCGTCCACCGCCACCGCCGGGGAGGAAGCCTCCGTCCGCGTCCAGCGTAGCGAGACTTCGACTTTCCCGCGGGAGAGACGCCGCGTGAAGACGCGGCGGACAGTCGCCTCGAGCGGCGCCTCCGTGTCGCGGGCGCGCACGGAGAGCTCCAGGAACCGGTGGTTGACGCTGCGGGCGGTCAGCTCGCAGGCGAAGCCCGCGCCCACGCCGCCGCGGGCCCGCCCGAAGCCCGTCATGCTCCGGAGCGTCATCGACCGCCCGCGGATCCCGCCGCCGCGGGAGGTGCGTCCACTTCCACGAAGAACTGCATGTCGTGGAGCCTGCGGTAGAGGCCGTTGCGAGTCAAGAGTTCGGCGTGCGAGCCGCTTTCGACGATCCGTCCGGCGTCGAGGACGACGATCCGGTCGGCGCGGCGGACCGTCGAGAGTCGGTGCGCGATCACGAGGGTCGTGCGTCCCGCCATGAGATTGCGGACCGCGCGGGCGACCAGCGTCTCCGACTCGACGTCGAGCTGCGAAGTCGCCTCGTCCAGGATCAGGATCGGGGCGTCCTTGTACAGGGCCCGCGCGATCGCGAGACGCTGCCTCTGTCCGCCGGAGAGGCGGGAGGCTCCCTCTCCCACGGGCGTGTCGTACCCCTGCGGCAGTCTCTCGATGAACTCGTCGGCGCACGCGGCGCGCGCGGCCGAGCGGACCTTCTCGTCGGGGGCGTCCGGCTCCCCGTAGGCGATGTTCTCCCGCGCCGTCGAGTCGAAGAGGATGACGTCCTGCGTGACGAGGCTGATCTGCCGCCGGAGCGACACGAGTGTCGCGTCCCGCAGGTCGGTCCCGTCCAGCGTGATGCGACCGGCGGTCGGGTCGTAAAGCCGGGCAAGCAGGTTCACGAGGGTGGTCTTCCCGGCGCCGGAAGGCCCGACGATCGCTACCGTCTCCCCGCGCCGGATCTCCAGATCGATGGCTCGAAGGACCGGATCGTCCGCGTAGGCGAAGCCGACGGACTCGTAACGGATCGCCTCCCGGAGCGGCGGGAGCGGACGGGCTCCGGGGCGATCCGTGATCTCGTTTTCGGCGTCCACGACCTCGAAGATCCGCGAAGCGGAGGAGAGAGCGAGCTGCAGCGTGAGGTTCGTTCTCGTGACGTCTTTCAGCGGCTTGTAGAGCATGAGGATCGCCGCCAGGAAGGAGACGAGCTGGCCGACGGTTAGGCGTCCCTGCGGGATCTGGCCGGCCGCGTAGGCGAAGATCGCCGCGAGCCCCGTGCCGGCGAGCACCTCCATGAGCGGTCCGTTCAGGGCCTGGATTCGTATGGTCTTGCGGCTCACGCGGAAGTACCGGCTGTTGGCGGCGCCGAACCGCGCCTTCTCGTAGTTCTCCATCCCGTACGTCTTGATGACCCGGTGCCCGCGAAGGGTCTCCGAAAGGAGCGATCCCATCTCCCCCAGTCGCTCGCGCGAAGAGATCGCCGTGCGCCGCAGCCGGCGGGCGTTCTGGAGGATCGAGAGAAGGACGATCGGAGCGACGACGAACACGAGAAACGCGAGACGCGCGTTCAAAGAGAAGGCGTACACGAGGACGAGCGCCATGGTCAGCACGCCCTGCGCGAAGTCGGCGAGCTGGCTTCCGAAGGCGAGCTGGATCTGTTCGGCGTCCGTCAGGATGCGGCTCATCAGGTCCCCCGTCGAGGACTTCGCGTAAAAGCGGCTCGACTGGCCGATCAGCCGGCCGTAGGCGTCGCGGCGCAGATCGCGAACCATTCCGAGGCCGATGCCGTTCAGCTCGTACTCGGAGACGTACGAGAGCGCGTTCTTGACGAAGAGCGCGCCGAGAAGCGCGAGGGGGATCGCGAAACGCTTCGGGATTCCGGCGCCGGCGGCGGCCGAGACCAGGGCCGCGTATCCCCTTTCGAGCCAACGCAGGAGCGGCGCGGCGTGCTCGGTGGCGCGCTCCGGGAGTCCCGCGAGCTTCGCCGCGGCGCCGGCGCCCAGGGCGTCGTCGATCACCTTGTTCAGGAGGAAGAGCAGGGCGACGGTGGAGGCCGAGACCACCGCCATGGCGAGCACGGCGGCGAAGGCCCGCCCCCGATACCGGGAGAAATATCGCAGCAGTCGGCCGAGCGCCGGCCGGGGCGCGGCCTCGGGACCCGACGGCGGGGCCGGCTCCGAACCGCTCAACGGCTCGCGGCGCGGACGCCGGTCTCCGCGCTCCCGTCCATCGCGTCGAGGACCTCCCGTGCGGCCCGGTCGCTCGCGCCAGGCGGACCGAGCTCTCGCGCGACGCGCGCGAGTCCCGCTTTCATCCGCTCCCGCCGGGGCGCCGAGTCGAGCAGGGCTTCGGCCTCGCGGGCGAGACGATCGGAAGTGACCGCGGTCTGCAGGAGCTCCGGCACGACCTCTTCCTGCGCGACGATGTTCACGAGCGAAATCCACGGCACTTTCACGAGGGCGCGTCCGATCGCGAAGCTCGTCCACGAGGTCCGGTAAATCACAATCATGGGAAGTTCGCAGAGAGCGGTTTCGAGGGTCGCCGTCCCGGAAGCGACGAGCGCGAGATCGGCCGACGCGAGCCAGGCGTGCGCGCCGCTCGAGATGAACCGGATGCCGGCCGCCTCCGCGCCTGCGTAGAGGTCTTCGGGCGGCGAGGGCGGCCGGACGACGAACGATTCGATCCCGCGCCGCGACGCCAGTCGCACGGCGGCGTCGCGCATGGGCGGCCAGTGGCGAAACACCTCCTCGCGCCGGCTGCCCGGCAGCAGGGCGAGGCGGGGCCCCGTCTTCGGCGGGAGCGGTGTTGCTCGGGCC